>JACRIZ010000003.1 GCA_016235765.1 Rhodocyclales bacterium | reverse complement strand
GCCAGCGTGAGCTGATCATCGGCGACCGCCAGACCGGCAAGACCGCGGTGGCGATCGACACGATCATCAACCAGAAGGGCAAGGACCTGTTCTGCATCTACGTCGCCGTCGGCCAGAAGGCCTCGTCGATCATGAACGTGGTCAAGAAGCTCGAAGAGCACGGCGCCATGGCTTACACCATCGTCGTGGCCGCCTCGGCCTCCGATTCGGCCGCCCAGCAGTTCATCGCCCCGTACTCCGGCTGCACCATGGGCGAGTACTTCCGCGATCGCGGCCAGGACGCCCTGATCATTTACGACGACTTGACCAAGCAGGCCTGGGCCTATCGCCAGATCTCCCTGTTGCTGCGCCGGCCGCCGGGCCGCGAAGCCTACCCGGGCGACGTGTTCTATCTGCACTCGCGTCTGCTCGAGCGCGCCGCGCGCGTCAACGAAGAGTATGTCGAGCGTTGCACGAATGGCGCCGTCAAGGGCAAGACCGGGTCGCTGACCGCGCTGCCTGTGATCGAAACGCAAGCGGGCGACGTGTCCGCCTTCGTGCCGACCAACGTCATCTCGATCACCGACGGCCAGATTTTCCTCGAGACCAGCCTGTTCAACGCCGGTATCCGTCCCGCCATCAATGCCGGTATTTCGGTGTCGCGGGTCGGCGGTGCGGCGCAGACCAAGGTCATCAAGAAGCTTGGCGGCGGCGTGCGTCTGGCCCTGGCCCAGTACCGCGAACTTGCGGCCTTCGCCCAGTTCGCGTCCGACCTCGACGATGCCACCCGCCGGCAGCTGGAGCGCGGTCGCCGCGTCACCGAGCTGATGAAGCAGGCGCAGTATGCGCCGCTGTCGGTGGCGGAAATGGCCGTCTCGCTGTTCGCGATCAACCAGGGCTACTTCGACGACGTCGACGTGCCGAAGCTGCTGCAATTCGAAGCCGACCTGCACAAGTACATGAAGGCGAGCCACAGCGCGTTCATGGACAAGATCGAGTCCACCAAGGACCTCGACAAGGACGGCGAAGCGCAGTTGGCGGCGGCGGTGACCGAGTTCAAGAAGAACTGGGCCTAATCGGAGAAGATTATGGCTGGCGGCAAAGAGATTCGGACGAAGATCGCTTCGTTCCAGAACACCAAGAAGATCACCAAGGCCATGGAGATGGTGGCTGCATCGAAAATGCGCAAGGCGCAGGATCGCATGCGTGCTGCCCGTCCGTACTCCGAGAAGATCCGCCGCCTGGCGGCGAACCTCGCCGCGGCGACCTTGAGTGATTACCGTCACCCCTTCCTGGCGAAAAGTCAGTCGTCGCAGGACGCCGCCAAGGCGAAGCGCATCGGTCTGATCCTGGTCACCACCGACAAGGGTCTGTGCGGTGGCCTCAACACCAACATTCTGCGGATGGCGCTCAATGCCATGCGCGATTGGGAAACCGCCGGTGCCAGCGAGATTCGCGTCACCTCGATCGGCAACAAAGGGCTGGGCTTCATGCAGCGCCTGGGGGCCAAGGTCGTTTCGGAAGCCACCCACCTCGGTGACACGCCGCACCTGGAAAAGCTGATCGGCCCGGTGAAGGTAATGATCGACGCGGTGCAGGCCGGCGAGCTGGACGTGGTGTACATCGCCTACACCCGCTTCATCAACACCATGAAGCAGGAGCCGGTGGTCGAACAGTTGCTGCCTCTCACCGGCGAGCGCCTGGGCACGCCGGAAGGCCATTGGGACTACCTCTACGAACCGGAAGCGCGCGTCGTCATCGACGACCTGCTGATCCGCTACGTCGAGGCCCTGATCTACCAGGGCGTGGCCGAGAACATGGCGTCGGAGCAATCGGCGCGCATGGTGGCGATGAAGTCCGCCACCGACAACGCCGGCACGGTCATCAAGGAACTCCAGCTGGTCTACAACAAGGCCCGCCAGGCGGCGATCACCAAGGAAATTTCTGAAATTGTCGGCGGCGCTGCTGCCATTGCGGGGTAATCATGAGTCAAGGAAACATTGTTCAGTGCATCGGCGCCGTGGTGGACATCAAGTTCGCCCGCGATGGCATGCCCAAAGTCTATGACGCGCTGGTGCTCGACGAGCCGGCGGGTGGCATGGCCGAAACCGGCCTGACCTTCGAAGTGCAGCAGCAGCTCGGCGACGGCATCGTCCGGACCATCGCCATGGGTTCTTCCGATGGCTTGCGCCGCGGCATGAAGGTCAAGGGCACCGGCGCTGCCATCTCCGTGCCGGTTGGCAACGGCACCCTCGGCCGCGTCATGGACGTGCTGGGTCGCCCGATCGACGAGCGCGGTCCGGTGCAATCGGACGAGCGTCGTCCGATCCACGCCAAGGCCCCGAAGTTCGAGGATCTGTCGCCCGCCACCGAGCTGCTGGAAACCGGCATCAAGGTCATCGACCTGGTCTGCCCGTTCGCCAAGGGCGGCAAGGTCGGCCTGTTCGGCGGCGCCGGCGTCGGCAAGACCGTGAACATGCTGGAGCTGATCAACAACATCGCCAAGCAGCACTCCGGCCTGTCCGTGTTCGCGGGCGTCGGCGAGCGCACCCGCGAGGGCAACGACTTCTACCATGAAATGTCGGATGCCAAGGTTATCGACCAGGACAACCTGGCCAACTCCAAGGTGGCCATGGTGTTCGGCCAGATGAACGAGCCGCCCGGTAACCGCCTGCGCGTCGCCTTGACCGGCCTGACCATGGCCGAGCGCTTCCGCGACGAAGGCCGCGACATCCTGTTCTTCGTGGACAACATCTACCGCTACACGCTGGCCGGTACCGAAGTCTCGGCGCTGCTGGGCCGGATGCCTTCCGCGGTGGGCTACCAGCCGACGCTGGCCGACGAAATGGGCCGCCTGCAGGAGCGGATCACCTCGACCAAGGTCGGCTCGATCACCTCCATCCAGGCCGTGTATGTGCCGGCGGACGACTTGACCGACCCGTCGCCCGCGACGACCTTCGGCCACTTGGACTCCACCGTCGTGCTGTCGCGCGACATCGCCGCGCTGGGTATCTACCCCGCGGTCGACCCGCTCGACTCCACCTCGCGCCAGCTCGACCCGCTGGTCGTCGGCGAAGAGCACTATCAAACGGCCCGTAAGGTGCAATCGACGCTGCAGCGTTACAAGGAATTGCGCGACATCATCGCCATTCTCGGCATGGACGAACTGTCGCCCGAGGACAAGCTGGCCGTGTCCCGTGCGCGGAAGATCCAGCGCTTCCTGTCGCAGCCGTTCCACGTCGCCGAAGTGTTCACCGGCTCGCCGGGCAAGTACGTCACGCTCAAGGACACCATCAAGGGCTTCAAGATGATCGCCGAAGGCGAGTGCGACAGCCTCCCCGAACAGGCCTTCTACATGGTCGGCGGCATCGAGGAGGCCTTCGAGAAGGCCAAGACGCTTCAGTAAGCCACGCACACAAGGGACAGCCATCATGGCAATGACCATCCACGTCGACGTCGTCAGCGCAGAAGAGTCCATCTTCTCCGGCCTGGTGGAGTTCGTCGTCCTGCCGGGCGAAGCGGGCGAACTGGGCATCCTGCCCGGCCACATGCCGTTGATGACGCGCATCAAGCCGGGCGCCGTGCGCCTGAAGATCCAGGGCCAGGCCCAGGAGGAGCTGATCTTCGTTGCCGGCGGCCTGCTGGAAGTGCAGCCGGGTCTGGTGACCGTTCTGGCCGACACGGCGATCCGCGGCAAGGATCTCGACGAAGCCAAGGCACTCGACGCCAAGCGCAAGGCCGAAGAGAGCATGGCGAACAAGGAATCCGAGCTCGACTATGCGCGCGCCCAGGCCGAATTGGCCGAGGCCGTGGCGCAACTGGCGGCGATCCAGAAGCTGCGCAAGACGACGCACTGACGAAGTAACCAGCGGTTACAAAAAGGCGGCTTCGGCCGCCTTTTCTTTTTCTGGATGCCCGAGTAGACTACACAGTCTATGTCGACCCCAGTCCCTACTCATCCCTCGCCCGCACCGGAATCGGACTGCCGACGCCGCCTCATCGAAGCGGCGCGCCAGGAGTTCTGCCGGGACGGCTTCCGCGGCGCCAGCGTGGATCGTATCGCCGCCGCCGCCGGGGTGGCCAAGCAGACCTTCTACAACCACTTCCCGACCAAGGAAGCCTTGTTCGAGGAGACTATCCGGCTGGGCGTACGGGACATCGTCGTCGAACTGGACGACGCCCCCGGCGACGTGCACGACCGGCTGATCGCCTTCAGCCTCGCGCTGCGCAAGAAGCTGCTCAGCCCCGAGGGCCTGGAGTGGTACCGCACCGCAATCGCGGATCTTTCCCGCCTGCCCGAACTCGCCCGCATCGTCTGGCGCCAGGGTCCGCTCGAGACCGTGAGCCGTCTGGCAGATTTCCTGGCCAGCGCCATGGACCGGGGCGAACTGCGCCGTGGCGACCCGATGTTCGCCGCCGAAATGCTGAACGGCATGCTCATCAACCTTGATCGCACCCGCGGCCTGCTGGCGGGCGACCTCAATCCCGATGCCGACCCGGAGAAGGTCGAACGCATCGTTGCCTGCTTTCTGCGGGCCTACCAGCCCCAATGAGGAACAACAACATGAACCTCCGCACCCCGACACTCAGCATCGTGATCGCCGCCGCACTGGCGGCCTGCAGCCAAGGTCAGTCACAAGGTCCCGGCGGCATGGCCGGCGGCCCGGGCGCCGCCCCGCCGCCGCCCGAAGTCGAGGTGCTCACCATCGCCGCCGGCAGCGCGACGCTGACGCGCGAACTGCCGGGCCGGCTCCAGGCCGTACGTACGGCGCAAGTGCGTGCTCGCGTCGAGGGCGTTGTCGAGAAGCGCTTGTTCACCGAGGGCTCGGATGTTGCCGCCGGAACTTCGCTCTTCCATCTCGACGCCCGGACCTATCAAGCCGCCGCCGCTGCCGCCGAGGCAGATGTCCAGGTGGCCCGCCAGACCGTCGAGCGCTACCGGCCCCTGCTCGAGATGAAGGCGGTCAGCCGCCAGGAATTCGACCTCGCCGAGGCCAAGCTGAAGCAGGCCGAAGCGGCGCTGGCCAAGGCACGCCTCGACCTCGAAAACGCCACCGTGCCGGCGCCGATCTCCGGCCGCATCGGCCGCGCCCTGGTGACCGAGGGCGCGCTGGTCGGCAAGGGCGACGCGACGCTGCTGGCGACCATCGAACAGCTCGACCCGATCTACGCCAACTTCACGCAATCGAATGCCGATCTGCTGCGCCTGCAGCAGGCCGTCAAGGCGGGGCGCCTGAAGCGCGCCGGCGGCGCCAAGGTTGAACTGCTGCTCGAAGACGGCAGCACGTATGGCGTAGCGGGACGGCTGACTTTTGCCGACCTGGCGGTCGATCCGAACACCGGCTCGGTGCAGATGCGCGCCGAGTTCCCGAACCCGAAGCGCGAATTGCTGCCCGGCACCTTCGTCCGCATCCGCTTCCCCGAGGCCGACATCGACTCGGCGATCAAGGTGCCGCAGCGCGCGATCATGATGAGTCCCCAGGGACAGTCGGTGATGACGGTGGACGCCGAAGGCAAGGTCACGCCGCGGCCGGTCAAAGTGGGCGGCATGGCCGGCGCCGACTGGATCGTCAACGAAGGCCTGAAACCGGGCGACAAGGTGATCGTGAACGGCCTGCAGAAGGCGCGGCCGGGATCGCCGGTCAAGGCCGTCGAAATCGGCGCCGGTAAGTAAGCCATGTTGCCGCGCTTCTTCATCGACCGACCCATCTTCGCCTGGGTCATCGCCATCGTCATCGTCCTGGCCGGCAGCCTCGCGCTGAAGAACCTGCCGGTCTCCCAGTATCCGACGGTTGCGCCCCCCGCCATCGCTTTCAACATCACCTACCCGGGCGCCTCGGCGCAAGTGATCGAGGACACGGTGACGGCGCTGATCGAACAGGAGATGAACGGCATCGAGCATCTCCTGTACATGGAGGCATCCTCCGAGCTCGGTACGGCCACGCTGACGCTGACTTTCGAACCGGGCACCGACATCGACACCGCGTCGGTGGAGGCCCAGAACCGCTATAAGCGGATCGAGGCGCGTCTGCCCGAGGACGTGCGCCGCCTGGGCGTGCCGGTGACCAAGCCGCAGCGCAACTACCTGCTGTTCATCGCCCTCTACTCGCCGGACAAGAGTCACAACAACGTCGCCCTGGGCAGCTATGCGGCGGCCAACGTGCTCGACCCGATCCGGCGCGTCAAGGGCGTCGGCGAGGCCATCCTGTTCGGCACCGAATACTCCATGCGGCTCTGGCTCAAGCCGGAGAAGCTGCACGCCTACAACCTGGCGCCCAACGACGTGGTCCGCGCCGTGCGTGCCCAGAACGTCCAGCTCGCCACCGGCGAGCTGGGCCAGGTGCCGGCAGCCGCCGGCCAGGAGCTCAACGCCGTCATCGTCACGCGCGGCCGCCTCCAGACCCCCGAGGAATTCGGCGACGTCATCGTCCGCGCCCAGCCGGACGGCTCGACGGTGCGCGTCAAGGACATCGCGCGCGTCGAGCTTGGCGCCCAGGACTACAACATCTTCGCCCGCATCGACGGCCAGCCGACCGCCGCCATTGCCGTGCGCGTTGCGCCCGGTGGCAACGCCCTGGACGTGGCCAAGGCCGTCAAGGCGCGCATGGCGGAGCTGGAGAAGTACTTCCCCAAGGGCTTTGCCTGGGAGATTCCCTACGACACCAGCCGTTTCGTCGAGATCTCGATCACCGAAGTGGTCAAGACGCTGGCCGAGGCGATGGTCCTGGTCTTCCTGGTGATGTATCTGTTCCTGGAAAACCTGCGCGTGACCATCGTGCCGGCGGTTGTGGTGCCCGTCGCCCTGATGGGCGCGCTGTCCGGCCTCTACGCCTTCGGCTTCTCGATCAACGTGCTGACGCTGTTCGCGATGGTGCTGGCGATCGGCATCGTCGTGGACGATGCCATCGTCGTGGTGGAGAACGTCGAGCGCATCATGACCACCGAAGGCCTGCCGCCGCGCGACGCCACCATCAAGGCGATGAACCAGATCTACGCGGCGGTGATCGGCATCACCCTGGTGCTGTGCGCCGTGTTCGTGCCCATGGCCTTCTTCGGCGGCTCGGTCGGTGCCATCTATCGCCAGTTCGCGGTGACCCTGGTGCTGACCATGGTCTTCTCGGCCCTGATGGCGCTGACCCTGACGCCGGCCATGTGCGCGACGCTGCTCAAGCACACGCCGGGCAAGGAACTGCTGCCGACCACCGGCTTCTTCGGCCTCTTCAACCGCGTCTTCGGCGCCAGCATCAGGGGCTACCAGACCGGCGTCGCGCACATGATCTCGCGGCCGCGCCGTTGGCTGGTCGTCTATGGCGCCATCCTGCTCGGCGTCGCCTGGTTGTTCATGCGCCTGCCCGGCAGCTTCCTGCCCGAGGAGGACCAGGGCTACTTCATCAGCATGGTCCAACTGCCGCCGGGCGCCACCCAGGAACGGACCCTCGAGATCGTCAAGAAGGTGGAGGACCACTATCTCCAGCAGCCCGAGGTCGCCCACGCCATCGGCGTGGTCGGCTTCTCGTTCCTCGGCCGGGGCCAGAACGCAGCCCTGGTCTTCACCCGCCTGAAGGACTGGGACGAGCGGCCCGGCGAGCAGAGCGCCATCGGTGCCATCGTCGGCCGGGCCAACATGATGCTGTTCGGCCTCAAGCAGGCGTTCGCCTTCGCCACCAACGTGCCGCCGATCCCCGAACTCGGTGTCGCCGGCGGCTTCGACTTCCGGCTCCAGGACCGCGCGGGCCTGGGCCGCGACAAGCTGATGGAGGCGCGCAACATGGCGCTCGGCATGGCGGCGCAGAATCCGATGCTCACCGGCGTGCGCCCGGAAGGTCAGGAGCCCAGCCCCCAACTGCTGATCGACATCGACCGAACCAAGGCACGCGCCCTGTCCGTCGACCTGGGCGACCTCAACGATACCCTGCAATCGGTGCTGGGCGTTGCCTACATCAACGACTTCGTACGCCAGGGCCGCATCCTGCGCGTGCAGATGCAGGCCGAGCCGAACCTGCGCACGCGGCCGGAAGACCTGCTGCGCCTGCCGGTGCGCAACACGCGCGGTGAAATGGTGCCGCTGGCGGAGATCGCCAGGCTGCAGTGGCAGGTCGGTCTGCCCAAGCTGGACCGCTACAACGGCAACCCCTCGATGAAAATCGCGGGCAGCGCGGCCAAGGGCCGCAGCACCGGCGAGGCGATGGCGGCCATGGAGGAGATCGCGGCCAAGCTGCCGCCGGGCATCGGCTTCGACTGGTCGGGCACCTCGTACGAGGAACGCCTATCGGGTTCGCAGGCACCCTTCCTCTACGCCGTCTCGCTGCTGGTCGTCTTCCTGGCATTGGCGGCCTTGTATGAAAGCTGGTCGATCCCCTTCGCGGTGATCCTGGTGGTCCCGCTGGGCATACTGGGCGCGGTGCTGGCCGTGACCCTGCGCGGCCTGCCCAACGACGTCTTCTTCAAGGTCGGCCTGATCGCCATCATCGGCCTGTCGTCGAAGAACGCCATCCTGATCATCGAGTTCGCGCGCACCCTGCACGAGAAGGGCATGGGCCTCGCCGAGGCCACCATGGAAGCCTGCCGCCTGCGGATCCGGCCCATCGTCATGACCTCGCTGGCCTTCATCCTCGGCGTGCTGCCGCTGGCGATTTCGACCGGCGCCGGCGCCCAGAGCCGCCATGCCATCGGCACCGGCGTCATCGGCGGCATGGTCACGGCTACCCTGCTGGCCGTGTTCCTGGTGCCGGTGTTCTTCATCGTGGTGCGCCGCATCTTCCCCGGCAAGCCACAGATCTCGGAGGGCGACCATCATGCGTAAGCGCATCGCACTGTTCGGCGCGGTCCTGGCCGCCGGCTGCTCGCTGGCGCCCAGCTACGAGCGTCCGGCCGCACCGGTGGCGGCGGCCTGGCCCGACGATGCCGCGCCGGGCGGCCGCGCTGCCGCCAATCTCGACTGGCACGCCTACTTTCCGGACCCGCAACTGCAGGCCCTCATCGCCGCCGCGCTGGAGCACAACCGCGACCTGCGCATTGCGGTGGCGCGCGTGGCGGAAGCGCGCGGCCTCTACGGCGTCACGCGCGCCGACCGGCTGCCGAACCTCGACCTGACCGCGGGCCGCGCGGCGTCGCGCACGCCGGCCGATCTCTCGAGCACGGGCAGCGCGCTGACCGCGCAGCGCTATGACGTCGCCGTTTCGCTGGTGACTTTCGAGCTCGACTTCTGGGGCCGGGTTGCCAGCCTCGCCGAGGCCGCGAAGGCCAGCTACCTCGCGACCGAGGAGGCGCAGCGCGCCTTCCGGCTGTCGCTGGTTGCCGAGGTTGCCAACGCCTGGTTCGTGCTGCTGGAAATGAACGAGCGGACCGCGCTCGCCGGCGAAACCCTGATGAGCCGCGAGGAAACACGCAAGTTGATCTCCCGGCGGCGCGAGGTGGGCATTGCCGGCGACCTGGACTTCCTCGCCGCCGACGGCGCCTATCATTCAGCCCGGGCGGAACTGGCCAACCTCGAACGCCAGCGGGCCGCGGCCGCCAACGCCCTCGTCCTGCTGGTCGGTAAGCCGTTCGACAAGGTCGTGGTCGACCAGAAGCTCGCCGAGCAGGGTGTGGTCGCCGACCTCGCCGCCGGCCTGCCGTCGGAAGTGCTGGTGCAGCGCCCGGACGTGCTCGCCGCGGAGCAGAGGCTGCTGGCCGCCAACGCCAACATCGGCGCGGCGCGCGCCGCCTTCCTGCCCCGCATTTCGCTGACGGGCGCGTTCGGCACCGCCAGCCGCTCCCTGGCGGGCCTGTTCGACAACGGCAGCGATGCCTGGAGTTTCCAGCCTGCCCTGCGGCTGCCGCTGTTCGACTTCGGCCGCGCGGCGGCCAATACCGACGTCGCGGCGGCGCGCAAGGTGGTCGCGGTTGCCGAGTACGAAAAGACCCTGCAACAGGCCTTCCGCGAGGTCGCCGACCTGCTCGCCGCGCGCGACAAGCTGACGACGCAACTGTCGGCGCTGGAAGCGGCCGAGAAGGCGCAGGCAGAGCGCAAGCGCATCGCCGACGCCCGTTACGAAGCCGGCATCAGCAGCTATCTGGAAGTGCTGGACGCCCAGCGCGAACTGTTCGCTGCCCAACAGTCGGTCGTGGCGACCCGCCGCGCCGGGCTGACCACGGCGGCCCAGCTCTACAAGGCGCTGGGCGGCGGCTGAGCCGGTCCTTACAGCGGCTTCTTGATGGTGATGGCGCCGCGGATGGCGCCGACGTTGAAGCCGGTAGCCTTGTCGTCCGGGTAGAGTTCCCTGAGCCTGGCCTGGACGGCGGGCGACACCTTGTCCGAGGTGCCGTGGCACTGGACGCAGAGTTCCTGAGTCGGCAGCGCCTTCATGTAGCGGTACATCGGCTTGCCGTCGACCGTCACCGCCTCGCCCTTTTCCAGCGTGGCCGGCTTCTCGCCGGCGGCGACGCGGCGGTCGAAGTCCTCCAGGACCGCCTTTTCCCAGGCATCGGGCACGGCCTTGGCGTTGCGATTCTTCAGGCTGACGCGGCGTATCGCCCAGCCTGACTTTTCCGAAGCTGCCTTGGCCATGGCCGGGGCCTTCTCGCGGCAGACGCCGATGGCGTTTTCCGGACCGCCCTTGGCGATTTCCTCTGCCAGTACCTCGAGCAGCTTGGGCGGGATGGCGGTGGCGACGGAACGGGCCTCGACGAGCAGGGTGTCTTCGGCGGCCAGCGCGGGAAGCGCGCAGGCGAGGGCGAGCGTAAGAGCTGTCTTGCGCAGCATGGGTGTTTCCTCCTTGGTTGTGGGCGGTGCGAGGGCGAAATCAGGCCAGCGTCCTGGCGCGGGCTTCGAGTTTTTCGAGTCGTTGGCTGAAGTCTGCCAGTTCCTCGCGGAACTTGGCAAGCTCGCGCGCCGGGACCAGCAGATTGGACTCTTCGCCCAGATATTCGGCGAGGTTCTCGACGACATTGCGGGCGGCGTCCTGCTGCCAGGAAGTCAGCCGCGACGCCACGCCGACCAGGCGATGGGCGGCGACGTCACCGACGACCCGCGAGACATCCTCCTCGGCATCCCAGCGCAGGTTCTTGAGCACGAAGGAAAGGGCGGTGGCGAACTCGGCGTTGCCGGTGACGTGGGCGCCGGCCATGGCGCGCTCGATGCCCTGCAGCGCGACGAAGGGCGTGTCCGCCGGCAGCGCGACGATGACGTCGATGTCGCCTTCGCCGACCGGCTCGAACAGGCCGTCCGCGGTCACCGCGAACGCCAGTTGCCAGGGCGGCATGTCGAAGCGGGCCTGGCGGCCCGCGAAAGCCTGCAACTGCCGGCGCGCCCACTCGGCCTGCCCGAGCAGGTGGTTGAGCGCGCCGCGGATCAGGCCGTCGATCACTGGATCTGCTGGATGCCGGCGACCTGCCAGCCGCGTTCGCCCGAGACCGGCTTGACGAGGTGCCAGACTTCCGCGAAGGGCGCCGGGGCACCGTTGTCCTCGCGGATGGTGCCGGCGAAGCGGACGCTGGCGATGTGCTGGTTGCCCTCGGTCACGACCTCGAGCAGGTCGGCGTCGAGGTGCTGGACGTCGGTCTCCTGCTTGCCCTTGCCGCGCTCGCCCATTTGCAACTGGACTTCGGCGAACACTTCGGGCGCCAGGAATTGCTTGAGGTCGTCGAGGTTGCCGGAGTCGTTGGCGGCCTGCAGGCGGATGAAGCTCAGCTTGGCCTGGCGCAGGAAGCCTTCGGTGTCGAAGTCGGCGGGCACATTGGCGATCGCGGGCGTGTCGGCCGAGCCTACCGGGGCGTCAACCGGCTCGAAGCGCATCGGCGCGCCCCCTGCGCCGGCCAGCGACGCGTGCTGCGACGGCTGACTTTTCCGGAACAGCAGGCGGAAGACGAATACCGCGGCCATCACCAGCAGCATGATCATCAGGAAGTTGGCGACGCCTTCGCCCAAGCCGAAGTGGGAGAGCAGGGCGGCAATGCCAAGTCCCGCGGCGAGGCCGGCGATCGGACCCAGCCAGCGGCTGGCGCCGGCAGGCTTGGCCGCCGCCGCGGGCGCGGCCGCAGTGCCGGCTGCCGGGGCCGCCGCCGCATTGGTCGGCGTGGTCGGAGCCGGGGCGGCCTTCTGCACCGGGGCGGTACTGCGGCTCATGCCGAACGAACCGCCGCCGCCGAGGCGCCTGGCCTCTGCGTCTTGGGCCAGCATGCCGAGACCGATGAATGCGGCGACAGCGATAGTGAGCAACTTCTTCATGCGGGTGTTCCTCCGAGGGTTACAGCTTGTAGCCGCGGTGCAGGGCAACCACCCCGGCGGTGAGATTGAAATATTCGACCTTTTCGAGACCCGCCTGTTCCATCATGCCTTTCAATGTCTCCTGGTCGGGATGCATGCGGATCGACTCGGCAAGGTAGCGGTAACTGTCGGCATCGCCGGCGATCTTGCTGCCCAGCCAGGGCAGCACCTTGAACGAATAGAGGTCGTAGATGGGCGACAGCGGCTCCCAGACCTTCGAGAATTCCAGCACCAGAAGGCGCCCGCCGGGCCGCAGCACGCGGCGCATCTCGGCGATGGCCCGATCCTTGTGCGTCATGTTGCGCAGGCCGAAAGCGACGGTGACGATGTCGAAATGCTTGTCCGGAAAGGGCAGCTTCTCCCCGTCGCACTGGGCGACCGGGCCGAGTACGCCTTCGTCGAGCAGTCGGTCGCGGCCGCGCGCCAGCATGGCGTTGTTGATGTCGGTGAGCCAGACCTCGCCGGTCGGGCCGACGCGCTTCGCGAAAGCCAGGGAAAGGTCGGCCGTGCCGCCCGCGACGTCGAGCACGCGGTCGCCGGTCCGCACGGCGGAAACCTGGATGGTAAACGCCTTCCAGAGGCGGTGCAGGCCGGCCGACATCAGGTCGTTCATGATGTCGTACTTCTGCGCGACCGAAGAGAAGACGCCTTCGACGCGCTTGGCCTTTTCCGTCTCCTTGACGGTCTCGTAGCCGAAATGGGTATCGCTCATGGTCAGTGCTTGCCGCAACCGCCGCCCGCGGGGGACTTGGGCGGCTTCTTGGATGAATCGACGTCGCGGTTCTCGCCCGCGGCGTCGAGGCGGATCAGGTAGGTCTGCCAGTTGGACTCATAGTTGAGGCCCAGGTCGTAGAGCAGGTCCCAGGAGTAGATGCCGCTATCGTGGCCGTCGGAAAAGCTCGGCTTGATGGCGTAGTTGCCTACCGCCTCGACGGCGGTGATATCGACATTGCGCTTGCCGGATTGCAGCGTTTCCTGGCCGGGGCCGTGGCCGCGCACTTCGGCCGAAGGCGAGTAGACGCGCAGGTACTCGAAGGGGAGCTTGAAGTTGGCGCCATCGGCGAAACTGACCTCCATCAGCTTCGACTGCTGGTGCAACTTGATCTCCGTCGGGATCGGTGTGTGTTTGTCCAGGCCGGCCATGATTCTTAAAGGGATTTGAGCGAAACTCGTTGGGGCGCCTATCATAGCGCAGCGGCGGAATCGGGACCGCAATAAAGCCAGGTCACAATTCTGTCATCCAACGGCAATAGACTCAGGGCGTCCTGATAGGTTTCAACCCCCTGCTACCCATATGGCTGCCACGATACTCGTTGTCGAAGATGAACCCGCGATCCAGACCCTGATCGCCGTGAACCTGAAGCGCGCCGGGCACGAAGTGGTCGGCGCCCTCGATGCGGAGTCGGCCCAGCGCAAGATCAACGAAGCGTTGCCCGACCTGATCCTGCTCGACTGGATGCTGCCGGGCATGAGCGGGCTGGAGTTGGCGCGCCGCCTGCGCGGCGACGCACGCACGCGCGGCGTGCCCATCATCATGCTTACCGCGCGCGGCGACGAGCGCGACAAGGTGCAAGGCCTGGAAACCGGCGCCGACGACTACATCACCAAGCCCTTCAGTCCGCGCGAACTGCAGGCCCGCATCCAGGCCGTCCTGCGGCGTCGGGCGCCCGAGGCGACCGAGGACGCCGTCGAGATCGGCGGCCTGCGGGTCGATCCGGTCAGCCATCGGGTCACTGCTGACGGCCAGGCGGTCAATGTCGGCCCGACTGAATTCCGCCTGCTGCACTTCCTGATCACCCACCCGGAACGCGTGCACAGCCGCAGCCAGTTGCTGGATCAGGTGTGGGGCGACCACGTCTTCGTCGAAGAAAGAACGGTGGACGTCCACGTCCGCCGCCTGCGGGCCGCGCTTGAACCGACCGGGCTCGAGCGCCTCATCCAGACTGTGCGCGGCAGCGGCTACCGGCTGTCGGCGGAGGCGGTTTGACCGGCATACTGCCCTGGATCGCCGCCGGGCTCTTGCTGGTCCTGGTCGCGGTGGTCCTGCGCGACGGAATGCAACTGCGGCGCCTGATCCGCTGGGCGCGCCAGCCGATCGGTACCCCGGTACCCGATGCCGGTGGCCGTTGGGGCGACGCCTTTGTCGCGCTGCACCAGCGGGCGCGCGGCGCCGCGGAGCAGCGCGAACAACTCCACGAAGCCCTCGAGCGCTTTCGCCAGGCGGCACAGGCCATGCCGGACGGCGTCGTGATCCTCGGCCGGCAACTGGTGATCGAATGGGCCAACGGCCAGGCCGAGCACCTGCTGGGCATCGACAACGGCCGCGATGTGGGCGCGCCGGTCATCAACATCGTCCGCGAACCGAACTTCGTCGCTTACCTGCAAGGGCAGGATTACGCGACGCCGCGCCTGCTCCGCTCGGTGCGCATGCCCGGCCAGAGCCTGCAAGTGCGGGCCGTGCCCTTCGGGCAGGGCCGGCTGATGCTGCTGGTGCGCGACGTGACGCAATTCGAACGCCTGGAGACCATGCGCCGCGACTTTGTCGCCAATGTCTCGCACGAGTTGAAGACGCCGTTGACGGTGGTGTCGGGCTTCATCGACACCCTGGGCGACGGCTGGAGCGACCTGTCGCCGGATGAGGCCAAGCACCTGCTGACCCTGGCCGGCGAGCAGGCGTCGCGCATGCGGCACCTGATCGAGGACCTGCTGACGCTGTCGGCGCTGGAGACCGACGCGCCGCCCCAGGAAGAGCAGGTCAGCATGGCCGCGGTGCTGGCCGACGTGCGCGAGGAAGCGGTCGTGCTGTCGGCAGGCCGCCACGAAATCGTGCTGGTCGACAACGGCCCGCCGGGGCTGCTCGGCAATCCGCGCGAATTGCGCAGTGCCTTTGGCAACCTGGCCTCGAATGCCGTGCGCTATACACCGGCGGGTGGCCGCATCGACTTGCTCTGGCAGCGTGAAAGCAATGGCGAGGCGGTCTTCACCGTTGCCGACAACGGCATCGGCATCGAGCCGCAGCATATTGGCCGGCTCACCGAGCGCTTCTATCGTGTCGATCGCGGCCGCTCGCGCGAGACGGGCGGCACCGGCCTCGGCCTGGCGATCGTCAAGCACGTACTGGAGCGGCACGGCGGCCGCCTGCACGTCGAGAGCAAGCCCGGCGAGGGCAGCCGCTTCGCCGCCCGCCTGCCGGCGCGACGGGTCGCGGCTGCCTAGGTCACCAGGCTGAAGGCGCAGCGGTCGAAGTTCGGGCCGCGCGAAATCAGCTCGCCCAGGCGCGCGAGCACCGGCCGTTCGGTGAAGATCTCGATGACGCGATCCGGATGGTGCCAGCCGTTGGGGACGATGACCGAGATCGGTTCCTTGAGCGCCGGCACGGGCGGCACGAAGAAGCCGCGCGCATACTGTTCGTTGGGCGACACGCCCAGGCCGGTCGGACGTACGCCGACGCCTTTGGCCGGGCCGGGCAGCACCTGGATGCCGGCTTCGAGCTTGCCGTTGTTCTCGGCGACCAGCCAGGTGATGCGGCCGAGCAGGAACTGGTCGGTACCGGGCGGCTTCAGGGCCAGCAGTTGGCCGTGTTCGACGCGCGGGCCGGCGGCGTTGCGGACGACGCGAAAACCGTTGACCGACTGGTCGGCGATGTCCCAGGTATCGAGGGCATAGCCGAGCTCGGCGGCGCGCACATGCAGCGGCTGCGTCGGATCCATCTGGTTGCGGTAGGTCCACAGCTTGTCGGCATCCATGCGCGAATAGATGCGCGCATGCTGCGGCTGGGTGAAGTCGCCGCCGGTGATGTGGAAGTAGATGCACTCCAGCCCATAGGCGAGCGGCAGCATCCCGGCAGCGCGGTTGCGCTCAAAGCGCCGCGGCATGGCGGCCAGGCACCAGGGACGATAGAGTTGCAGCAGCAGCCGCGAGGCGTTCGGCGCCGAGCAATCCTCGCCGAGTCCGAGAGCGGCCGGCGTGTCGCCGGCCTTCAGGCGCCCGAACAGGTTCTGCACGATCCCGCCCAGTGCGGAGGTGTCGAACAACCGCGCCGAGTGCGTTTCCGACAGGTGGTCCACCGGCAGCAAGCCCTTGTCCTGCATGAGGTCGACGCCATAGCCGCGTCCGCCCGCCTCTTCATCGGGACGGGCCACCTTCGTGCTGGGCGCCAGCAACTGCGCCCAGCGGATGATCCAGCCCAGTTCGCGCGGCGTGCGTGCGGACGGGTTGGCCAGGCCGACCAGCAGGACCGTTGCATAGGTGCTGGCGCAGGTCGTGGCCGGTGCGGCACCCAGCGGATCGGCGACGATTTCGGTCGCCAGTTCCCATTCGTCGGCCGTGTCGTAGTAGCCGTGCAGTTCCAGCCACAAGCCGGGCACGACTTCGCGCCGGGCCCGGTAGTGGTCGATCAGCACCTGGCCGGTGTAATGCAGACAGCGCTGGCAGATCAGCGCTAGTTGGGCCTGGATCTCCGGGACGCCGGAGCCGAACTGCGCCACGCGGGCGTAGCTGTCGGCCATCAGGCGCCAGAGCGACGTCGTGCGGGCAAAGGCGGTGATTTCGGCCTCGGTGGCCGGCAAGGGCTTGGCGGCATAGCGTGCCGAAATGGTGTCGTTGAGGAAAGCCAGGGGTTCGCGGGCCGTTTCCAGCAACGCAAGGTACTCGCCGGCCGCCGGCGGCTTCTGCTGCATCATGCGCAGCACCCGCTCGAGTACGTCGCAGGCCAGCGGCACGTTGGTGACGGGCAGGCTGGCGAGCGTTTCCCGGTAGCGGGCCGCTTCGGGCGATTCGGCGGGAGGTGGGCTGGCAGGACGGTTCATCGCACGATTGTCTCAGGAATCAGGCTAGCGGTTCGAAGCCGACGCGGTCGAAATCGATGCCGCGGTCGATCAGGTGGGTCAGGCGAACCCGCGGCAACGGGCCGCCGGACAGCTCGAGCATGCGTCCGGCACGGAAGGTTCCGGGCGGGGTGATGATGCTGGCGGCCGAGCCGACCGCCGGAACCGCGGGCAGCAGGAAACCCGGGCGATAAGGCTCGCGCACGCCGGACAACTCGACGGCCCGCAGGGCGATGGCCTCGGGCCGGCCGGGCAGGATCATGATGCCGACATGCAGGCGGGCATCCCCGGTGACCATGGTCCAGCGCAAGTTGCCGATCAGGAAGGCAGCGGCCGCCGGCGGCCGCACGGCAACCAGTTGGCGCTGGCTGACGCGCTCGAGGATGTCGCTCAGGGGGTGGGCGGCATGGATGCCGGTCGCAGAGTCGTCGAGCATCTGCCATTCCTCGACGACGTTCCAGTCCTCGGCGCGAAAGCTCTGCTGCTGGCCGAGCGCGCCCAGGCTGCGCGGCGCGATGCGGCCGAAGGTGGCCATTTCGTCCCGCTCGCGGCGCAGTGCCTCGTCGTCGGTGTAGCCGGGTTGCCGGAACGGCTGTTCGCCGGCCAGGTGGTAGTAGATGCCTTCCACCCCGATGACGACGGCACAGGTCGCGTCGGTGGCGGTTCGCTCGTGCTTGCGATTGATGCCGCCCCGGCACCAGCGCTGATAGACGTGCTTGAGCACCTGGCCGCAGGCGGGCTGGGTGCAGTCCTCGCCGAGCTGCAGCTCGGCAGGTGGTGTGCCCTTTTCCAACTGGCTGAGGCGTTTCTTGAGGCTGCGTCTGACCTCGCTGGTGTCGAGCCAGCGGGCGTTGGGGCCCTCGACCAGCCGGTAACCGGCGGCCCGCCCGGCTGCGAGGTCGATGTTGAGCGGTACGGTTTCGCCGTCCAGTGCCGGCGTCGAGGCGACGATCCGGACCTTGCGCGCCCAGCGCCGCGCCCAGCGAGCCACCCAGGCCAGGTGGCGGGAGGAAAGCTCGTGCGGGCTGGTGGCATGAAGCAGCATGACTTCGGCGTAGACGGCGCGCGGCGAAGAAGGCGTCCTGCCCTGCCGGACCGCATCCTCGACTTCGGTGTCAACGATGCCGGCATGCTCGGCGGTCGCAAAGAGCTTGTGCAACGCCAGCCAGTGTTCGGCCGACGGCTCGAAACCAGCCCGGTAGATGTCGATCTGCGCCGCGGCGAGCGTTGCCAAGGCGCGCTGGAACAGCAGGGCCAGCCGCGGGTTGCCGGTTGCGGCATGCACCATCTCGACTTCGATGCAGCGCCCATAGCCCTTCAACAGCCCCTGCCAGACGGCTTGCGCGGAATCGAAGGCCGCCTGTTCCGGCGGCACCAAGGGCAGCGGCTTGCCGAGGAAGCGCTTGGCACCTTCCTCCTGGGCCTGCAGGATCGGCTTGCGCAGGACCTCGAGGATCGCCAGGCGTTCCACCGGATGGACGTTGTTGCGATTGAGCAGGTTCAACTGGCGCAGCAGGTGCGCCAACGCCTGGACCGAATTGCCCAGCGGCGTCGCGGCCATCCACTGGCGGCACTGGTCGGCGGTCAGGAAGGCGGGTTGCAGATCGCTGGCGGTCACGCGCCGCTCTCCTCTTCGGTCAGCGCGGCGGCAATTGCGGTCGCCAACGCCTGGGTGGTCGGCGGCTGGCGCATTGCCACGACTGACCTCTCGGCCGGGGCCCAGATGGCCGCCGGGAAATGGCTGTCGTCGCGCCAGCGAGGAATCACGTGCCAGTGCAGGTGCGGCACCATGTTGCCCAGTGCAGCCAGATTGATCTTGTCCGGCGCCAGCAGGGTGCGCAACGCTGCCTCGACCGCGTACACGACGTTCATGAGGTGTCGTCGGCTGCCGGGGTCGAGGTCGGTCATTTCGGCAACGTGGGCGCGCCAAACCACCCGGCAATAGCCCGGGAAGGCGGCACCGTCGGCAGCGTCGACGCGGATGACGCGACAGAGACCATCCTGCCAAACGATTTCGCCACCCGGCGCCAGACAAAGAGGACAGTCTTGCATGGTCCAAGGATAACCCAAGGAAACCCGTGTGGTGCGTGTCGGCAACGGGCGAACTATAATTCGCCCTCACCCGTCATAATCGCAAAATGATCCAATAGCAGTTCTGGAGGCCTGAAATGAAGACTGCGCATTGGCTGCTGGTGCTGCTGGCAGCATCCACGGACTTGCATGCGGAGCTCGGCGGCAGGCCGATGCGGGGTGATGAGCCCGGCCCGGTCGGAATAGAGGCAATGCGTCAATCCACAACGCCTGCCGGGTATTCGGTGCAGGAGACTGAGACCGAGGACGGGACGACCGTTCGGGAGTACCTCCTGCCCACGGGAGAGGTATTTGCCGTCGCCTGGTCCGGTCCGCGCATGCCCAACTTGCAGCGCCTGCTGGGCGCATATTTCGAGTCCTATCGGGACGAAGCGGCATCACGTCCGCCGGGGCGTCGTCCGATAGCCATCGATCGCTCCGACCTGGTAGTACAGTCCGGCGGGCACCCGCGCGCTTTC
This sequence comes from Rhodocyclales bacterium, assembly GCA_016235765.1. Classification (GTDB taxonomy): domain Bacteria; phylum Pseudomonadota; class Gammaproteobacteria; order Burkholderiales; family Rhodocyclaceae; genus Fen-999. The sequence continues at coordinate 35,064 of JACRIZ010000003.1, read as the reverse complement.
CATGGCCGTGCCTACCTGCCCCAGCGCGTGCCCGCGGGCTTTTCGACGAATGAGATCAAGTAAGCCATGAAAGCTCTTGCCGTTCCACCGGCTGTCCTGGTTTCCGTCACGTTGGCGCTCGCAGGTTGCGGTGGCGGTGGCGGTGGTGGTGGCGGTGGCGGCGACAAGTCGGTGAGCAGTCCAGTCAGCGCCAATACCGACTCCTGCGGCTTGGCAAGCGGCGCGGTTTCAGGTTCGGACAATGTGCTTCCAGTGACTGTGACCAGTTGCGGCCTCGTGACGACTGGCAATATGCCTTATGTGGACGTAACGATCTGCGCTCCGGGCAGCAGTACCGACTGCAAGACAATCGGCTACGTCCTGGTCGATACGGCTTCCTACGGCTTGCGTGTCTTTTCGTCGGCCTTGGGTACGACGCCGACCCTGCCCAAGAAGACCGATGGCAGCGGCCGCCCGCTCAGTGAATGCGTGGCCTTCGTCTCAGGTTACATGTGGGGCAATGTCCGGCTCGCCGACGTGAAACTGGGTGGCCTGACCGCAAGTTCACTGCCAATCCAGATTGTTGCCGATACGGAGGCGCCGGTGGTGCCGAGCACCTGCAGCGATTACGGCGCCGACATGGGGTCCGTAAGACGATTGGGCGCCAATGGCATTCTTGGCATTGGCACGTTCGCTGAAGACCTCGGCGACTACTACACCTGTACGGGTAGTACCTGTAGCCTTCAGTTGGTAAACGCGAGCGATAGCGTGAGCAACCCCGTGGCAGCTTTGTTGTCCGACAACAATGGCGTAATTCTCGATATGCCGTCGGTATCGGCCACGGGCGCGGCGACGGTCTCCGGATCGCTAACGTTCGGCATTGGCACACGCGGCAACAACACGCTGGGATCGGCTACGGTTCTCGGCCTAGACTTACAAGGGAACTTGAGGACCATTTACGGTGGGAACACGCTTTCCGCGTTTATCGACAGCGGCTCGAACGGCCTGTTCTTTGACGATGCGACGATCACGGAATGCACCTCCGGTTGGTTCTGTCCGGCCGCGACGGTAAGTCGGACGGCAACACTCCAGGCCGCAACGGGCGGCACGCAAGCCGCAGTCTCATTCGACATCGCCAACGCGAATGCGTTGTTCGCGACCGGAAATGCCGCATTCAACAACCTTGGCGCGCCCTGGGGAAGCGTGCCGTCGCAGTTCGACTGGGGCATGCCGTTCTTCTATGGTCGACGGGTCTATTTCGGCATCTACGGCAACACGATTTCCGGCAACCCAGGGCCGTTCGTGGCCTATTGACTCGGTTCTGCAATCGTCTCTTTCGCAAGCTGACATCTACGATCTTTACGATGCCTGCGTCACGACAACCGTGGAGGCGGGCAATGAAATTGTCGCAGTTGTTCCCCATCGAGAATTGCATCATCAACGGCTATTCGCTGGAGCCCTTGAATGACGACCACTGATTCCACGAGCGTCGCCCCGACGACGAACCAGGTGGCGGATCTCCGCACCCCGGCGCCGGGGCGGTGCGTCTATTGCGACGAGCGCTGCAATGTCCAAGCCACATACCACGACTATTGCCGCGACGAACACGAACTGGAGCGGCTGGCAGCGGCGGCACGCGGTGCGCGCTTCACCAATGGCGCCAGCGAGGACTAGCCGCGTTTGCTAGAGCAACACCCGTTCGATGCCGCCCGAATTGGCGGCGCCGACGTAGTTCTCCTGCCAGTCGGGGCCCAGGATGCTTCGGGCCAGTTCGACCACGATGTATTCCGCCTCGACGCCGACGTCCTCGCGGTAGCGGGCGAGTCCTTGCAGGCAGGACGGGCAACTGGTCAGGATCTTGGCCGGCGTGCCGCCCCGGCTGACTTCGCCGAGAGCAGCGAGCCCGGCCTCGATTTCCTGCTGCTTGCGGAAGCGCACCTGTGTGGACACGTCCGGACGCGAGACCGCCAGGGTGCCCGCCTCGCCGCAGCAACGGTCGGACAGCAGGACTTGCTTGCCCATCAGCGCGCTCGCGACTTTGGTGCCGTTGTGCGCCTTCATCGGCGTGTGGCAGGGATCGTGGTACAGGTATTGCGTGCCCTGCAGGCCGTCCAGCCTGATGCCCTTTTCCATCAGGTATTCGTGGATGTCGAGCAGCCGGCAGCCGGGAAAGATCTTGTCGAACTGGTACTTCTCGAGCTGGTCGAGGCAGGTGCCGCAGGAGACGATGACGGTGCGGATGTCGAGGTAGTTGAGCGTGTTGGCGACACGGTGGAACAGCACCCGGTTCTGCATGGTGATCGCCTGGCCGACGTCCTCGTTGCCGCCCGAGGTTTGCGGATAGCCGCAGCACAGGTAGCCCGGCGGCAGCACCGTGGTGGCGCCGACATGCCAGAGCATGGCCTGCGTGGCGATGCCGACCTGCGAGAAGAGCCGCTCGGAACCGCAGCCGGGGAAGTAGAAAACCGCATCGGAATCGTCGCGGGTCTTCCGCGGATTGCGGATCACCGGGATCAGCGTGTTGTCCTCGATGTCGAGCAGCGCGCGCGAGGTGCGGCTGGGCACCTTGGCCGGCATCGGCTTGTTGAGGAAGTGGATCACCTGCGCCTTGACGCCGGGCCGGCCCAGCGTGGCCGGCGGATGGCGGGTGCTGTCCTGGATCAGGCCGAGCGACTTGGCGAACTTGTGGCCGAGCTGCTGCGCCTTGTAGCCGAGGACGATCATGCCGGCGCGCATCAGCTTGATGGTGGCCGGGTCCTTGGCGTTGAGGAACATCATCGCCGCCTTGGTGCCGATGGCAACCTTCTTCTTGCCCTGGCTCCTCAGGAAGTTGCGCATGGCGATCGAGACGTCGCCGAAGTCGATGTCGACCGGGCAGGGCTTGACGCAGCGATGGCAGACCGTGCAGTGGTCGCCGATGTCCGAGAATTCGTCGAAGTGCTGCAGGCTGACGCCCCGCCGCGTCTGTTCCTCGTAGAGGAAGGCCTCGATCAGCAGGCCGGTGCCGAGGATCTTGTTGCGCGGCGAGTAGAGCAGGTTGGCACGCGGCACATGGGTCGAGCAGACCGGCTTGCACTTGCCGCAGCGCAGGCAATCCTTGACCAGGGACGAGATCGAGCCGATGGCCGACTGCTCCATGATCAGCGACTCGACGCCCAGCAGCGCGAACGAGGGCGTGTAGGCGTTGCGCAAATCCGCATTCGCCAGCAGCTTGCCCTTGTTGAAGCGGCCCTCGGGGTCGATCTTCCGCTTGTATTCGCGGAACGGGCGGATCTCGTCCTCGCGCAGGAACTCCAGCTTGGTGATGCCGATGCCGTGCTCGCCCGAGATCACGCCGCCCAGATCGCGCGCCAGGTGCATGATGCGCTCGACCGCCTGGTAGGCGGTCTGCAGCATGTCGTAGCGGTCCGAGTTCACCGGGATGTTGGTATGCACGTTGCCGTCGCCGGCGTGCATGTGCAGGGCGACGAAGATGCGGCCGCGCAGCACTTCGGCGTGCAGCGCCTCGATGCGTTCCAGCACCGGCCGATAGACGTTGCCGTCGAAGATCGTTTCCAGCAGCGGCTTCAGTTCCGCCTTCCAGGAGACGCGCACCGAGTAGTCCTGCAGCTTGTGGAAGACGCTGTTGGCGACCGGATGCCAGGCCTTGAGCGGCAGTTTGCGCTGCGGCACCGGCAACGGGTGCCAGCAGCGCGGCAGCGGCGCGGGTTCGGGCGGCGGGAAGGGCGCATCGAGGTAGTCGAGCAGCGTCTGCCAGCGGGCACGCACTTCGGCGACGGTAGCCAGCGCCTGGTTGCGGCGGTCGCCGAGCAACTCCTCCTTGTCGAGAGATGCGTCGCCCAGGTGCAGCGGCAGGTCGCCCTGCAGGAACTCGGTAAACGCATCGCACAGCGCCAGCTTGTTGGCGATCGAGAGTTCGATGTTGATGCGCTCGATGCCGTCGCAGTAGTCGCCCATGCGCGGCAGCGGGATTACCACGTCCTCGTTCACCTTGAAGGCGTTGGTGTGCTTGGAGATCGCGGCAGTGCGCGCGCGGTCGAGCCAGAACTTCTTGCGCGCCTCGGCGGAAACGGCGATGAAGCCTTCGCCGGAACGCGAGTTGGCCATGCGTACCACTTCCGAGGTGGCGCGCATAACGGCAGCTTCGTCGTTGCCGACGATGTCGCCGATTAGCACCATCTTCGGCCGGCCATGCCGCTTGGCCTTGGTCGCGTAGCCGACCGCCTTCACGTAGCGTTCGTCGAGGTGTTCGAGACCCGCCAGGATGGCGCCGCCCGGACGCGCCTTGAGGAATTCGGTGATTTCGACAATGGCCGGCACGGCGTCGCGCACCTGGCCGAAGAATTCCAAGCAGACGGTGCGTACCACCGGCGGCAGCTTGTGCAGGATCCACACCGCCGAGGTGATGATGCCGTCGCAGCCTTCCTTCTGCACGCCGGGCAGGCCGGCGAGGAACTTGTCGGTGACGTCCTTGCCGAGGCCGGCCTTGCGGAAAGTCCGGCCGGGGATGGAGAGGAATTCCTCGGCGACCGGGTGGCCCGCATCGTCGAGATGCTTGAGGCGGAAGGTCGCGGTTTCCTGGTCGTGGATCTTGCCGAGGTTGTGGCCGATGCGTTCGATCTCCAGCCACTTGCCTGCGGGGGTGACCATCTTCCACGAGGCGAGGTTGTCGAGCGCCGTGCCCCACAGCACGGCCTTCTTGCCGCCCGCGTTCATGGCGATGTTGCCGCCGATGCAGGAGGCGTCCGCGGAAGTCGGGTCGCAGGCGAACACCAGGCCGGCCTCGTCGGCGCGGTCCATCACGCGGCGCGTGACGACGCCGACGCCGGTGCGGATGGTCGCGTAGGGATGGTCGACGCCCGGCAGCACGCGTTCCTCGACCGCGCCCATGTCGAGCAGCTTCTCGGTGTTGATCACCGCCGACTTGGGCGTCAGCGGCACGGCGCCGCCGGTGTAGCCGGTGCCGCCGCCGCGCGGGATGATGGTCAGGCCCAGCTCGATCAGGCCGCGCACCAGCGGCGCGATTTCGGCCTCGGTATCCGGGTTGAGCACCACGAAGGGATACTCGACGCGCCAGTCGGTGGCGTCGGTGACGTGCGAGACGCGGGCCAGGCCGTCGAAGGCGATGTTGTCGCAACGGGTGTGGCGGCACAGCAGCTTTTTGACCCTGTTGCGCAATACCTCGGTTTCGTCGAACCAGCGCTCGAAGCTCGCCACCGCCTGATGGGCGGCAACCAGCAGCTTGGCGACCGCATCGTTGCCGGCGCGGCGCTTCTCGATCTCGCTCAGGCGATGGCGCAGCGCGCCGATCAGCGCGGCGCGCCGCTCGCGGTTGGCGAGCAGGTCGTCTTCCAGGTAGGGGTTGCGGCGTACCACCCAGATGTCGCCCAGCACCTCGTAGAGCATGCGCGCCGAGCGGCCGGTGACGCGCTGGCTGCGCAGTTCGTCCAGTACCCGCCAGGCCTCGTCGCCGAGCAGGCGGATGACGATCTCGCGGTCGGAGAACGAGGTGTAGTTGTAGGGAATCTCGCGCAGGCGTGCGGACATGGGGCGGTGCGACGGGCAAAGGTTGATATTCTAGGGCATCCGCTGCACCGCAATAACCCCAAATCCCGTGAGCCAACCCATCCTCCGCCGCGTCGTGCACCTTGCCTGGCCCGTGCTGGTGGCGCAACTGGCCGTGGTCGGCAGCGGCGTCATCGACACCGTGATGGCAGGCCGGCTGTCGGCGCTCGATCTCGCCGCGGTGGGGGTGGGCGCCGCGATCTACATCACCGTGTTCATGACCGCAATGGGGGTGTTGATGGCGCTGACGCCGACGGTGGCGCAGCATTTCGGTGCCGGCCGGTACACGGAAATCGGCGAAGACGTCCGGCAGTGCGCCTGGCTGGCGCTGCTCCTCTCGGCCGCCGGCATCCTGCTGCTGCGCCATCCCGAGCCTTTCATCCTGCTGGCGCAACTGACGCCGGCCATGGAAGTGAAGGTGCGCGCCTATCTTGCCGCCATCTCCTGGGGCATTGCGCCGGGCCTGGCCTTCCGCCTCTTCTACGGCTTCATGTCGGGCATCGGCAGGCCGCGCGCCATCATGGCCTTCAACCTGCTGGGGCTCGCCGCCAAGGTGCCGTTCAACGCGTTGTTCATGTACGAGATGGGCATGGGCGCGACGGGCTGCGCCGCCTCGACGGCGACGATTTCCTGGCTGACGGCGATCTTTGCCTGGTCGTGGTGCGCGCGGCAACAGGATTGCGCCGAGTTCGGCGTACTGTCACGGCTGACTTTTCCCCGGCCGGCGGCGATGCTGGAACTGGCGCGCCTCGGCCTGCCGATCGGCCTGACGCTGCTGGTCGATGTGACCGCCTTCACGTTCATGGCCCTGTTCATCGCCCGGCTCGGGCCGACCATGTCGGCCGCGCATCAGGTGACCGCGAATCTCACCATCCTGGTGTTCATGATTCCGCTCTCGATCGGCCATGCCTCGCTGGTGCTGGTCGGCCATGCGCTCGGCGCCGGCGATCCCGCCACTGCGCGACGCACCGGACTGATCGGCATCGCGCTCGGCCTGGCTGTGGCCTTGCTGGTGAGTTGCGGCCTGTGGCTGGGTGCCGAGAAGATCGCCGCGCTCTACACGCCGGACGTCGAAGTGAGCGCCGTGGCGGCAGGATTGATCCTCATCATCGCCGCCTATCACCTGGCGGACGCGCTGCAGACTTTGGTCGTGAACATCCTGCGCGGCTACAAGCGCACCGTCGTGCCGATGGCCGTCTATGTCGTTTCGCTGTGGGGAGTCGGGCTGGGGGGCGGCTATTTGCTTGGCCTGACCGACCTGCTCGGCCCCGCCCGGGGAGCGGCCGGTTTCTGGCTGGCCGCGACGGCCAGCTTGCTGCTCGCCGGCCTGCTGGTGCTGGCCTATTTCCTGGAAGTGGCGCGCACTGCAATGGTGCGCGAGAGACAATAACCCATTTTCAATTAATGATTATGTGACATGATCGTATTACGAAGGTAGTATTGCCTTCGGCATATCGGCAACCGCGGATGCGCCGATGCCCAACCGGGGGAGCGGATCATGTCGTTCAAGAACAAGTTGTGGTTGCTGGTCGCCGTTTTCGCGACCGGCTTCATTGTGTCGGGCCTGTTTACCTTGAGCACGCTGAACCATGTCAAGGTCAGCGGGCCCGTCTACCAGGAGATCGTCCAGCAGAAGGATTTGCTCGCCGACATCCTGCCGCCACCGGAGTATCTGGTCGAGTCCTATCTCGTATCCCTGCAGATGGCGGGTGCCGACAAGGCAAAACTGCCGGCCTTGGCCGAAAAATCGCGGGCGCTGGCCAAGGACTTCGAGGATCGCCATCTGTACTGGCAGAAGGAACTGCCGGCGGGTCCGGCCAAGACGCTGCTGATCGAGAAGGCCTACAAGCCCGGCAGGGAGCTGCTCGATCTGCAGCAACGCGAGTTTCTGCCCGCCTTGCAGCGCGGCGACGCCAAGGCCGCGGAAGCGGTCCTGGGCCAATTGACGCACAAGTACGACGAACACCGCATCGCGATCGACGAACTGGTCAAGGTGGCGACGGAGAATGCCGCGGCCCAGGAGAAGAGCGCCGCCGATACCGTCGGGTGGGAGACCATGCTTTCGGCCATTCTCGCGCTCGTCTTCCTGGCGGTCGGCGTTGGCGTGTCGCTCTGGATCATGCGCGAGGTGATGCGCCAACTGGGCGGCGATCCGGCCTACGCGGCCGAGAAGGTCAATACGATTGCGCAAGGCGATCTGTCCACCGCCATCGAAACCGCGCCGGGCGATTCGGCCAGCTTGCTGGCGGGCTTGAAGCAGATGCAGACGGCGCTGCATGACGTCATCGCCCGCATCAACGACGCGGCCGTCCAATTGGGCGATGCCGCGCAATCGATGGCGAGCACCGCGCAACAGGTGGCCGACGGCTCCAGCCAGCAAAGCGATTCCGCTTCCTCGATCGCCGCCGCGGTCGAGGAAATGACCGTCAGCATCAACCTGGTCAACGACAGCGCCAAGAGCGCCCACTCCTTGGCCGACGAAGCGCGCAAGCTGTCGATCGAAGGCGCCCGGCACGTCCAGGAGACGGTCGGCGAAATCAATACCATTGCCGGCTCGGTCGACGGCTCGACCCGGGTGGTGCGCCAACTCGGCGCGCAGTCGCAGAAGATCTCCGGCATTGTCGGCGTGATCCGCGAGATCGCCGACCAGACCAACCTGCTGGCCCTGAACGCGGCCATCGAGGCAGCGCGCGCCGGCGAACAGGGCCGCGGCTTTGCCGTGGTTGCCGACGAAGTGCGCAAGCTGGCGGAGAAGACGGCCACGTCGACCCAGGAAATCTCGACCATGATCGGCGAAATGCAGACCGGCACCCAGATCGCCGTGACGCAGATGGAGCAGGGCACGGCGCAGGTCGGGAAGGGCGTTGCGGTCGCCGCGGCGACCGGCGAATCGATGAGCAGCATCGAGGCCGGTGCCGGCAAGGTACTGGCGGCGGTCGACGAGATCTCCACCGCGCTGCAGGAGCAGGCGGCAGCCAGCAACCAGATCTCGCAAGGCGTCGAGAAGATCGCCCAGATGACCGAAGAGAACAGCGCCGCAGTCAATGCCGTGTCGCAGGCCGCCGGCGAACTTCAGCAGCTCGCGTTGTCGCTGAAGACCAACGTCAGCCGCTTCCGGCTTTAGGTCAAAGGCTGGCGCCGGCCATCACCACGCCGTAGCGCAGACCCTTGCCCAGCGCCATCCAGAGCGCGCAGGGCAGCCAGGGCAGGCGCAGCCAGCCGGCGGCGGCGCACAGCGCGTCGCCGACGATCGGCGCCCAGGCCAGGATCAGGACGGGCGCACCGTGGCGTGTCACCACGGCTGACTTTTCCGGCAGTTGCTTTTTCGGCAGCAGGCGCGCCATGCCGTAGGTGGTCATGCCGCCCAGCGTGTTGCCGAGGGTGGCCAGCACCAGCGCCGGCACGGCCTGTTCCGGATGCAGCTTCAGCAGGGCGAACAGCACCGCTTCCGATCCGCCGGGCAGCAACGTGGCGGCGAGGAAGCTGGAGAGAAAAAGCCCGAGCAGACCGGCTTCCGGGGTGGCGAGGAATTCCATGCCCGCATGTTACCTGCTAGTCTTTCGTCCTTTGCGGCAATCCCCAAGTCCCATGCACCCCGACTACCTGGAAAAGATCCTCAACGCCCGCGTCTATGACGTGGCGGTCGAGACGCCGCTGGAACCGGCGCCGAACATTTCCGCGCGGATCGCCAACCGCGTGCTGCTCAAGCGCGAAGACATGCAGCCGGTGTTCTCGTTCAAGCTGCGCGGCGCCTACAACAAGATGGCGCACCTGACGCCGGCGCAGAAGAAGCGTGGCGTGATCGCCGCCTCGGCCGGCAACCACGCGCAAGGCGTGGCGCTTTCCGCCCACAGGCTGGGCTGCCGCGCGGTGATCGTCATGCCGACCACCACGCCGCAGATCAAGATCGATGCGGTCCGGAAGCACGGTGACTCGATGGTCGAGGTGGTGCTGGCCGGCGAGTCCTACGACGAGGCCTACGCCCACGCGCTGGACCTCGAGAAGAAGCAAAAGCTGACCTTCGTCCATCCCTATGACGATCCGGACGTGATCGCCGGCCAGGGCACCATCGCCATGGAAATCCTGCGCCAGCACCCCGAGCCGATCGACGCGGTGTTCTGCTGCATCGGCGGCGGTGGCCTGATCTCGGGCGTGGCGGCCTACATCAAGCGCCTGCGGCCGCAGACGAAGATCATCGGCGTCGAGGCGGCGGATGCCGACGCCATGGCGAAATCGCTCGCCGCCGGCCGGCGCGTCCGGCTCGATACGGTCGGCCTGTTCGCCGACGGCGCCGCGGTGAAGTACGTCGGCGCCGAGACCTTCCGCCTCTGCCAGCAGTACGTCGACGAGGTGGTGCTGGTCGACACCGACGCCATCTGCGCGGCGATCAAGGATGTTTTCGAGGACACCCGCTCGATCCTGGAGCCGGCCGGTGCGCTGGCCATCGCGGGTGCCAAGGCCTGGGCGAAGGCGACGGGCGCGCATGGCAAGACGCTGGTGGCCGTCGCCTCGGGCGCCAACATGAACTTCGACCGCCTGCGCTTCGTCGCCGAGCGCGCCGAGGTCGGCGAGCAGCGCGAGGCCGTGCTGGCGGTGACCATTCCCGAGAAGCCCGGCTCCTTCCGGAAGTTCTGCAGCCTGATCGGCAAGCGCGCCGTCACCGAATTCAACTACCGCTACTCGGACGCCAAGGAGGCGCACGTCTTCGCCGGCGTGCAGGTCGCCGACCGCGCCGAGTCGCTCCGGTTGCTCGAGTCGCTGCAGAAGCACGGCCTGCCGACGCTCGACCTCACCGACGACGAAATGGCCAAGCTGCACGTGCGCCACATGGTCGGCGGCCGCGCGCCGGGCCTCTGCGACGAACTGCTCTATCGCTTCGAGTTTCCCGAGCGGCCGGGCGCGCTGCTCAATTTCCTGGACCACATGAGCAAGGGCTGGAACATCTCGCTGTTCCACTACCGCAACCACGGCGCCGACTATGGCCGCGTGCTGGTCGGCATGCAGGTGCCCAAGCAGGACATGAAGGCCTTCCGCGCCTTCCTCAAGGACCTCGGCTACCGCCACTGGGACGAAACCACGAACCCCGCCTACCAACTCTTTCTCGGACAAGCATGAAGATCGCCCACGACGTCACAAGCCTGGTCGGCAATACGCCGCTGGTGCGCCTCAACCGCCTCGCCGCAGGGATCACCGGCACCATCGCCTGCAAGCTCGAGTTCATGAACCCGGCGCACTCGGTCAAGGACCGCATCGCCGTGGCCATGATCGAAGCCGCCGAAGCGGCCGGCAAGATCAGGCCCGACACCATCGTCGTCGAGCCGACTTCGGGCAACACCGGCATCGGCCTGGCCATGGTCTGCGCCGCGCGCGGCTACAAGGCCGTGTTCGTCATGCCGGACACCATGAGCAAGGAGCGGCGCGCGTTGCTGCGCGCCTATGGTGCGGAACTGGTACTCACCCCAGGTGCCGAGGGCATGGCCGGCGCGATCCGCAAGGCCGAGGAAATGGCCGCCGCCGACCCGCGCGTGTTCGTCCCGCAGCAATTCGAGAACCCGGCCAATCCGGCGGTGCACCGCGCCACCACCGCCGAGGAGATCTGGCGCGACACCGATGGCAGGGTCGACCTGGTCGTCGCCGGGGTCGGCACCGGCGGCACCATCACGGGCATCGGCAAGACGCTGAAGGCGCGCAATCCGGGCGTGCGCGTGGTCGCGGTGGAGCCGGCCGCCAGTCCCATGCTCTCGCGCGGCGAGAAGGGGCCGCACATCATCCAGGGCATAGGTGCGGGTTTCGTGCCGACGATCCTCGACCGGACGGCCTACGACGAAGTTGTTTGCGTCTCCAACGACGATGCGGTCAACACCGCGCGCCGCATGGCCGCCGAGGAGGGGCTTCTGGTGGGGATTTCGTCAGGCGCGGCGGTGTGGGCAGCGCTGGAAGTGATGCGTCGTCCCGAGTTCGCACGCAAGCTTGCCGTGGTGATCCTGCCGTCCTTCGGCGAGCGCTACCTGTCGACGGTGCTCTACCAGCACCTCGCCGCCTGAGGCTAGCCGGGCCTCAGCGGCCGCCCTTGCGGGCGCCCTCCTTGCCGCCCTTATTGTCCTTCAGCGCATCGAGTGCCCGCTTCGCCGCTTCGCGGCGCTCCTTCTCCGCCGCTGCCTTGTCCTGGGCGGCCTGGCTGCTAGGGGGTTGCGTACCGCCACCACTGACTTTCTTCTCGGCAAGGGCGAGGGAAGAGGTGGCCAGCAAGGCGGCGAGAACGAGAAGTTGGCGCTTCAACTGAGGGCTCCGGGGCAAATTCTTTTGCACGCGATCATAACGCGCGATCACGCCTCGTGGCTGACACACACCGACCAGCGGCAGGCCTTGACCAGCGCCACGGTCCAGGTCTCGACGTCGATCCCGGCCTCGGCCAGGGTCGGCGCCAGCGGCGAGCTGCCCGTCTCGGCGGTTTCGACGGCACGCAGCGCCAGGCCCAACTCGCCGCCGCGCTCCTGGAGCGCCCGGTTGACCTCGACCGCCAGATGCAGCGGCGCCAGCAGCTTGGCCAGCTTTTCGTTGAACATGACGTCGAGTAGCGAAAACATGCCGGCCATGAAGGCCTGCTCGCGGGTCTCGGCGCTGGCGGTCGGGAACAGCGCCTCCATGAAGGCCGCCCGCATCGCCGCGCGCGGCAGCAGCGGGCTGCGGTCACCGCCCTCCGGGCGGGCATAGAGCAGCAGTTGCAACCAGCGCTGCATCGGCTTGCGGCCGAGCATGGTGATCGCGTGGTTGAAGCTGGTAATGCGCTGGCCCGGCGAAAATGCGACGGAATTGACCAGGCGCAGCAACTGGTAGGAGAGCTGGGCATCCTGCTTGACGAGGTTCTCGATCTCGCGCGAATCCGCGTCATGGGTGATCAGCGTCAGCAACTGCAGTACCAGCGCATGGCGGGTGGCGTTGCGGGCCGCCATGCCCGGCATCGGGTGCAGCGCGTAATTGCCGGCAAACCAGGTGAAACCGGCCTTGCGGCGGCGCTCGAAGGCCGAAAAGCTGTCGACGCCGATGGCCAGGCACGGTCCGGAGGCGCACTCCGGCGGCAGCGGACCGGTTGCCGACCCGGCATCGCCGTTGGCAACGGCGGGAACGCGCTGGATGAAGCCCTCGACGGGGGTTTCGGCGGGGCGGCCGAAGGACGGCACGATGCAGGCGAGGCCGTCGAGCGCATCGGCCAGGCCAGCCGAGTTGAACAGGCGTGCCTGCGTTGCCGCGTCGGGCAGCGAGTCGGTCGCCAGCATCATCGCCACCCAGGCGTGCTGGCCATCGACCACCGGTTGCAGGGCAACCAGCGGCAGGCTGTCGGTCGTTGCGCTGTTCATGGGCAAATCATCGGACGGAACCGGCGGGAATGCAAGCGCTTATGACGCCATCACACAGGCGGCTTCGGTGACGATGGCATCGAGGCGGATGTCGTGCGGCTCGGGCCGTACCGATTCGACGCGCGCCAGTTCGAAGCCGACGCCGACCGCGAACGGGCGCGGCGACAGTGTTGCCAGCGTCCGGTCGAAATAGCCGCCGCCGTAGCCGATCCGGTAGCCCGACGCGTCGAAGGCGACCAGCGGCAGCAACACCACGTCAGGCGCGACGGTCTCCGCGCCGACGGGAATCGGAACGCCGTGCCGGTCCTGGGTCATCGGCGTCGCCGGGGTCCAGGGGCGGAACACCATGGCCGAGTCAGGGGCAAGCACGGCCGGCTGTGCTGCCCGCCAGCCGCGGGCGAGCAGGCGTTCGACCAGCGGCCGGCAATCGAATTCCCGGCGCAGCGGCCAGCAGAACGCGACGACCTGCGGCGATCGCCCGGCAAGCAGGGCTTCCAGGCGGCTGTCGATGGCGGCCGAGGCGCGTCGGTGTTCATCGTCCGGCAGCGCCATCCGCGCGGCGATCTTCTCCCGCCGCAACAGGGAACGAAAGGCGGCGGAATCGGGTCCCTGATTGGAGGATGGATGGACAAGGGCCATGTGCTAAGCTCAAAACATGTCCGTAAGACTATATACGATCATCAAGGCCGCTTCGACGCTGGCGTTGATCGCGGCGGCGGCGCCTGTCGCGCCCGCGACGCGCGATGCCGGCGCGCGCTTCGTCGAGGCGCGCGAGGCGTTCCGAAGCGGCGAACGCGTTCATCTGGCGCGCGTTGCGGAATCGCTGCGCGACACCGAATTTGCGCCATGGGTCGACCACTGGCGCTTGCGCCTGCGCATCGAGGAGGATTCCTTCGCGGGGGTGCGGGAATTCCTCGAGCGCGAGTCTGGCTCCTACCTGGCCGAGAAGCTGCGCGGCGAATGGCTGCGCCAGTTGGGCAAGCGGCAGGACTGGAAGACCTTCCAGCAGGAGTACTCATCCCTGGCTCAGCCCGACCAGGAGTTGGTCTGTTACGCGCTGCAGGCACGCTTGGCAAAGCAGCAGGACGCGACGGCGCTCGATGAGGCGCGGCCGCTGTGGTTCAACGCCATCGACCTGCCGGATGCCTGCCAGCCGCTGATGGATCGGCTGCTCGCCGACAAGCGTCTCGATGCGGAGGACATCTGGACCCGCGTGCGGCGCCTGGTCGAAGTGCGCAAGTTCAGCGCCGCGCGGACGGTGGCGAAGCAACTGCCGCCGGAGCACACCATCGACCCGCGCAAGCTCGACGTCGCCACTGACAATCCGGCGCGCTATCTGGCCAAGCAACTGCCGAACTTTGCCGCCACCCGGCCGGGCCGCGAGTTGGCGCTGTTTGCCGTGGTACGGCTTTCCCGGACTGATCCTGACGCGGCGGCGACGCGCTGGCGCGCGATCGAGGAGCACTATGAAGCGGCCGACCGCGCCTATGCCTGGGGCCAGATTGCCTGGCAGGCCGCCCAGAACCACGAGCCGGCCGCGCTGGCCTGGTATGCGCTGACCGAGGGGACCCGCCTGAGCGACGAACAGCATGCCTGGCATGCGCGCGCCGCGCTGCGCGTCCAGGACTGGTCCGCATTGACGAAGGCCGTCGAGCGCATGCCGTCGCGCCTGGCCGGCCAGCCGGAGTGGATCTACTGGCTGGGTCGTGCCCAACTGACGCGCGGCCATCACGACGAGGCGAGGGCGCAGTTCCTGAAGATTGCCGGCCGGCCCGGCTTCTATGGCAACCTTGCCGACGACGAGCTTGGCCGGCCGATCGCGATTCCGGCGCGCGCCGAGCCGTCCACCGACGAGGAACTCGCCGAGGCCGAGGCCAACCCCGGCCTGCGCCGGGCGCTGGCCGTACTGCGTACCGACCTGGGTGCCGAGATGCGCATCGAGGCGATCCGCGAATGGGCCTGGTACCTGCGCGGCATGGACGACCGCCAGTTGCTCGCCGCCGCCGAATTTGCGCGCCGCCAGGGCGCCATCGACCGCGCCATCGCCACCGCCGAGCGCACCCAGTTCCAGCACGATTACACACTGCGCTACCCGGCGCCGTTCCGCGCGGAAGTCGCAGCCAAGGCGCGCGAGGCTTCCCTCGACGATGCCTGGGTGTATGGCCTGATGCGCCAGGAAAGCCGCTTCGTCACCGAGGCGCGTTCCTCGGTCGGCGCGCGCGGCCTGATGCAACTGATGCCGGCCACCGCCCGCTGGGTGGCGCACAAGATCAATTTCAGCGGCTATCACCCCTCGCGGGTCACCGAGATGGACACCAACGTCACGCTCGGCACCAGCTACCTGAAGATGGTACTGGAGGTGCTCGACAACCAGCCCGTGCTGGCCTCGGCCGCCTACAACGCCGGTCCGAACCGGGCACAGAAGTGGCGCGGCAGCCAGGCGCTGGAAGGCGCCATCTACGCCGAAACCATCCCGTTCGGCGAGACGCGCGACTACGTCAAGAAGGTGATGAGCAACGCCGTGGTCTATTCGGCGCTGTTCGAGGAGAAGCCGCAGTCGCTCAAGACGCGGCTCGGCGTGGTTCGTCCGGCGGGCGCCGCAGACGATGAGGTGATCGAACTGCCATGATCCAGGGCATCCTGCTGATCGGCGGTTCCGGGTTCATCGGCGGCCACGTCGCGCGGCGGCTTGCCGCGCGCGGCCTGCGTGTCACGGTGGCGACGCGCCGCCGCGAACGTGCCAAGCATCTGTTCACGCTGCCGACCGTCGAGGTGGTCGAAGCCGACGTCCACGATGATGCCGCGCTGGCGCGGCTTTGTGCCGGCCAGGACGCAGTCGTGAATCTGGTCGGCGTCCTGAAGGGCGGCAACGGCAATCCCTTTGGCCCCGGCTTTGCGCGGGCCCACGTCGAGTTGCCCGGCCGCGTGGCGCGCGCCGCCTGGGCGGCCAACATTCCGACGCTGGCGCACATGTCGGCGCTCAAAGCCGCCGCCGATGCGCCGTCCGGCTACCTGCGTTCCAAGGCGGCCGGCGAAAATGCCGTGCGGACCGCATTTCCGCATGCGACCATCTTTCGGCCCTCGGTGGTCTTCGGCGACGGCGATTCCTTCCTGACCATGTTCGCGCGCCTGCTCAAGTACGCGCCGATCATGCCGCTGGCGTCGCCCGAGGCGCGCTTCCAGCCGGTCTGGGTCGGCAATGTCGCCGACGCCATCGTCGAGTCGCTGCTGCGGCCCGAGGCGGAGGGCAAGACCTTCGAGTTGTGCGGCCCGCACGAGTACAGCCTGCGCGAACTGGTCGAATTCACCGGGCGGGTCACCGGCCGGCGCCGCCTGGTGGTCGGGCTGTCGCCCTTGTTGTCGTGGTTGCAGGCGCTGGCGCTGGAGGTGGTGGGCGGACCGATGACGCGCGACAACCTGCGCTCGATGAGCGTGCCCAATGTCTGCGAAGCCGGCTGCACGCTGCCCTTCAACCTGGCGCCGGCGGCGCTGGAGGACGTGGCGCCGCGCTACCTGGCCCGGCCGAGCCGGTAGACGCCGATGCTGCCGAGGAAGTTGTGTTCCTCGGTAATCTCGCGGCCGTTGTCGAACACCTTGCGTTCCCGTACCAGGATGCCGCGCGCGGCGCAGAAGTCGTCGAAGTCGGCGATGGTGAAGAAGCGCACGTTAGGCGTGTTGTACCACTGGTGCGGCAGGCTCTCGGAGACCGGCATGTGGCCATTAAGGATGGCCTGGCGGTGCCGCCAGTAGCCGAAGTTCGGGAAGCTCACCACCGCTTCGCGGCCGACCCGCAGCATCTCGTTGATGATGCCCTCGGTGTGGCGCATGGCCTGCAGCGTCAGCGACAGGATGACGTGATGGAAGGCGCCGTCCTCGAAATCGCGCAGGCCGCCTTCCAGGTCGCCCTGAATCACATTGACGCCGTTGCGGATGGCGGCCAGCACCTTGACATCGTCCAGCTCGACGCCCCAGCCGAGCACGCCGCGCGTCTCGATCAGGCCGCGCAGCAGCGAACCGTCGCCGCAGCCGAGGTCGAGCACCCGCTCGCCCGGCTGCACCCAGCCGGCGATGACGTTGAAGTCGGGGCGGCCGAGCGCCACGCGGGCCAGTTCGGTTTCCGTCATTTCCGCACCCCGTCCAGATAGGCCCGCATGATCGCGTGGTAGTGCGCGTCCTGCATCAGGAAGGAATCGTGGCCGTGCACGCTCTTGATCTCGGCGTAGGCGACGTCCTGGCCGTTATGCACCAGTGCATCGACGATTTCGCGCGAACGTTCGGGCGAGAAGCGCCAGTCGGTGGAGAAGGAGACGACCAGGAACTTCGCCTGCGCCCGCGCCAGCGCTTTCTGCAGGTTGCCGCCCGTCTCGGCGGCCGGGTCGAAGTAGTCCAGCGCCTTGGTCATGCGCAAATAGGTGTCGGCGTCGAACCACTCGGCGAACTTGTCGCCCTGGTAGTTGAGGTAGGACTCGATCTCGAACTCGACGCCGAAGCCGTAGCTGCCCGAACCGGGGCGGCGCTTGCGGCCGAATTTCTCGGCCATCTGGTCGTCCGACAGGTAGGTGATGTGGCCGAGCATGCGCGCCAGCCGCAATCCGGTCACCGGCCGCCGGCCGGCCTTGTACTCCGGGTCGGTCAGGATCGCCTGCCGCGCCACTTCGTTGAAGGCGATGTTCTCCGCCGTCAGGTTGGGCGCCGCGGCGATGACCAGTGCGTGGCGCACGCGCTCGGGGTACTGCATGGTCCATTGCATGGCCTGCATGCCGCCCAGACTTCCGCCCACCGTCGCGGCCCACTGGGCGATATCGAGCCGATCGGCGAGCAGCGCCTGCGCATTGACCCAGTCGGTCACCGTCACTACCGGAAAGTCCGCGCCCCAGGCCTTGCCGGTCGCCGGGTTGATCGACGCCGGCCCGGTCGAGCCGTGGCAGCCGCCCAGGTTGTTCACGCCGACGACGAAGAACTGATTGGTGTCGATCGGCCGCCCCGGCCCGATCATGTTGTCCCACCACCCGACGTTGTTCGGCTTGTCGGCGTAGTAGCCGGCGACATGGTGATGGCCGGACAGCGCATGGCAGACCAGGATCGCATTGTCCTTCGCCGCGTTGAGCTTGCCGTAGGTTTCATAAACCAGCTCGAAGCCGGGCAGCGAGCCGCCCGAAGCGAGCGCAAACGGCGCGTCGAACCGCGCGCGCTGTGCCTCGACGACCCCGATGCCCTTATCCGTTGCCATGCGGCGATTATAAGGGCTAGTCCGTCGCGCCCGGACTGTCCGCTTTCCGGGAGGCGTGCCACGACGGCTGGCTTTCGTAGGTTGCTGCACAGGGCAGGACGGTGGCATCATTGGCAGCCATGACACCCACAAATCGTCGTCCATGGCCGGATACCTTCGGTGCAGCGATAGGCGCCACCAAAGCCGGCTAACGCACTGAACCAAGATAAACCTTGCTCATTTCGCAGCCTATATGATGGAAGAACTTCTCGCCATCCGGTGCGAGAGCACTTCACTCCGTTCTGAGTGCCGCGTGAGGGACATATTGGCATGAGGGGCGGCCCAAAGGGACCAGGTCCGATTTTCGGTGGCGTAACGCCGCGGCAGACTTTTCCGGGGGTGGTGCGAGCCTGCTAGCTTGGCCCCTTACCCCACTTAGTTGTGCATACAATAAACATTGACGCGCCATCTATTTGTACATACACTCATAGCGTATGAAGGTCGACTTTGATCCGATCAAGAACGAAAGAAATATCAGAGAGCGACAGCTTTCGTTTGAGCGAGCGGCAGAAGTCGACTTCAATACTGCGCTGGTGTTTTCTGACACCCGAAAGGCAT
Source organism: Rhodocyclales bacterium (assembly GCA_016235765.1). GTDB lineage: Bacteria > Pseudomonadota > Gammaproteobacteria > Burkholderiales > Rhodocyclaceae > Fen-999. Next base: position 16,335 of record JACRIZ010000003.1, on the reverse strand, counting down.
ATGGCGAAAATCGCTACATCGCGCTGTGCTACCTGGATCGCCGGCTGCATGTGCTGTGCTTTACCGAGACCGAAACGGGCATTCGGGTAATCAGTTTCCGTAAAGCGAATACGAGAGAGGCAAATAGACATGGCAAGCCGCAAACCATTGATTGACACTGACGGCGAGGTCCGCGAACTGACCAAAGAAGATATGGCGAAATTCAAGCCGGCCGCTGAAGTGTTGCCGCTGTCCCTTAGAAAGAAGCTGGGCGTGCGTGGCCCCCAGAAGGCACCGACCAAAGAGCGCATTACCATTCGGTTGTCACGAGAAGTGGTTGAACAATTCCGCGAAAGCGGCGAGGGCTGGCAAACCCGCGTGGACTTGGCCTTGCGCGAGTGGCTCAAGAATCATTCTCCGGCGTAAGCCATTGGCTCAGTCACACGCGTGGCCGGGCCGAAAGCGGCAGGTCAGGCCCTGCGAACTTCTACTTGTAAATTCTAAAGTAAGACTTTAGCATTTACAGCATGCTGCCAAGGCACCTTCAGGACCATATCGCCGTTCTGCTGCGCCACTTTCCGTGTGTGGCGGTAAGCGGCGTGCGCCAATCGGGCAAGACCACGCTGCTTGGCAACCTGCCCGGCGACTGGCAGCGGTTCGACATGGAGAGCGTCGGCGACCGCGCGCAGGTGCTGGCCGACTCCGATCTGTTCCTGCGCCTGCATCCGCAGGGCGTGATCATCGACGAAGCGCAACTGGCGCCGCCCCTGTTCCCGGCCTTGCGCGTCGCGATCGACAAGCAGCGGAGCCTCAAGGGCCGCTTCGTCCTCTCCGGTTCCAGTTCGCCGGAACTGGCGAGGAACATTGCGGAAACCCTGGCCGGTCGCATCGGGCTGGCCGAGCTGGCCCCGCTTTCATTGGCCGAGGCCTACCGATTGCCTGCGTCGCCGCTCTACGCATTGCTTGCGAACAGGGCCTCGCCGCAAGACATTGTTGCCTCCGGTACGCCGCGCCTCGATTTGCGCCAGGTACTGGAACACTGGTTCCAGGGCGGCTACCCGGAGCCCTGGAGCAGCGACGACGCGGAATTCCGCCGACTCTGGCACCGTCATTATCTCGATACCTATCTGATGCGCGACATCGGCGCGCTGTTCCCCACCCTGAACCGAGACCGTTATCGGCAATTGATCCAATTGCTTTGCAATCTCTCCGGCACGATCCTCAATAACGCCGAAATCGCGCGCTCGCTCGGCGTTTCCGAACCCACGGTGCGCGACTGGCTGGCCATTGCCCACGGTACCTACATCTGGCGCCACCTGCCGGCCTGGGATCGCTCGCCGCATAAACAACTGGTGCGGCACCCCAAAGGCTGGCTGCGCGACAGTGGCCTTGTCCATCGGCTGCTGCAGATTCCCGATGCCGACGCGCTGGCTACCCATCCGCTGGCCGGACGCTCCTGGGAGGCTTACGCCGGAGAACTGTTGCTGCGGGGCTTTGCAGCGGCCGGCATTCAGGTTGCACCGTACCACTTCCGGACGCGCGGCGGCGCCGAAGTCGATCTGGTACTGACCGGAGAAGTTGGTACGCTGCCGGTGGAGGTCAAGCTTGGCGCACGCACGGAACCGCGTTCACTGCGCGCGCTGGCCGAATTCGTCGCCGAGCACGACTGTCCGCTGGGACTCATCATCAACAACGACGACAGGCCACGCTTGCTGGCCGAGCGGATCGTCTCGATTCCCGCGGCGGCGCTCTGACTTTTGGGGACTTAGTTACCGCGGCGCGGTGAGCACTTCGGGGCGCAGCACGGCGTCCAGCTCTTCGCGCGTCATCAGGCCCATTTCGAGCACCAGGTCGGTGACGCTTCTGCCCTGCGTCAGGGCGGCTTGCGCCACGCGGGTGGCGTTCTCGTAGCCGATGTAGGGATTGAGGGCGGTGGCGAGGCTGGCGGAAGTGCGCACCCGCTCGGCGAGCAATTCGCGATTGGCGGTGATGCCGCGCACGCAGTTCGCGGACAGCGTGCGGCAGCCGGCCGCCAGATGCTCGACGCTCTTGAACAGGCTGTGGGCGATGATGGGCTCGAAGGCGTTGAGCTGGAGCTGGCCGGCTTCGGCGGCCATGGTGATGGTGACATCGTTGCCGATCACCTCGAAGGCGATCTGGTTCACCACTTCCGGAATGATCGGGTTCACCTTTCCCGGCATGATTGACGAACCGGCGGCGCGCGGCGGCAGGTGGATCTCGTTGAGGCCGGCCTGCGGGCCGCTGGACAGCAGGCGCAGGTCGTTGCAGGTCTTGGAGAGCTTGCAGGCGATGCGCTTGAGCACCCCCGACAGTTGCACGAAGGCGCCGCAGTCCTGGGTCGCCTCGATCAGGTTGGGCGCGCCTTCCAGCGACAGGCCGGACAGTGCCGACAGATGCTCGATGGCGAGCTTTGCGTAACGGCGGTCGGCGTTGATGCCGGTGCCGATGGCAGTGGCGCCGAGGTTGATCTCGCGGATCAGGGCGAGAGCTTCGGAAAGCCGGGCCTCGTCTTCGCCAAGCATCACGGCGTAGGTCAGGAACTCCTGGCCGAGGGTCATGGGCACGGCATCCTGCAACTGCGTGCGGCCGATCTTGAGGATGTCCTTGAATTCCTCGGCCTTGGCCTCGAAGGCCTCGCGCAGCCCGGCCATGGCCGACAGCAGATTCCGGATGGCGAGGCAGGTGGCCACGCGCAGGGCGGTGGGATACACGTCGTTGGTGCTCTGCGACATGTTAACGTGGTTGATCGGGTGCAGGTACTCGTAGTCGCCCTTGTCGCGACCCAGGAGTTCCAGGGCGCGGTTGGCGATCACCTCGTTGGCGTTCATGTTGGTCGAGGTGCCGGCGCCACCCTGGATCACGTCGACCACGAACTGGTCGTGCAGCTTGCCGCCGGCGATCTCCTGGCAGGCGGTGATGATGGCGTCGGCGCGCACGGCGTCGAGCTGGCCAAGTTCCTTGTGGGCCGTTGCGGCCGCCTGCTTGACCAGCGCCAGCGCCCGCACCAGTTCGGCAAAGGTGCCGATGGACTTGCCGGTGATCGGAAAATTCTCCAGCGCGCGCAAGGTGTGCACGCCCCAATAGGCCTGGGCCGGGACAGCTTCTTCGCCCAGCAGGTCGTGCTCGGTTCTCGTGGTCATGGCGAGTTAGATGTTCAGCCGCTCGACTTGTTCGCGCAGCTTCTCGGGATCGTCGAGCCGCAGCAGGCGGCCGACCTTCATGGTCAGTTGCTCGGCGTCCGACATCACCACCTGCTGTTTGACCTCGAGAATCAGGGAGGGGTGCATGGAGAATTGGCGCAGACCCATGCCGATCAGCAGCCGGGTCAGGTTCGGATCGCCGGCCATTTCGCCGCACACGGCGACGGGCACGTCCATGCGCGCGCCGGCGGCGATGGTCTGCGAGATCAGGCGCAGGATGGCCGGATGCAGCGGGTCGTAGAGGTGTGCCACCGCCTCGTCGGTGCGGTCGATGGCCAGGGTGTACTGGATCAGGTCGTTGGTGCCCAGCGACAGGAACTGCAGGCGCTTGACGAAGGGGCCGAGCGCCAGCGCGGCGGCGGGGATCTCGATCATGCCGCCGATCTTGATGTTCTCGTCGAACTTGTGGCGTGTCTCGCGCAGTTGCGCCTTGGCCTGCTCGATCATCGCCAGCGTCTGTTCGATTTCGGAAGCGTGGGCGAGCATCGGAATCAGCAGCCGGATCTTGCCGTAGTGCGAGGCGCGCAGGATGGCGCGCAACTGGGTGAGGAAGATCTGCGGTTCGGCCAGGCAATAGCGGATGGCGCGCAAGCCGAGCGCCGGGTTCGGCGCCTGCCGTTCGCTGCCGGACAGCGCGCCGGCGTTCTTGTCGCCGCCGATGTCGAGCGTGCGAATCGTCACGGGTCGCCCGGCCATGGCCTTGGCGACCGACTTGTAGGCTTCGTACTGCTCGTTTTCGTCGGGCAGGTCGGGGCGGTTCATGAACAGGAATTCGGTGCGGAACAAGCCGATGCCGTCGGCGCCGACGTCTTTCACCTGCTCGATGTCCTGCGGCAGCTCGATGTTGGCGTAGAGCGCCACGTCCTCGCCGTCGAGGGTCGCGGAGCGCGCCGTCTTCAGGCGCTTGAGCTTGGAGCGCTCGAGCTCGAGCTCGCTCTTCCTGAGCCGGTACTCCTCCAGTACCCGGGGATCCGGCTCGACGATCAGCACGCCGCGCGCGCCATCGATGATGACCAGATCGTCCTCGCGCACCAGCGGCCGGGCGTGGTGCAGGCCGACCACCGCCGGGATGGCCAGGCTGCGCGCGACGATGGCGGTGTGCGAGGTGGCGCCGCCGAGGTCGGTGACGAAGCCGCCGATCTTCAGGTTCTTGAACTGGATGGTGTCGGCGGGCGACAGGTCGTGGGCGACGATGATCAGGTCTTCGTCCTTGCCGCGCTTGGCGACCTTGCGCGCCTTGCCCATCAGTGCCTTGAGCACGCGCTCGACCACCTGGACCACGTCGTGCTTGCGCTCGCGCAGGTAGCTGTCCTCGATCTCGTCGAACTGCTCGACCAGCAATTCCATCTGCTGCACCAGCGCCCACTCGGCGTTGCAGCGGCGCTCGCGGATCAGTTCCTTGGGCAGTTCGGAGAGCAGCGGATCGTCGAGCAGCATCGCGTGGATGTCGACGAAGGCGGCCAGCTCGGAGGGCGAACCGGGTTGGGATGCCTCGCCGTGCAGGGCTTCGAGCTCGGTGCGGACGGTGGCGACCGCGGCTTCGAAACGCTCGATCTCCGCCGATACCGACTTCTCGCGGACCTTGTAGTGCGCGACCTCGAGCGTGGCATGCGAGACGAGATGCGCACGGCCGATGGCGATGCCGGAGGAGACGGCGAGGCCGTGCAGGGTGAAGCTCACTCGGGTTCTCCAAACTTGTCGGCGATCAGGGACGTGAGCGCGGCCAGCGCCGCGTCGGCGTTCTCGCCTTCGCAATCGACCACCACCTTGGCGCCCTTGCCGGCGGCCAGCATCATCACGCCCATGATGCTCTTGGCGTTGATGCGGCGGTTGTTGCGCTCCATCCAGACCTCGCAGGGGAAGCTGCCGGCCATTTGGGTCAGTTTGGCCGATGCGCGTGCGTGCAGGCCGAGCTTGTTCACGATTTCGACTTCCGCTTTCGGCATTTCCGTCCTACATTCCGATGACGCCGTCGCGGCCGCCCGCGATGGCCTTGGTGACCAGGGTTTCCATGCCCCGGTCGCGATAGGTGAGCGCGCGCAGCAGCATGGGCAGATTGACGCCGGCGACGCCCTCGATCTTGCCGCGCTTGAGCAGCTTCATGGCCACGTTGGCGGGTGTCGCGCCGAAGATGTCGGTCATGATCAGCACGCCCTCGCCGTCGTCCACCAGCGCCAGCATCTTCTCCGCCAGCGGCAACGCGTCGAGCGGGTCGTCCTGCCCCGAAATGCCGAGCTGGGCGATCTGCTCCGGGCGCTTGTTGAGTACGTGGCAGGCGCACTGGATCAGCGATTCGCCGTAACTGCCGTGGGTGATGAGGAAGAGGCCGATCATGGCTTCGATTCTAGCTTGACGCGCGCCCGCATGGCATCGGTAAGTTCGATCCCGCCCTGGGCGTCGACGCGCAGCACCTGGGTCACGCCCAGCCTGTCGGCCAGCCGCCGCCAGTCCGTGCCGGCAATGAACAGGGGCTTGCTGGCGACGTCCGACCACATGCCGGCGCGGCCTGCGCCGAATCCGGGCGGGATCAGCACCGAAACGGCCTGGGTGCCGGTGCTCGGCCAGCCGGTGCGCGGGTCGATCAGGTGGCAGTAGCGCTTGCCATCGAGTTCGAAGTACCGTTGGTAGTCGCCCGAGGTGCCGATGGCCTCGCCGTCGCGCAGTTCCAGGGTCGCCAGAGGCGTCGCCGCACGCGGGTGCTGGATGCCGACGCGCCAGGGCGTGCCGCCCTTGCTGCCCAGTGCCATCACGTTGCCGCCGATGTTGATCAGCGCATTGGCGATGCCGCGTTCCTTGAAGATCGCGACCGCGCGGTCGAGTGCCACGCCCTTCAAGTAGCCGCCGAAATCGAGCGCCACGGCGCCATCAGGCGTACTCCCGCGGCTGACTATTGTTCCGTCAACCTTGATCTGGCCGATCGAGGGCTTGGCGCGAATCAGTTCGGCCAATCTGGCCTGGTCGGGCAGTTGCGCCTTGAAGGCGTCGTCGTGGAAGCCCCAGAGCTGGATCAACCGGCCGATGCCGGGATCGAATAGATACTCACCCTTCGCGGCTACATCCTGTGCCTCCCGAACATAGCCGGCGAATTCGGGCGTGACTTCGTGCGGCCGACCGGCGGCGAGTGCGTCGTTCAGGGCCGTCATCTCGGACGGCTGCCAGGCATGGTAGGTACGGTGGTAGCGGTCGAATTCGCGCAGCACCTCGGCGGTGGCCGCCCTTGCCTTGTCCTCCGGCTCGCCCCAGACCAGCACCTCGACGCGGGTGCCGAAGACGTAGGACTCCTGCGAATGGAGGGCGGGACGGCCGCAGGCGGCGGCGAACAGCGCCAGCAGGACGAGGAGGATGCGTTTCATCGCTGCGAGCACCGCAGATTCAGTTCGGCTTCTTCGGCGGCTTGTGGAAGTCGACGACCTGCGCGGAAGGTTGCTCGTCGCTGAAATGCGGGCGTTCTTCGGCGAAACCCGCTTCCTGCGCCAGTTCGCGCTCGCGCTCGGCGATCAGCGCGAACAGCTCCTTGATGTCGCGGATGGTGTTCTCGCTCAGCGGGTGGGCGAAGCCGGGCCGCGGCGTGGTGTCCTTGACGATGTTGCCGAGCGTCTTGCGCAGCACGCGCAGGATGCGCTGTTCCTTGGATAAGCCCTCGATGGACATGACCGACTCCCGTGGTTGCGGATCGCTTTGCGCATCATACCGGCTTGACCGGGTTGCCCCGGAAAGTGTCGCCTCGCGCATGAAATGAAACAACTCGACTGGCTCGGCTATCATGCGTGCCGCTCGTCGCAACCATGCAAGCCGGATATCCGCCTGTAATGCCGCGATAGGCGAAGTTGATCCCGATCTTGAACCCTCTTTTGGAGACAGTTATGCCCGTTGGAAGAATGACTTTCGGTGTGATTGGCGCGATTGCTCTGATGGCGGCCTTGCCCGCCGTCGCCGGTGATTTTGATTCCGTTCCCGAGAAGAAGGCGACGGCGCTGAAGCTCTATCTGCATCCCAAGGATGCATTGGCGCGGATGAACGGTCCCGAGGCCGCCAAGACCCTGTTCATCGATGTCCGGACTCCCCAGGAAGCGATGTTCGTGGGCATGGCTTCGGTGGTGGACGCGAACATCCCCTACATGGTGATGCCCGAACTGCCGGAGTGGGACGCTAAGAAGAACGCCTACAAGCTGATGGCGAACAGCGGCTTCCTGCCCGCCGTGATCGCCAAGCTCGAAGCCAAGGGTCTGGGCAAGAACGACACCGTGATCCTCATGTGCCGCTCCGGCGACCGCAGCGCCACGGCAGCCAACCTGCTCGCCAAGGCCGGCTTCACCAAGGTGTATAGCGTGCTCGAAGGCTTCGAGGGCGATCTGAGCAAGGAAGGCCGGCGCGCCGTCAACGGCTGGAAGAACGACGGCCTGCCCTGGTCCTACGAATTGGCCAAGGACAAGATGTCCTCCCTGTAATACCCTGGCCGTTCCGAGGCGGCCCGCCCATGGCGGGCCGTTTCCGTTTTCAGCCCTTCTTCAGGGCTGTCAGCACGCCGTCCCAGAAGCCGATGCGGGCTCTCACCGCCGCAACCGCGGCAGCCTCGGCTTCTGCCAGCTTTCCGGCATCGCCGCCGATCAGCTCGTTGACCATGCGCAGCGCCAGCGGCGCGTGGAAGTCCTCGTCGAGGTGGATGTGGCGCTCGAGGTAGAAGTGGAAGGCCGGCGCTTGCGCGGCGGAAATGTTCATCTTGGCCAGCAGGGCGCGGAACATCTCGGGGATGATGTGCTCGCGGCCCAGGGCGAAAGCGGCGCCGGCGACATGCGGCTTGCCGGTGGCGATGAAACCGAAGGTGCTGCGCATGAAGTCGCGCGCCGCGGGCGGCGCGATATCCAGCGCCAGCGCGGCCTCGAAACCCCGGTCGGCGGCGACTTCCGAGAATCGGATGGCCGGTTGCGGGTCGGCGCCTACTTCGCGCATGGCGTCGCAGTAGAGCTCGAAGTGGCTGGCGTGGGTGGGATTGCCGTCGGCGTCGGGCAGCCCGTCGTCACATTCTTCGCCGACCACGATCTGGTTGATGAAATAGCGCACCTCGGGACTGCCGCGCGGCTTCCACGGCTGCGTGGTCGGCGCGATGTGGTGCTGGAGATTCTTCAGCAGCGACATGAAGTCCCACACCGAATAGATATGGTGGGACATGAAGAGGCGCAGGTCGTCGAGCGACTGCACCGCCGGGTAGAGCGGATGGCGGTTGAGCGGGTCGTGCAGCGCGGCAATCGCGTTGGCGGTGAACAGGGGGGACATGGCGGACTCCGGTTGATAATTAGAGGGCGCTAATATAGACCATCGGCCGCGGTTGGCGCGAAGTCGGGTTAACCGCGACATAAGCCACGGCGCCTCAAGCCGAGCGAAAATCGCAAGGATGCAGATTCCCAGCATCGGGCGCCAGGCCATCGTTCGCATCGCCGGAGTAGTGGGCGTGCTGAGCCTTGTGTTGGGGGCATTGCAGTACTGGGTGGAGCTCGAGCGCGTCGACACTGCGGCGGTCATTCTTGCCAAGCGCGCAGCGAACGACTTCGTCGAGCAACATCTGAGCAGCGGCCCGGTCGACCTTGGCGCCCCCAAGTTGGTGGCTACCGTGCGCAAGGAACTGCTCCGCCACTTCCCGATCGTCGAGTTCTATGACGCCGACCGGCGGAAGCGCATCGAAGTCATCGCCGAAGGCAGGGAGTGGGTGGCCGACGCATTGAGCGGATTGCAGCACGGTTTTCCGGAGGATTCTTCGCCGCTCTATCGCCGCATCGATGTCAACGGAAGCACCTTTATCCTGGTGCTGATTCCGCTGCCGATGGGTGTCTTCGAAGGCATCTACGAAGTCGATGCCAAGACCAACGCAGAAATCAGGCATAGCCTGATTCGCGCGGTGCTGAGCATCGTCCTGTCGGTCATCCTGACCGGCGTGCTGCTGTTTCCGCTGCTGATGAGCCTCAACCAGGAGGTGATCCACAAGTCGAAGGCGATCCTGAACGGCAACATCGAGTTGATGGAAGTGCTGGGCAGCGCAATCGCCAAGCGGGATTCCGGCACCAGCGCGCATAACTATCGGGTCGCCATTTACGCGGTCGAGCTGGCGCGCGCACTCAAGTTGCCGGACGACCAGATGCGGGCATTGATCGCCGGCGCCTTCCTTCACGATGTCGGCAAGATCGGCATTCCGGACAGCATATTGCTGAAGCCGGGCAATCTCGATTCAAACGAGTTCGAGGTCATGAAGACCCACGTCGAAGTGGGCGGCCATATCCTCCAGAAGTCCTCGTGGCTGGCGACGGCCCGGGAAGTGGTGCTGAACCACCACGAGAAGTTCAACGGCAGCGGCTATCCCCAAGGTCTGGCTGGCGCCGCGATTCCCCTGTCGGCGCGAATATTCGCCGTGGTCGACATGTTCGACGCCCTTACTTCGAGGCGCCCGTACAAGGAGGCGGTATCGCTGCAGCAATCGCTCGAAATGCTGGGCAGGGATTCCGGCGACCATTTCGACCCAGTCCTGGTGGACGCCTTCACGCGCATCGCGCCGGACTTGTACCGGCGCTTGAGCGCCCTGACCGACGCCGAGGTGGAAGACCTCTTGCGCGATACGATCGCGGGCCACTTTGGCCTAGGCTGAAGGACCGGCCTCGCTGCGCTCCAGCTCCAGCGCCGCGGCGAGCAGCGCCAGGCGCGCGACGACTCCGTAGGCGTAGAAGCGGTTGGGCGGCGCGTCAGGCCCGAGGAAGCAGTTCGGCAGCGAGCAGCCGCAATCGAAGGCCAGCGGCTCGAAGCGCATGCCTGGGGCGTTGAGGTTTTCGTCGATGCCGCGCTGGGTATTCACCCGGTAGAAGCCGCCCACCACGTAGCGGTCGATCATGTAGATCACCGGCTCGGCGGTTCCCTCGGCGACCGTCTCGAAGGTCGGCACGCCTTCCTGGATCATCACCTCGGTTACCTGCAGGCCTTCCTTCACCACCGCCATCTTGTTGCGCTGCCTGCGGTTGAGGTCCTTCACCTCGCTGGCATCCTTTACCGTCATGATGCCCATGCCGTAGGTGCCGGCGTCGGCCTTGACGATCACGAAGGGCTCGGCGTCGATGCCGTGCTCGCGGTACTTGGCACGGATGCGGAACAGCAGGGTGTCGACCTGCGCCTCCAGGCACTCCTCGCCGGTACGCTCGTGGAAGTTGATCTGGCCGCAGACTTCGAACTCGGGATCGATCAGCCAGGGGTCGATGCCGATCTCCTGCGCGAAGGACTGCGCGACCTCGCGGTAGGCGGCGAAGTGGCGCGACTTGCGGCGTACGTGCCAGCCGGCATGCAGCGGCGGAATGACGAACTGTTCGTGCAGGTCCTTCAGGATGTCCGGCACGCCCGCCGACAGGTCGTTGTTGAGCAGCACCGCACAGGGATCGAAGCCGTCCAGGCCGAGCCGGTGACCGCCGGGGCCCAGACGCCTGAGTGGTTCCAGCGTCAGCGTCTGGCCGTCGGGCAGGCTCAGGGTCGTCGGTGCGGTGATGTCCGGCAGCAGCGAACCCACACGGACATCGAGGCCGGTGTGGCGCAGGATGGCGGCCAGGTGCGCGACGTTCATCAGGTAGAACTGGTTGCGCGTGTGGTTTTCGGGAACCAGCAGCAGGTTCTTGGCTTCGGGGCAGACCTTCTCGATCGCGACCTGGGCTGCCTGCACGCACAGCGGCAGGAAGGCCGGATTCAGGTTATTGAAGCCACCCGGGAACAGGTTGGTGTCCACGGGTGCCAGCTTGAAGCCGGCATTGCGCAGGTCAACCGAGGCGTAGAACGGCGGCGTGTGTTCCTGCCACTGGCCGCGCAGCCAGCGCTCGATGGCGGTTTCGGACTCGAGGAAGCGCCGCTCCAGTTCGAGCAGCGGGCCGGTGAGGGCGGTGGTGAGATGTGGAACCATGCCGAATCCTAACCCAGTCCGCCAACCTCGTAGGCGGCGAAATCCTCGGGCAGCAGGGTGCTCTCCAGGCTGCGCTGCGAGAAAATGTGGCGGCCGTCGCAGACGAAGCCCAGTTCGTGCCAGTCGACTTCGTTGAGCAGCGCAGTCAGCCGTCTCATCTCACCCGCGTCGAGGTCGGCGCGATGCGGAAACAGCGCCAGGACGGAGCCGTCGTAGTTCCGGCAGTCGTTGAGGAAGAAGGGCTGCGGCTGGCGAGTCTTCTGGTTCACGTAGATGCGCGGGGCGTCCGAAACATGGTGGCGGCGGCCCCACTTCCACCAGTTGTGCTCGTCGAAGCGCGTTACCCGCCGCGCCAGCAGGCGTTCCTTGAACTGTTCCAGCCAAGGCAGCGGGGCGTCGAAGATCATGCGCCGCAGCTCAGCCGTCTGCGCCGTCTTCGAGCAGACGAAGTCGGCGTTGCCGAGCTCGGCATTGGTGAAGACGTCGTCGGCGCCCGAGACGGCGCCCACCTTGACCGAGAACACGCTCTTCAGCGGCACGCTGTAGATGCCGCGCGTGAACAGGATCTGTCCGGCGGCGCAGAGCGTGCGCCGGCCGTCATGGGTGCGGCGGCGCAGGTTGCCCTTCTCGAAGCGCCAGATGGCGCAGTTGGGCACCACGCCGTCGAAGATGCGCGCGTCGCCGAGGTCCTCGAAGTCGGTGATGGTGCCCTGGTCGAACAGCCAGGTGTTGAGCCTGGCGGCGCCGGTGGCCTTGAGGAAGTCGCGCGGCGTGATGAAGATCAGTTCGCCGCCGGGCTTCAGGTGGCGCACGCACTTCTCGATGAAGTGCAGGTAGAGGTTGGCGTGGCCGTCGAGCAGTTGTGTCGAGAAATGCCGGCGTGTTTCCGGCGCGATGTCGCGCGCCTTGACGTAGGGCGGGTTGCCGATGATGGTGTCGAACTTCTCGACGTCCGGGTAGGTGAAGAAGTCGGCGTTGAGGGCGCCGTCGGGGCAGTGGGCCGGGTCGATCTCGATCGCCACCACGTCCGGGTAGTGCGGCGGAATCCGCGTCATGAAGGCGCCGTCGCCGCAGGCCGGTTCGAGCACGCGGCCGCGATTGCGGATCAGGCCGAGCATGCGCTCGACGATGGGCGCGGGCGTGAACACCTGGCCGCGCGTGGCGATGTCGCGTAGCGTGTGGGAACTCATTGCTTGTCGGCCTGGGCGGCGTCCTTTTCGGCGCGCTGGGCATCCTTTTCGGCGATCTCGCGGCGCTTCAGTTCGCGTTCGATGGCGCGGGCGCGGCTCTCCAGGTTGGCGGCCTTGAGTTTCTCGTCGCGGAGTGCCTGGCCGGCCTGGTCGAGGCAGCGCGAGACCAGGAACTTCTTCCAGCACCCCGTTTGCGCCTTCGCGTGCTCATCCGCGGCGATGCGGCGCATGTCGGCCGCCTCCTGGCGCAGGCGGCCGGCGATCGCCTTCATGGCGACGGGGTCGTCCGCGATGGGCGGGGCTGCGGTAGCGTCGGCGTGGGCGGTGGGCGGCAGCAGGAACAGGGCCGCCGATACGAGTGCTGCGAGACGTTTCATGCTCAAATGCTACCTTACTCATGATTCAACTGCGCAACCTCACCCTCGCCCGCGGCGCCCAGCCGCTGGTCGAAAACGCCTCCCTGCAAATCCACCCCGGCTGGAAGGTCGGCCTGACCGGCGCCAACGGCTGCGGCAAGTCGTCCTTCTTCGCGCTGGTGCGCGGTGAACTGCACGCCGAGGCGGGCGACCTGGAAATGCCGGCTTCGTGGGCCATCGCCCATGTCAGCCAGGACACGCCGGCCCTGCCCGATGCCGCGCTCGAATTCGCCCTCGACGGCGACACGGAATTGCGGGCCGTCGAGCGCGAACTGGCCGACGCCGAGGCGAAGCACGAAGGCGAACGGATCGGGCTGCTGCACGGCCGCCTGCAGGACATCGGCGGCTATGCCGCCAGGGCGCGCGCCGCCGAGTTGCTGCACGGCCTGGGCTTCACCGATGCCGACTTCGCCCGGCCGGTCGCCGATTTCTCGGGCGGCTGGCGGGTACGGCTCAATCTTGCCAAGGCGCTGATGGCGCGCTCCGACCTGCTGCTGCTCGACGAGCCGACCAACCACCTCGACCTCGATGCCGTGCTCTGGCTGGAAGGCTGGCTGCAGAGCTACCCCGGCACGCTGCTGATGATCTCGCACGACCGCGACTTCCTTGATGCCGTGGTGGGCAACATCCTGCACATCGAAGCCCGGCGCATGACGCTCTACACCGGCAACTACTCGGCCTGCGAACGCGCCCGCGCCGCGCACCTGGCCGCGCAGCAGTCGATGGTCGAGAAGCAGCAGCGCGAGTCCGCCGCCCTGCACGCCTTCATCGACCGCTTCCGCGCCAAGGCCAGCAAGGCGCGCCAGGCGCAGAGCCGGCTGAAGGCGCTGGCGCGCATGGAGGAAATCGCGATCGCCCACGTCGATACGCCGTTCTCCTTCCGCTTCGCCGAGCCGGCCGGCATGTCCGATCCGCTACTGCAACTCGAACTCGCCGCGGTCGGCTACGGCGGCACGGCAATCCTCGAACGGCTGGCGCTGACGCTGCGCCCGGGTGGCCGTGTCGGCCTGCTCGGCCGCAACGGCGCCGGCAAGTCCACGCTGGTGAAGCTGCTCGCGGGAGAGTTGAAACCCATGGCTGGCGAGCGCCGCGAAGGCCGCAACCTCAAGATCGGCTACTTCGCCCAGCATCAGGTCGAGCAACTGCGCCCGGACGAGTCGCCGCTGCAGCACCTGATCCGCGCCGAGCCGGCGACCCGCGAGCAGGAACTGCGCGACTACCTGGGCGGCTTCGACTTCCGCGGCGATATGGTGAGTGCGCCCTGCGGCCGCTTTTCCGGGGGCGAGAAGGCCCGCCTGGTGCTGGCGCTGCTAATCCGCCAGCGGCCCAACCTGCTGCTGCTCGACGAGCCGACCAACCACCTCGACCTCGAAATGCGCGAGGCGCTGACATTGGCTTTGCAGGAAACCGAAGCCGCCGTGGTGGTCGTCTCGCACGACCGCCACCTGCTGCGCACCACCTGCGACGAACTCTGGCTGGTCGCCGGCGGCCGGGCCACGCCCTTCGACGGCGATCTCGACGACTACGCGGCCTGGCTGGCCAGGCAGCGCAGCGCCGATCGCGCACCGGAGCCCGACAAGGCGGCGGACAAGGAAGCGCGCCAGGCAGCGCGCCTGGCCTCGGAGGCGGCCCGAAAGTCAGCCGTGGCGGCACGCCGAAGCTTGAGCAGGGAAGCCGACAAGCTGGAGAAGCAACTCGCCCAGTGGCAGGGCGAGAAGGCGCAGCTCGACGAGCAACTGGCCGACCCGGCGCTCTACGCCGACCGGGAAAGATTGGCGGACCTGCTCAAGCGACAGGCGGAACTGGCCGTCCTGATCGAGCCGGCCGAGTCGCGCTGGCTGGAAATCCACGAGACGCTGGAAGGCTTGCCGGTCGAGTAAAATCGCCCCTTTCCAATTGGGGAGTACCGCTGTGCAACTCGTCTGTCTCGACCTCGAAGGCGTATTGATTCCGGAAATCTGGATCGAGTTCGCCGAGCGCACCGGCATCCCGGAACTGCGTCGCACGACGCGCGACGAGCCGGACTACGACAAGCTGATGAAGTACCGGCTGGCGCTGCTCGAACAGCACAAGCTGGGCCTGCCCGACATCCAGAAGGTGATCGCCGACATGGGCCCCATGCCCGGCGCCAAGGCCTTCCTCGACGCCCTGCGCGAGGACTATCAGGTGATCATCCTGTCCGACACCTACTACGAATTCGCCATGCCGATGATGCGCCAGCTCGGCATGCCGACGCTGTTCTGTCACAAGCTGGAAGCGAACGCGCAGGGTTTCCTGGTCAACTACCACCTGCGCATGCCGAACCAGAAAAAGGAATCGGTGAAGCGTTTCAAGGAACTCAACTTCAAGGTGATCGCGGCCGGCGATTCCTACAACGACACGGCGATGCTCGCCGAAGCCCATGCCGGCATCCTGTTCCACGCGCCGGAAAACGTCATCCGCGAGTTCCCGCAGTTCGGCGTCACCAACAGCTACGACGAGCTGCGTGCCGCCATCGATGATGCCTCCAAGGTGATCTGAGATGCATCGCGACCGGTTCTATACGCTGGCCGCTTCCTGCCCCGATCGCACCGGCATCATTGCCCGCGTCACCGGTTTCCTGGCCGAACACAAGGGCTGGATCCTCGAGTCGAGCTTCCACGCAGACGACGGGAGCTCTCGCTATTTCATGCGCATCGAGATCAAAGCCGATTCGCTGCCCTTCATGCTGGCGGAGTTCCGTGACCGCTTTCGGCCGGTCGCCGATGAACTGCACCTGGACTGGAAGATTGCCGACTCTGCAGTGAAGAAACGCGTCGTGGTGCTGGTCTCCAAGCAGGAGCACTGCCTCTACGACCTGCTGGCGCGCTGGCAGTCCAAGGAACTCGACATCGAGATTCCCTGCGTGATCTCCAATCACGACACCTTCAAGGGCTTCGTCGAGTGGCACGGCATCCCGTTCCACCACGTGCCCGTTACCCCGGAGAACAAGCCGAAGGCCTATGCGGAAATGCATCGACTGATCGACGAAGTGCATGCCGACTCCATCGTATTGGCGCGCTACATGCAGATCCTGTCGCCCGAATTGTGCGAGGCCTATCCGGGCCGCATCCTCAACATCCACCACAGTTTTCTGCCCAGCTTCGTCGGCGCCAAGCCTTATCACCAGGCCTACCAGCGCGGCGTCAAGCTGATCGGCGCCACCTGCCACTACGTGACGGCCGAGCTGGATCAGGGCCCGATCATCGAGCAGGACGTGATCCGCATCGACCACTCCGATTCGCCCGACGACATGGTCCGCTACGGCAAGGACATCGAGAAGACCGTGCTGGCGCGCGGACTGCGCTACCACCTCGAGGACCGCGTGCTCGTGCACGGCAACAAGACCGTCGTCTTCCGCTGAACTCCCAATAAAAAACGGGCACCCTTTTGGGGTGCCCGTAACCGAGTTTGTGTCTCGGAAGGAGATGCAGAATCTCAGTAGTGGTAGGCCGACTCGCCGTGCGAGGTGATGTCCAGGCCTTCGCGCTCTTCGTCTTCCGTGACGCGCAGACCCACGATGATGTCGGCGATCTTGAAGGAGACGAACGCGGCCACTGCGGTCCAGACCACGGTGATGCCGACGGCCT
>JACRIZ010000136.1 GCA_016235765.1 Rhodocyclales bacterium | reverse complement strand
CCGACCAGGCGGCCGGCACGCAACTCGGCGACGAGGAGTTCCTTGGCGCGCAGGGCGGCGGTGCGCGAGCCGCGTTCGAGGAACAGGGTGCCGACGCGTTTGGCCAGCCAGCCGATCACCGGCCAGTGCAGCACGTCGTCCTTGGACAGGAAAGTGGTCGGCGCGACGGCGTTGATGGCGTAGATGTCGAGCCAGGAGATGTGGTTGGCAACCAGCAAACCGCGCTCGGGCAGCACGCCGTCGGTGACGATGCGCACACCCAGTTCCTCGAGCAGTTGCCGCGACCAGCGCGCCTTCAGGTAGAGGCGCGCCCGTTCGGGCAGCCAGGGAAAGACCGTGGCGGCGGTCACTACGCCCCAGAACAGGTGCAGCACCATCCGCCCGAGCCGGAAGGCGGCACGGACCCCGATCGCGAGCTTGTTCAGTTCAGGGCTCCTGGAGATTCTCGCCGAAGGCCTGCAGGAAGCGGGCGGCAATCTGCTCGCGCTGCGGTTTGTGGTTTTGGCCGCCGCGATGGGCAATCTTGATCGAGCCCATCAGCGAAGCGAGGCGGCCGGTCTTCTCCCAGCCCCAGCCCCGGCCGATGCCATAGAGCAATCCGGCGCGATAGGCGTCGCCGCAGCCGGTCGGATCGACCATCGCCTCGGCCGGCACGCTCGGTATGACGATGTGGCGGCCGTCGGCGTAGATCTCCGAGCCATTGGCGCCGAGCGTGACGATCAGCGCCTTCACCTCGCCCGCCAGTTCGCCGAGACTGCGTCCGGTCCGCTCGCAGAGCAGCTTCGCCTCATAGTCGTTCACCGTGCACCAGGTTGCCAGGCGAAGGAATTCGAGCAGTTCGTCGCCCGAGAACATCGGCAAGCCTTGGCCGGGATCGAAGAAGAACGGAATCTTGCGCTCGTGGAACTCGCGCGCGTGTGCCAGCATGCCGTCGCGGCCGTCGGGTGAGATCATGCCGAGCTTGATGCCGTCGGCGTCGTGGATGCTGTTGGCGTGCGACTGGGTCATCGCGCCGGGATGGAAGGCGGTGATCTGGTTGTCGTCGAGGTCGGTGGTGATGAAGGCCTGCGCGGTGTACGTGCCCGGGATGTGGCGGACGTGCGTGCTGTCCAGTTTGAGCTGGCTCAAGCGCTGCATGTAGAGGTTGCTGTCGTCGCCGACGGTGGCCATGATCAGCGGCTCGCCGCCCAGCAGCTTCAGGTTGTAGGCGATGTTGCCGGCACAGCCGCCGTATTCGCGGCGCATGTCCGGCACCAGAAAAGCGACGTTCAGGATGTGGATCTGCTCGGGCAGGATGTGGTTCTTGAACTGGTCATGGAAGACCATGATGGTGTCGTAAGCGAGCGAGCCGCAGATCAGTGTTCTCATGGCGTGGGCGTTCTCAGGGGTGGAAGACGTAAAGGCGGTAGCCGACCGCGGCGACGTCGGCCGCCGTCAGCGTGAGTTGCACGGCCTGTTCGCTGCGTGCCGGGAAACCCTCGGCCAGGGCGATTTCGGCGGGCAGGTATTCGGCGGGGGCCAGCGCACGGCGCAGCAGGGGCCGCTCCTGGGCGTCGGTGAGCGTGATCTCCAGTTGCGGCCAGGCCTGCGCATACGGTGCGCGGTTGCGCAGCGTCGCCGTCAGGTGCAGCGTGCCCGGCCGCTTCTCGTCCGGGGTGAGGTCCGAGGCCTCGATGCCGATCAGTTCGATCTTGTGCGGCAGCGTGATCTGGCAGCCGAGCATTTCGCAGGCCGCGACAAAGATCGGGCGGGTGTCGGGACGTCCGGCGATGATCTCGGTACGGTAGTGGATCAGAAACTGCGTGCCGAGCAGGATCAGCGCGACCAGACTGCCCAGCACCCAGGGCCAGCCCGCCGTTTCCTTCGGCAGCGGTTCGTGGAGGGCAAATATGGTCGGCGGGTCCGGTTCGGCCCGGACCGGACCGAAATGCGGGCGCGGCTCGGGTTCAGGCAAAGGCACCGGCGCGGGCCGGGGTTCCGCCTGTGCCGGCGGTTCCGTGAGCGGACCGCGCGGATCGACGTCCAGCTCGATGTGTTCGATGTCGGTTTCGCCGTCAGGCAGGGATTCCGGCTCGGGCTCGACCGCGGACTCTTCGGCGGGGGGGGCTTCGATCGGCGCGGCGGCGGCCGGTTCTTCTGCCGGCACGGACTCCGGCGCCGGTTCGACCCCAGCTTCGGTGACGGGCTGGAATCCGGTCGGCACCTCGACAGCCGGTTCGACGACGGGCTCGGGTTCGCGCGCAGGTACGTAGTCGAAGCCGGTGATGGTGATCGGCTCGTGGTAGCCGTCATCGGCGCCGGGTGGTGCGGGCTGGACGATGGACCAGGAGAGGACTTCCGGTTGGGCGGGCGCGGGCGGACGCGGTGCGGGCGCTGGCTTGGCGACATTCTCGTCGAGCGCGCGCAGCGCGTCGAAGACGCGCCGGCACTGGCCGCAGCGCACCTGACCCTGGCGGACCTTGAGTTGCTCGGGCGTGACGCGGAAGGTGGTGCTGCAGTAGGGGCAGCGGGTCAGCATCATGGCTTACCGCCCTCCAGGCGCACCCAGCCGTCGAGCGTGGCGCCGACCGCCAGCGCGATGTGCGGTGCGTAGGCGGCGATGACCTCGTCGGCCTGCGTCGCCAACACGCCCGACAGCGCCAGTTGGCCGCCCGCTTTGACGCGTCCGGCGATCAGCGGAGCCAGGACGCAGAGCGGATTGGTCAGGATGTTGGCGACGACGATATCGAACTGTTCGGCCAGCGGCTGCCTGGAACTCGCCAGGCGCAGGACGACGCCATTGCGGGCGGCGTTGTCCGCCGCGGCCTCCAGGGCGCGCTCGTCGATGTCGACGCCGAGCACCTCGGCGGCGCCGAGCTTGGCGGCGGCGAGCGCCAGGATGCCCGAGCCGCAGCCGTAGTCGAGCAGCGCGTCGCCACGACTGACTTTGTCGCACAGCCATTCCAGGCACAGGCGCGTGGTCGGATGCGAGCCGGTGCCGAAGGCGAGGCCGGGATCGAGTTCGAGGTTGATGGCGGACGGATCGGGCGCCTGGTGCCAGGAAGGCACGATCCAGAGCCGGTCGTTGATGCGGATCGGCTCGAACTGCGACTGCGTCAGCCGCACCCAGTCCTGCTCGGCGACTTCGGTGAATTCGGTCGGCGCGTTGCCGAGGCTGACTTTCTCCCTGGCCGCGGCGACGACTTCCTTGATGTCCTCGTTCGGTTCGAACAGGGCGATCACCCTGCTGGTCCGCCAGAGCGGCGTTTCGGGGCTGCCCGGTTCGCCGAACTGCGGCGTCTCGAACTCGGTGCCCGCCTCGGCGTCCTCGACGCTGACCGAAATCGCGCCGGCCTCGAACAGGGCGTCGGACAGCTTCTCGGCGTGGCCGGCGTCAGTCGTGATCGAGGCGCTGATCCACACGGAGGCTTAGCCCTTCACTTCTTCCCGGGCCGCCAGTTTCTCTTCGAGATAGTGGATGCTGGTGCCGCCCTTGATGAAGCGGTCGTCGAGCATCAGTTCCTGGTGCAGCGGGATGTTGGTCTTGATGCCGTCGACCATCATTTCCGACAGGGCGATGCGCATGCGGCGGATCGCCTGTTCGCGCGTGTCGCCATAGGAGATGACCTTGGCGATCATCGAGTCGTAATAGGAAGGCACCGTATAGCCGGAATAGACGTGCGAATCGACCCGGATGCCGGGGCCGCCGGGCGGATGCCAGTTGGTGATTTTGCCGGGAGATGGGGTGAATTTGAAGGGGTCTTCGGCGCAGATGCGGCACTCTATGGCATGGCCCTTGACCTCGATGTCGCGCTGCTTGAACCAGAGCTTTTCGCCCGCGGCAACGCGGATCTGGGCCTGGACGATGTCGATGCCGGATACCAGTTCGGTGACGGGGTGCTCGACCTGGACGCGGGTGTTCATCTCGATGAAGTAGAACTCGCCATTCTCGAACAGGAATTCGAAGGTGCCGGCGCCGCGATAGCCGATCTTGCGGCAGGCTTCGGCGCAGCGGTCGCCGATCTTGGCGATCAGCCGGCGATTGACCTCGGGGGCCGGCGCCTCCTCGATCACCTTCTGATGGCGGCGCTGCATCGAGCAGTCGCGCTCCGACAGCCAGACGGCGCTCCGGTAGTTGTCGGCCATGATCTGGATTTCGATATGGCGCGGGTTCTCCAGGAACTTCTCCATATAGACCATGGGATTGCCGAAGGCCGCGGCCGCCTCCGCGCGGGTCATGGTCACCGCGTTGATCAGGGCCGCCTCGGTGTGAACCACGCGCATGCCGCGCCCGCCGCCGCCGCCCGCCGCCTTGATGATCACCGGATAGCCGATCTCGCGCGCGATCTTGACGATCTCCTTGGGGTCCTCGGGCAGCGCGCCTTCGGAGCCGGGCACGCAGGGCACGCCCGCGGCCTTCATGGCATCCTTGGCGGAAACCTTGTCGCCCATCAGCCGGATCGTCTCGGCCTTGGGTCCGATGAAGACGAAGCCGGACTTTTCGACCCGCTCGGCGAAGTCGGCGTTCTCCGACAGGAAGCCGTAGCCGGGATGGATGGCCTCGGAGTCGGTGACTTCGGCGGCCGAGATGAGGGCCGGGATGTTCAGATAGCTTTGCCCGGAGGGAGGCGGGCCGATGCAGACCGACTCGTCGGCCAGTTTGACGTACTTCGCTTCGGCGTCGGCGGTCGAGTGTACGGCGACGGTGCGTATGCCCAGTTCGCGACAGGCGCGCAGGACCCTCAGCGCGATTTCGCCGCGATTGGCAATCAGAACTTTCTCGAACATGGCGTTATCTTCGTCTAACTCAGGCGATGATGAAGAGTGGCTGGCCGTATTCCACCGGCTGGCCGTTCTCGACCAGGATGGCCTTGATGGTGCCCGAGGCGTCCGCCTCGATCTCGTTCATCAGCTTCATGGCCTCGATGATGCACAAGGTGTCGCCCTGCTTGACCGACTGGCCGACCTCGGCGAAAGCCGGGGAGCCCGGGCTGCCCGAGCGGTAGAAGGTGCCGACCATCGGTGCCTTGACCTGATGGCCTTCGGGTTCGGCCGGCGCGGCCTCGGCTGCAGGGGCGGCGGCCATCGATGCCGGGGCGGACTGCATCATGGGGGCGCCCATCATGACCGTGGTGGTCGCAGGTGCGGCGGCGCCATGCTTGGCGATGCGGATCTTTTCTTCCCCCTCGCTGATTTCCAGCTCGGAGATGCCCGAATTCTGGACGAGGTCGATCAAAGTCTTGAGCTTGCGCAGGTCCATGCTGACTCCTGAATGTCGTGGGCGGGTGATCCCGCCACCGGTTTCTGATTGATTAGGCTTGAGTGATGCGCGTCAGGGCGGCGTCGAGCGCAAACTCGTAGCCCTGGATGCCGAGGCCGCAGATGACCCCGGTCGCGCTGGCGGAAAAGTGCGAGTGATGCCGGAACGCCTCGCGGGCGTGGATGTTCGAAATATGGACTTCGATGTACGGGATGGCCACGCCGCGCAGGGCATCGGGGATGGCGATGCTGGTATGGCTGTAGGCGCCCGGGTTGATGATGATGAACTCGATGCCTTCGGTGGCGGCCGCCTGGATGCGGTCGATCAACTCGCCTTCCGAGTTGCTCTGGAAGCTTTCAATCTGGACGCCGCGGGCGCGCGCGCGGGCTTCCATGGTCGAGTGGATATCGGCCAGCGTCGCCCGACCGTAGATTTCCGGTTCCCGGCGACCGAGCAAATTCAGGTTCGGACCGTGCAGAACGAGGATTCTGGCACGTCGGGCGCTGTTCTCGGTACGGCTGTCCGCTTTGGTTTTGCTGCTAGTTGGCTTGGACATGGCGGCAAGTTTGCCTCAAATCACTGCAATTTGTCTAGCCTGCCAACAGGGCGGCCACCGCTTCGGCACGCGCGCGGCCCGGATGGGAACCGGCCTTTTGCCGCCGTTCCGCCTGGAACGGGTAGATGGACAGCAGTATACCCGCATCTCCCCAGTCCAGGCGCAGCCGTGTTTCGGGCGCATCCGGGCCTTGTTGGCGATTGGGAGCAACTTCATAGGAAATGTTGCGAGATAGGAGGAATATCTCGACATCTTTCGCGCTGTCGGCAAAGACCTCGATTTCCACCTGGGCGTAGCGCCCGGCGGTGCCGTCCAGCACCGCGCCGGTCAGATAGGGGCGGAACTCGGCCAGGAATTCCATCGCTTCCAGTGCCGTCTGCCGGAGTTCCCGCAGCCGCTCGGTCTGCTCCTCGTCCTGGAACAGGGCCTGGTAGGCTCGCAGTTCCGCCGCCACTTCCTCGTTGCTGGGCAGGGCTTCGCCGTCGCCCATGCCCAGGTTCCTGGCGGCCTTTCGCTTGGCCTGGCCGTAATCGCCGATACCGTCTTCGGCCATCAGTCGCGCAGCGGCGCTGGCGATGGACTGGCGCAGGTAGGACGAGGCGGGCTGGGCGGGCTTGCGTCGGGGCATGGCAGTCTCGCAGGTAGAATGCCGTTCCATTATTGCACGCCCATTACTTCTGTCCCAATCCCCCACCATGCACATTCATATCCTCGGCGTCTGCGGCACCTTCATGGGCGGCATCGCCCTGCTGGCAAGGGCGGCCGGCCACCAAGTGACGGGCTGCGACGCCAACGTCTATCCGCCGATGAGCACCCAGCTCGAAGAGCAGGGCATCGCCCTGACCAACGGCTACGATGCCGGCCAGATAGCGCTCGATCCCGACCTGTTCGTAGTGGGAAACGCGATTTCGCGCGGCAATCCGCTCCTGGAAGAGATACTTGACCGCAATCTGCCCTACGTTTCGGGTCCGCAATGGCTGGCGGAGAACATCTTGCAGGGCCGCTGGGTACTGGGGGTCGCCGGTACGCACGGCAAGACCACGACGACGGCCATGCTGGCCTGGATATTGGAGGAGGCGGGTCTCAATCCCTCCTTTCTGGTCGGCGGCGTGCCGCAGGGCTTCGGTGTCTCGGCCCGGCTGACCGACTCGCCCTTCTTCGTCATCGAGGCCGACGAGTACGACACGGCCTTCTGCGACAAGCGCTCCAAGTTCATCCACTACCGGCCGCGCACCGCGATCCTGAATAATCTCGAGTTCGATCACGCCGACATCTTTGCCGATCTTGCTGCCATCGAGACGCAATTCCACCACTTGGTGCGAACACTGCCCCGGAACGGCCTGGTCGTTGCCAATGGCGGCGAAGCTTCGCTCGACCGGGTGCTCAAGCGTGGTTGCTGGACGCCGGTAGAGCGCTTCAACATTGGCGATGGCTGGCAGGCGGGTGAGGCGGACGCATCGGGCGCTTTCAAAGTCAGCCGTGGCGGCACGCCGATTGGTCAGACCAAGCTCGATCTGCCGGGCGCCCACAACCGTGCCAATGCCGTCGCCGCCTTGCTGGCCGCCCGCCATGCCGGGGTGCCGCTGGATGTCGGCTTGCGCGCCATTACGACCTTCCGGGGCGTCAAGCGGCGGCTGGAGGTACGCGGCACGGTGCGCGGCGTGACGGTCTACGACGACTTCGCCCACCACCCGACGGCCATCGCAGCGACCATCGAAGGCCTGCGCAGCCGCATCGGCAAGTCACGCATCCTGGCCGTGCTGGAGCCGCGCTCCAATACCATGAAGCTCGGCACCATGAAGGCCGCCCTGCCGGGCAGCCTCGCCGATGCGGAGCGGATCTTCTGCTATGCGGCCAATCTCGGCTGGGATGCGGCGGAGGCCTTGGCGCCGATGGGCGAGCGGGCGCTGACCTTCGACAAGCTCGACGCCCTGGTCGAGGCCGTCGCTGCGGCAGCGCGCGACGGCGACCACGTCCTGGTGATGAGCAACGGCGGCTTCGGCGGCATCCACGGCAAGCTCCTGACGGCGCTTGCCGGCTAATCGGGCGCTTATGCCAGCGCCGTCAGCGCGCCCTTCATCTTCTGCATCGCCTTGACTTCGATCTGGCGGATGCGCTCGGCCGAAACACCGTACTCCGCAGCCAGTTCGTGCAGCGTGGCGGCTTCTTCGCCGTCCTCGACCAGCCAGCGGCGCTGGATGATGACCCGGCTGCGGTCGTCGAGCCTGGCCAGCGCGTCGCGCAGACCCTCGTCCTGCAATCGGTCGTACTGTTTGCGTTCGAGCTGGGCAGACGGTTCGACGCTGCTTGCCGCCGCCAGGTAGGCGATGGGTGCGTAGTGGTCTTCGTCGTCGTCGGTGGTCGGCTCCAAAGCGATGTCGCCGCCCGTCATCCGGGTTTCCATCTCGACCACTTCCTCGGGCTTGACGCCGAGCGTCTTCGCCACCGCGGCGACCTCGTCGGGGCCCAGGGTGGCAAAGCTCTGCTTCATGCTGCGCAGGTTGAAGAACAGCTTGCGCTGTGCCTTGGTGGTGGCGATCTTGACCAGCCGCCAGTTCTTCAGGATGTATTCGTGGATCTCGGCCTTGATCCAGTGCATGGCGAACGACACCAGCCGCACGCCGCGGTCGGGGTCGAAGCGCTTCACCGCCTTCATCAGGCCGATGTTGCCTTCCTGGATCAGGTCGGCATGCGGCAGGCCGTAGCCCAGATAACCGCGCGCGACGGCGATTACCAGGCGCAGGTGTGAAAGAACGAGTCGCCGGGCCGCTTCTATATCATTGTCGTCGCGGAAACGCCGGGCCAGTTCGAATTCCTCGCCGTCGGCGAGCATGGGCACGCGGTTCGCCGCCTGGATGTAGGCTTCGATGCTGCCGGCCGTCGATGGGACGGGAAACTGCGCAAGAGTCAGGGCGTTGCTCATCTGTCCGATCCTCCTTCAAGGCAAAGTTTAGCACTCGGGCGATAAGAGTGCTAACAGTGTACCAGAGTTCCCGACAAAAACACTCAGGTGTTGCCGGGGCTGCGACATGGGGTCGCGCGGCAATTTGTCCAATTCCCGGACATGATCGGGCTTCCTATGATGCGCCAGGGCCGATAGCGCGTCCCCCATCCAGCGGAGAATCCAATGAGCAAACACATGCTGCACGCGACCACCTTCCTGATCGGCCTAGCCTGGTTCTCGACCGCGGTGGCGGGCGGCGCCGACGCGGAACTGCGCCAGGCGGCCAAACTTCATCGCAGCGGAGACAGTGCCGGCGCCATGACGATCTGGCAGCATTGGGCGGACCGCGGCGATGCCGATGCCGCCTATAACCTGGCCGTGGTCCACCATTACGGAGACGGCGTGCCCGCGGATCTCGGCAAGGCGCTCCGGTGGTATCGCGTTGCCGCCGATCGGAACGACAAGGCCGCCCAAGTCCAGATCGGGCTCATGTACCTGAACGGCGAGGGCGTTCGGCGCGACGAGCAGGAAGCTCATCGCTGGTTCACCCTGAACCGCGCACATCACGCGCATCACGACCAGTCGCCCCAGATGAAGGCCTGGCGGGCCCAGGCGGTGGCGCTGATCGAGGAGCGGGATCTGCGCGAAGCCGTGCTCGCGTCCCGCACCGACAGCGCGAAGGTGATGGCCGATCTCCGTCGCCGCGCCGGCTTCGATCCTGCGACGACGCTGGCGGCCAACTGAGCGCCGGCGGTCAGAAGCGGCCGTCGTCCAGTCCCGCGGGCAGGTCCTTGCCGACCTGCTCGAAGCGCAGCAGGCGGGCGCCCTTGTGTTCCTTCACGAAGTCTTCGGCATCGGCCTTGCTGGCCAGCGGGACGAGTTCATGGCCCATCGGCCCCAGGACATCGGAACCGACCACGTAGTAGGCCCTGCGGGCATCGATCCTCTGCAGCCCATAGTAGTCGGTGACCCAGATCGAGGCGATCATCTCGCGGCTGTGAGCGGCCACGTATTTGGGTGGGTCGAACCAGAACTTAAACATGTCCTTGGCGCCGTCGAAATGGTGGGCGTGACCATCCTTGTAGACTATGGTGGCAACCCAGTTCGGATACTTCGAGACCAGCATGCCGCATACCGGGCACGCATCCTTCGGCCCCGGCTTGGGCGGCTGCTGGGCCGCGACGAGCACGGCCCAGAGCGCCAGCAGCAGCGCAAGCGCGAAGCGGCGCATCAGTGCTTGCTGTGATCCATCGGCTTCGCGCCGCCCTGTTGCTGCATTTCCATCATCTTCCTGCGGCGTTCGGCCCGCATCTTGCGGATCATCGCCACGTCGCCGGCCATGTCGGAATAGGCGGCAAGCAGCGCCTGGTCGAAGTTGGCCAGTTCGCCGCCGTTGGCGGCCTGGGCGGCCTTGGCGGCATCGGCGCTGCCGTAGGCGGCCTTGCTGCGCTTGGTCATCACGCCCTTGAGCGAGCTGCCGACCAGGAAGTGCGCCTTGTCGACTTCGATCAGCGGCTTGACGTCGCCGGCGGCGCCATTGTCGGCGACCCAAAGCGCCTTCGGGTCACGGTCGAGGTTGATCGACAGGCTGGTCGCGGCGCAGTGCAAGGAGCAAACGCCGTCGTACAGGTCGTCGCTGTAATGCACGACCATGCGCGAGTGGTGAAACTGCTTGCGGTCCATGCCGCAATAGGGACACTTGGCCGCCTTCTCGATGTCGTTCTCCTGCGGCTTGGCATCGGCCGCCTTCTTCGGGATGAACTGCATCGGCGTGCCGTCGCCCTCGCATTGGGCGGCTCCCGCAGGGGCGGAACCGACCGCCAGGCCGGCACCGGCCAGGAGTGACAACTTCAGTGCTTCGCGACGATCCATG
>JACRIZ010000135.1 GCA_016235765.1 Rhodocyclales bacterium | reverse complement strand
CGAGTTCCACGTCGGCGGCGTGCATCGCAATCCGCTGGCAATGGTCCTGCCCGCCGCGCCGCCGCTCGCTGCGGCCCAGATGGCGCTCTTCCGCGACAGCACGCAGGGCATCCTCGCCCGACTCGACGAAATCCGCGGCACCAACCTCGCCCTGCTCGAGTAGTGGCCGCCGAGCTCCTTGTCGGGCTGATGTCCGGCACCAGCCTCGACGGAGTCGATGCCGTCCTGGCCGCGTTCGACGGCCAGCGTGTCGAGTGCCTGGCCAGCCACCACCTGCCGTTCGATGAAGCCATGCGCAGCGAGGCCCTGGCCTTGCACGAGCGCGGCAACGACGAACTCCATCGCGCCGCGTTGCTCGGCAACCGGCTGGCCACAGCATATGCGGAGGCGACCAAGGCGCTCCTGGCAAAAGTCAGCCGTGGTGATACGCCAATACGGGCGATCGGCTGCCACGGCCAGACCGTGCGCCACGCGCCGCAACACGGCTATACGATCCAACTCAACAACCCGGCCCTGCTCGCCGAGCTGACCGGCATCACCGTGGTCGCCGACCTCCGCAGCCGCGACATCGCCGCCGGCGGCCAGGGCGCGCCGCTGGTACCGGCCTTCCACGACGCGCTGTTCCGCGCCCCCGACGCCCATCGCGTCATCCTCAACCTCGGCGGCATCGCCAACCTCACCGACCTGGCGCCAGGTCGCGCCACCACCGGTTTCGACTGCGGTCCCGGCAACATGCTCATGGATGCCTGGGTGCACAAGCATCTCGGCCGGCCCTACGACCAGGACGGCGCCTGGGCGGCGACCGGCAGGGTGTTGCCCGATTTGCTCGCCTGCCTCGTGGCGCATCCCTTCCTGGCCCTGGCACCGCCCAAGAGCTGCGGTCGGGAGGAATTCAATCTTGCCTGGCTGGAAGCGCAACTGACCGGCGACGAACGCCCCGAGGACGTGCAGGCGACGCTGGCCGAACTCACCGCCCGGACCGTGGCCGATGCCGTGCGCCGCCACTGCGGCAGCCCCGACGAGCTCTACGTCTGCGGCGGCGGCGCGCACAACGCCTGCCTGATGCGTTTGCTCGCCGACCACGCCGTCGCGAGGCGTACCGCCACGACTGACTTTCTCGGCCTGCCGCCCGACCGGGTCGAAGCCATGGCCTTCGCCTGGCTCGCCTGGCGCACCCTGCACCAAGAGCCGGGCAACCTGCCCGCCGTCACCGGCGCGCACGGCCCGCGAGTCCTCGGCGCGATCTACCCGGCCTGACGCTCGCAGTTGCGTCAAGCCGGCGCAAGCCGCGCGCGTCGCCGCAATTCCTTCGCGTAGATTGCTCCGCCGAGCAAGGCGAGGCTGATATCCAGGCAGCCGACCCAATGAAATATGAAGTTCAGTATCCATGGACGGTAACTGGCTGGCACGCTGACGAGTTGAAAGCTCTCCGCCGATAGCGGCGCGAGCAGCCACATGGCGCTGACAACCCAGTCGAGCGTCAAATGGCTGGCAACGCCAAGGGCGAAAACCACCAGACAATGCCAGCCCGTCCTGGCGCGACGAAGCGCGATCGCCAACGCGACTGCCCCTAGCACGCATAGCCAGAATAGCGGCCAGTGCGTCGCATATCGATGATGGTGGACCGCGCCATGATCCACCATGATTGACCAGAACATATCGACGTCCGGAATCACGCCGCCTATCGCTCCCCAAACAGCGATCCCAGACACACCGGCCACCGCCGGGCTGATACGACACCAGAGCCGCGAGAGCATGTACCCGGTCGGCAAGTGGGCGAAGATCACGCGCCTTCTCCCGCCTGACGGCCAAGGCCGACCCGGTACCAGTCAATCTTGCGCGTGCCGATCATGAGCGCGCCCAGCACCACGAACAGCAGCAATGAACCGAGCAGGAGTGCATTCTGTTCCGATTGCAGTACGCCAAACAACGCGGCGTACAGCATCGCCAATGCGCCCCCCATGCCCATCGCTGGTCGCCAACCGCGCAGCACCGCAGCGAGATAGACGGTAATCAACGTGATCGACGCGGAAGCAGCGCCAAGATAGGCCCACACAAAGGAGATGTGCTCGGACAGGCTGACCACGAGAAGAAAGAACAGCGCCAGCGCCAACCCGACCAAGAGGTACTGAATGGGATGAATGGGCAAACTGCGCAGGGTTTCGATGGTGAAGAATGCGGCGAAAATCACCGCCACGAACAGCAACCCGTACTTGACCGCACGAAACGCCTGGCGATAGATATCGACCGGGTCGATCAGCTTAACGCGGAAGCTGTTGAGCTCACCCAGCGTCGCCCCCTTCCCACCATCGAGAGATTCGCGCTGAACATTTGCAGCCAGTGCGGTGACCGACCACTTGGCCGAAAAGCCACTCGCGCTAACGGAGCGCTCAATGGGCAAAAAGCCGCCAACGAAACTCGGATGCGGCCAGTTCGACCTGAACTCGGCGACAGTCGAGTCAGCCAACGGCACCACACCAAGCGATTCCGTCCCCAAGAGATCCAGGTCGATGCGGAAGCTGAACGGCTTTCGCGGCAATCCGGTCGTCGCAAGGGCGGCGTGGAACCCCGAACGCAAGTTGGTCGGCGCAACGCCCCGCCCGATCGGAACATCGACATCATCCACCGAGACCTTCGGCTCCCCGATCAATCCGCGCACATCGTCGATACCTAGAACCAGCCGCGGGCTTCCCCAATGCAGCACGGCATTCCTGCCCGGAATGGGCAGGTCCGCCTCGGCCGGGGGATCGAAGCTGCCGGCTATTACGCCGTGCAAGTTGAAGACCGTGGCGTGGTGTATCCCGTAAGCGCGCTGATCCACGGTCAATCCGCCGTCGATGCGCACGCGCTTTGGCAGCAGCGTAACGACGTGATTGCGGCGCTTGCGAACCGTGCGCACGGCCGTATGCTCTTGATTCGAAGCCAGTTCTTCGTCGTACTCCTCGACAACCGGAATGGCCAGCACAGGGCCAACCAGCCGTTGCACGCCGGCAGTACTCGCGGCTATGGAACGAACCGCCTCATCGCGGAAGGCCGTGCGCTCGCGAATCGTGTGTTCGATCATGCCAAGCGGCACCAGCAGCAGAAGGCCGAGACCGGCCAACAACAGACACTTGAACAACAGGGACCTTTGCATCGCGCTTCTCCAGGCAAAGAATGGCTGCCACTTTGGCCGCCCGGGAAGAAGCAGTGATGCAGCGAAGATGAAGCGAATGCGAAGGGAAGATGAAGCGCTCAGTCCACCGGCAGTACGAGGCGGGCGCACACGCCGCCCTCGGTCCGGTTTTCAATGTCGACCGATCCGTGATGAAGCAAAGCAACTTCGCGCGCCAGGGCCAGCCCAAGTCCGGTACTTTTCGAACCGCCATTCGGTCGGGGCAGGGAAAAGAAGCGCTCGAAGATCCGGTTCCGCGCGTACTCCGGAATCCCCGGCCCGCTGTCACGCACCTCGATGCTCACGCGCCGCTCCTGCAACACGGCACACACGCGCACAGCCTGTCCAGCCACGGAAAAGTCGAGCGCGTTTTCTACAAGTGCCGCCAGGGCCTGCTCCAGCAGGAATCGGTCACCGGCCACCGTCGCGCCGTCGTCGCACTCGAAACCAAGCCCGATTCCGCGCCGCGCCGCCAATGCATCAAAGCGCTGGGCCATTGCATCGAACAGAGTGGAAAGCGGAACCGGCTCCACACTCGTCAATTCGCGTTTCTGTTCCAGTTGCGCCAGACGCAGCAGCCGGTCGACCATTGCCTGCAAGCGCCGTGACTGCTCAATCACGCTGTCGGCAAACCGGCGGCGATCGCCATCGGACATCGGCTCGGCCAGCAGTTCTCCGGCGCCACGAATGGCCGAAAGCGGACTCTTCATTTCGTGCGTCAAGTGCTGCACATACTGCTCGACATAGGCGCGCCCATCGACTTCCTGGCGCAGACTGGCCAACGCGCGCGACAACTCGCCGATTTCGTCCTGTCCGCGCGATGGCGGCTCGCCTTGTTCGCCGCGCGCCAACGCGCGCGCATACCTTAGCAGGCTCCCGAACGACAGGGTCAGCCAGACGGTAAACACGATACCGATCAGCAGCGCCGCCGCCAGCAGCAACAAGCCTTTCAGAAAAACTGTTCGCTGGCTGCGCTCGATGATCGGCTGCAATGCGGCCACGGGCTTGGCCACCGTGGCAACGCCGACAATCCGATCTTTGCGCATCACCGGCGCGGCGACGTAGAGCACCCCCGATGTCGCTTCCTCCGGGTCGTCGCGCGTCGAACGCGCCCCGTACTCGCCACGCAACGTGCGCGCGACGTCGCGCCATTGCGAGTAGTCCTGGCCTACAGCCTTTCCTTCGGAGTCGAAGCGGACGATACCCTTGTCGTCCGTGACGTAGATGCGCAGATCAAGCGCCATCTTGTCACGCCCCCAGATGGATGCCCGGATGCTCCGTTGCCGATAAGCATCAATCGCGGCGCGAAATCTTCCGTTGTCCAGATGGCCGGAAGCCAGTTCGTCCCGCGCCAGTTCGGCCACGAGGTGCGCACTGTCGACCATCACTTCCTCGACCGCCTCGCGCACACCGGGTTTGACTTCGTTCACGAACACGCGCAGAACAAACCAGCCAGCCAGGCCGACGATGACGAAGTAGCCGAGGAACACCCGTGCCCAGAGCTTCACGATTCCAAAGCGTAGCCGATGCCGCGATAGGTACGGATTGGGTCTGCGTCGGGGCAGACAGCCCGGAGCTTCGCTCGCAGAGTCTTGATGTGCGCATCTATGGTTCGGTCGGAGGTATCCAATGCATCACCCCACACCATCGCCATAATCTGGTCTCGGCCAAATACCCGGCCCGGATGGCTGACCAGCAGATCCAGCAGTCGATACTCATAGCGCGTCAGGTCGAGTAGCGTGCCGTGATAGACGATCCGGTGGGACTCTGGCTGGCGGTGCCATGGATCGGTAGGAACCTCAGGCCTTTGCGGGCGCAAGGTGCCGCGCCTGAGGATTGCGCGCACGCGTGCCGCCACTTCACGCGGCGAAAAAGGCTTGACGACATAGTCGTCAGCTCCCAACTCCAAGCCCAGCACCCGGTCGATTTCCTCCCCCCGCGCCGTCAAAAACAGCACCGGTACCGCCACTTCACCAGGGCGGATCCTTCCGTGCAGACTGCGGAGCACGTCGAAACCGCTCATATCCGGAAGTCCAACGTCCAGAACCACCAAGTCGAATGGCGCCGTTTCGTGGCGCAGGAGCGCCTCGCTCCCCAGATCGACGTGCTCAGCCCGAAAGCCCTCGCTACGCAGCGCGTAAAGCAGCGTCTCGGCTATGGCACGCTCGTCCTCGACTACCAGAATGCTGCCGAGCCCGACAGGAGAATTGCGCATGACGTCAGATTCTTCAGATCACTCCTGGCAGATTACACCAAGACGGAATCGCCAGTCCTCCACGGCAACAACACTGGGCGGGATGCCATGGTGTCGCAAACAAAACGGCCGCCCGCAGGCGGCCGTTTTCGCGTCGAACGAAAACTTACTTCTTGTCGTCGACCTTGAACTTCTCGTGGCAGCCCTTGCAGGACTGTCCCAGCTTGCCAAACTGTTCCTTGACCGCAGCCTGGTCGCCGGTAGCGGCGACCTTGGCCATTTCGTTGGCGGCTTCGTTGAAGGCCTTGCCGACCTTGCCGACGCCTTCCTTGTCGGTGAACAGTTCCGGCTTCACCTTCGTGTCGTGAAAGCCCTTGCCCTTGTCGGTGCCCGGCAGGTAGAGCTTGCCCATGCCCGAGTTGGCAATCGCCTGGATCGCGTTGGCCGCCTGGATCACCTCGTCCTTGTTGTACTGGCCTTCAAGGTTCATTTTGATCCGGGTCGTGTTCCAGGCCATGAACTTGTAACCGGCCTGGCGGAAGGCGATGGCGTCTTCCGGCTTGGTCTGGGCAACTGCCGTTCCTGCCAATACGACTGCCGATAGGCCGATGGCGGCCAGCTTGCTGAACTTGAACATCGTATGCGCTCCGTGTTTTTTGGGAGCGGCAATCCTACTCCATGCCGGTGGCAAAGAGATGTCGTACCCGCAGCATGTCGTTGTCCCTGACGAGCGCCGCCAGGCGGTCGATGTTGGGATGCTTGCCTGGATGCGCCATGGCGTCGGCGGTATGCTCGGCGTAGAGTTCCAGGCCCTTCTTCGCCGCCTCGGCGGTGATGGCGCCGAAAATCTGGCCCAGATGGTTGTAGACGGCCAGCGAACCGGTCTGGCCCGGCTTGTTCTCGATGGTAGCGACCACCGCGCCGTCCGCGGCCAGCAATTCGATGGCGTTCAGGTGCGAGACGCCCGGCAGCGCCTTGAGGTTCTCCGCGAAAGCCATCAGATCGCCTTCGCCAGTTGCACTGCGATACCGATGTAGTTGCCCGGCGTCAGTTGCAGCAGGCGCTGCTTCTCGGCTTCCGGAATTGCCAGTGTTTTGATGAAGGCGTGCAGCGCCTCCTTCTCGATGCCCTTGCCGCGCGTCAGTTCCTTCAACTGCTCGTAGGGATTCTCGACGCCGTAGCGGCGCATCACCGTCTGCACCGGCTCGGCCAGCACTTCCCAGCAGGCATCGAGGTCTTCAGCCAACCGCTGCGGATTGGCTTCCAGCTTGTTCAGGCCACGCAGCGTCGAATCGTAGGCCAGCACGGCATAGCCGAAGGCGACGCCCATGTTGCGCAACACCGTCGAATCGGTCAGGTCGCGCTGCAGGCGCGAAATCGGCAGCTTGTCGGACAGATGCCGCAGCACGGCGTTGGCCAAGCCGAGGTTGCCTTCCGAGTTCTCGAAGTCGATCGGATTGACCTTGTGCGGCATGGTCGACGAGCCGATCTCGCCGGCCTTGGTCTTCTGCTTGAAGTAGCCGAGCGAGATGTACTGCCAGAGGTCGCGGTCGGCATCGAGCAGG
>JACRIZ010000132.1 GCA_016235765.1 Rhodocyclales bacterium | reverse complement strand
GACCGAGTCGAACTTGATCTGGCCGTCGGGCTGCAGGCAGACGTAGGCGCAGGTCTCGGTCTGGCCGTAGAGCTGCTTGAGGTTGATGCCGATCGAGCGGTAGAAGCGGAACAGGTCCGGACCGATGGCCGCGCCGGCCGTGTAGGCGACGCGGATGCGGCTCATGCCGAGCACGTTGCGCAACGGTCCGTAAATGAAGGCGTCGCCCAGCACATAGAGCAGGCGATCGACGAAGGAAACCGGATGGCCGTCGAGGATTTCGGCGCCGCAGCGCTTCGCCACCGACATGAAGTAGTGGAACAGGCCGCGCTTGATGCGCCCGGCGTCCTCCATGCGGATCATCACCTGGGTGAGCAGGTTCTCGAACACGCGCGGCGGCGCGAAGTAGTAGCTCGGCCCGATCTCGCGCAGGTCGATCATCACCGTCTCGGGCGACTCGGGGCAATTCACCGTGAAGCCGGCCGTCACGGCCTGCGCGAGCGAAAACAGGTGGTCGCCGACCCAGGCCATCGGCAGGTAGGAGAGGATGTCCTCGGCATCGGTCAGGCGGTCGAAGGACATCGAGCCGCGCGCCGCGGCGATGAAGGCGGCGTGGGTCTGGCAGACGCCCTTCGGCTTGCCGGTAGTCCCCGACGTATAGAGGATCACCGAAACGTCGTCGGCCTTGCCCGCAGCGATCTCCCGGCCGAGGAAGTCCGGCTGGTTCTTGTTGTGGATGCGGCCCATGGCCAGTACTTCGTCGAGGCCGTGCAGGTAGGTCTGCGTGTAGTGGCGCAGGCCGCGCGGATCGTCGTAGAGGATGTGTTTCAGCGCCGGGCACTGCGCGCCCACCTCGAGCAGCTTGTCGACCTGTTCCTGGTCCTCGACGATGGCGATGTGGATGTCGGCGTCCTGCAGGACGAAGACCATTTCCTGCGCGACGGCGTCCTGATAGAGGGGCACGGGAATGCCGCCCAGGCTTTGCGCGGCCAGCATCGCCCAGTAGAGGCGCGGCCGGTTGTCCCCGATGATGGCAAGGCGGTCGCCGCGCTTGAAGCCGAGCTCGGCCAGCCCGCAGGCCATGGCGGCAACTTCGTCCGCGACCTGATTCCAGGTCCAGCTCTGCCAGATACCGAGATCCTTCTCGCGCATGGCAGGGCCGTTGCCGCGCACCTGGGCATGGTGCAACAGCAGCCGCGGAAAAGTGTCCAGCAAGGCGTCGTCCTGCGACGCCGCCGGCATTGCCACCATCCTGTGTCTCCTCGCTGGCCGTTCGCGGCTCAGTGTGACAAGCGGCCGCCCGGTCTGTATGCGATTCATTGTAGCCACCGAACGGCCTACAATTGTCGCGTGGCGGACAATTCAGAAAAAAATCCTGCGACCCTCGCCGAGACCCTGCGCAACAGCCGCTGGGCCTGCGACCTCTCCGACGCCGAGTTCGCCCGCGTCGAAGCCGGGGTGTTCGAGCGCAAGATCGATGTCGGCGGCTACGTCTGCCGCCGGGGCGAGCCGGTCGAACACTGGTTCGGCGTCATCGAGGGCCTGCTCAAGCTGACCAGCGACCTCGAAAGCGGCAAGACCGCGACTCTTGCAGGCATTCCGCCGGGCGGCTGGTTCGGCGAAGGCTCCATGCTCAAGACCGAGACGCGCCGCTATGACGCTGTTGCACTGCGGGAAACGCGCGTCGCCTGCATGCGCCGCGAAACCTTCCAGTGGCTGCTCGACCACAGCATCTGCTTCAACCGCTACCTGCTGGTACAGCTCAACGAGCGGCTCGGCCAGTTCATCGGCCTGCTGGAATCCGAACGCCTGCTCGACACCGACGCCCGCGTCGCCCGTTGCCTGGCGACGCTGTTCAACCCGGTGCTCTACCCGGGCACCGGCCCCCACCTGGCGGTCTCGCAGGAAGAGATCGGCTACCTCACCGGCGTGTCGCGCCAGCGCGTCAACCGCTCGCTCAAGGTGCTCCAGTTTGCCGGTTACCTGACCGTCGAGTATGGCGGCATCACCATCCGCGACCTCGCCGGCCTGCGCCGCTTTGCCGGCTGAGCGAAATGCGCGCCGGCAGCGCCTGCTGCCCCGACCAGTCCGGACCCAGCTCTAGGCCAGCTCCGAATCGCCATACAGGGCAACAGGAAAGTTCTCGAGTACCGTCACCAGGGTCAGAAGTTGTAGCCCCAATAGTTGCGTAGCCCGTTCTCGAGCAGGTGGCGGCCATCGACGAAGCTGTGCACGGGCATCAACTCGTCCTCCGCGTTGGAGCAGGCAATCGGTCCGGTGGCTCCAATTTCTGCAACTGTCATGCCGGTGACGGATATAGGGTCACTGCGGCTTGAGTCGAATGTCGTTGCGCACGCTCTTGACGCCAGGTACCTGGCTCGCGATCCGGGCCGCTCGCTCAATCTCCGCATTGTTGTCGGCGAAGCCGGAGAGCTGGACATTGCCCTTGAAGGTATCCACCTTGATTTCGGTAGCCTTGACTTCCTTGTCCTGAACGAAGGCAGTCATGACTTTGGTCGTAATGGCGGTATCGTCGATGAATTCACCCGTACTTTCCTTGGTCGGACTGCCGCCGCAGGCGGCAATCGCTGCCGCGATCAGCACCGCGGCAAGACTGGATTTGATGATTCGCATGATGACTCCTTTGCCGTTGGCTGGTCAGCGCACCCGTGGCGCCTGCCCGCCGGAACCTCGCCGAAGTAGTCGGCAGGCGCGGCCACGGGCCATCTGACCATTGTCGAGACTGCCGAACCAACTACAGCCTCGGCTCCATGCCATTCTTGAATTCGCTGGCGGCAATCTTGCCGTCGCGGTCGGCATCGAGTTTCATGAAGCGGGCCGTAACTTCGGCGGAGCGCTTCGCTTCTTCCTTGGTCACGTAGCCGTCATGGTTTGCGTCCAGTTGCGTGAAGAGGGGCGATTGGGACTCCTTTGCGGCAGCCGCACCGGGCGCGGCCGGCGCAGACTGGGTCGCGGGGCTGCCGCCCTGGGCCTGCGCCGGATCGGCGGCGATGGCGGCCATGGGCAGGGTACCGAGAAAGAGCAGGGATACGAGACGGGCATTGCGTTTCATGGTTACTCTCCTTCACAAGAAGTGGTCCTTGCTGAACCAACCCTGCGGCAGGATTGCCGGGGGTTGGCTTGATCATATGAACCGAGCGGTAACGCCGCTGTCAGTAGTGACTGAATTGCTTGTAAGACGATTCCCGCATGCCGGGCCATTCATGCGGCCCGGGGAAGGAGGCCCTTCATGCCAATGGTCAGCCTGTCGCCGGCGTCTCGCGTCGGCCGTCTCGCGCGCAATTACCGGCACCATCTGCTGCTGGCCCTGGGCTGCGTCTTCGTGCTGCTCCTGCTGGGGTCCAGCCAATGGCAGGGAGCGGCCAGCCTCAGTGCGCTCGGCAGCCTGCGTCACCAGGCCGAACGAGTCGAGCGGCTGGACAGCCTGCTGATTCAACTGATGGATGCGGAGAACGCCGTGCGCGGCTATCTGCTGACCGGCAATCGGGCCCATCTCGAACCGTACCAGAACAGCCTGACTACGGTGAATGACACCCTGGAGGAGATCCGCCGGGACCTCGGTCCGCAACGCGAAAACGACGACGCTCTCGCCGACCTCTCGGGTCTGGTCGCAATCAAGCTCAAGAGTCTCGATGAGGCGGTCGAGCGCGGTATCGCCGGCGTGGAAACCCGGATCCAGGGCAAGCGCTACACCGATCGCATCCGCGACCGCATCCTGGGCCTGAACGCCGGCCTGGCCGCGGAAGGGCAGATCTCCTTCGCGCGCTCCATCGGCCACGTCGAGCGCACCCGCTGGGTGGTGGCCATCCTCGCCGCCGGTGCCCTCGCCCTCATCGCCATCCTCTTTCTCGTCCTGGAAAGGCAGATCCGGCTGCGCGAGCAGGTCGCCGGCCTGCTCCAGGGCGAAAACCATCGCCTCGATGCCCTGGTGCGTGAGAGGACCACGGAGCTGAGCGACCTGGCGACCTATCTGACCAATGTTCGCGAGGCCGAGAAGGCACGCTTGGCGCGCGAACTGCACGACGAGTTGGGCTCGCTGCTCACCGCTGCAAAGATGGAGTCGGGCTGGATCGCCCGCAAGCTCGGCGATGCTCCCGTCGCCGCCTGTCTCGAGCGATTGGCGCGCCTGGACAAGGTACTCGATGCCGGCATCGCCTTGAAGCGCCGGATCATCGACGACCTGCGTCCGCCGCTGCTTGAAATGTTGGGCTTGGTGAGCGCGCTGCGGGACCTGGGCGAGGAATTCTCGCGCGATGCCAACGAAGCATTGAACCTTGAGCTGCCGGCCGCCGACGTGGACCTCGATCCGACGCTGGCGCTGGCGATCTTTCGCATCGCCCAGGAGGCCCTGACCAACATCCGCAAGCATGCCCGTGCCCGGCAAGTGAATCTCTCATTGCGGCTCGTCGACAAACACCGGCTGGAACTGACAATCGCGGATGACGGCCTGGGCTTCCAGACCGGCCAGACCCGCTGGGGCCATCATGGCCTGGCCGGCATGAAACACCGCGTCCAGATGTGCGCCGGCGAATTCACGCTCGCCAGCAGACCCGGCGCAGGGACACGGATTGTGGTGCGCGTTCCGATAACGGCCGCCGCGGCGCCTGAAATCGCGGATCAGGAAGGTATCGCCTGCCGTACGTAGGCGAGAAGCTCGCCGACCTGGGTGGCCTTGTCGAAGAAGCGGTCGACGCCGAGGGCGAAGCAGTGTTCGCGGATCGAAGGCTCGCCGTGGCTGGAAAAGACCACTGCCCGCGGACTGCCGAACTGTTCGGGATCGCGACGCAGCGCACGAAGAACGCCCAGGCCGCTGCCCGCCCGCAACTGAAGATCGACAATGGCGAGATGCGGCTGCTGGCGCTGGAGCAACTTGATCGCCGAGCGCTCGTCTTCCGCCTGGCCGACCACCTGCACACCCGACAACTCGCCCAGTTCGGCGCCCAGCGCCTGGCAGAGAAGCAACGAGTCCTCGATAAGGACCACCTTCAGCAACCGGTCCGGCTCAGCGGCAGGCATGCGACTCTCCGTCAATCCGCCACCAGGCCGTTGCGGACTGCATAGGCAGCCAGTTCGGCATTGCTTGCCATCCCCAGCTTGTCGAGCAGGCGGGAGCGATAGGTGCTCACCGTCTTGACGCTCAGGTTCAACGCCCGCCCGATCTCGGATACCGGTTGCCCGCTGGCAAGGCGGAGAAACACCTGCAGTTCCCGCTCGGAAAGTTGCTGGTGGGGTGCAGCGGGCGCGCCACCCGTGACTTCATCGGCCAGCAGTTCGGCCAGGCGCGGCGAAAGATAGCGCCGCCCGTGCGCGACGACATTCACGGCCTGGAGCAATTGGCGCCGATCGCATTCCTTGCAAAGGTAGCCGTCTGCGCCGTTGCGGATCATCGCCAACGCATAACGCTCCTCCGGATAACCGGTCAGAACCAACACCCGCAGTTCGGGTCGGTGTTGGCGCAGCGTGCGCAAGACATCCACCCCGCTCTGTCCCGGCAGCGCCAGGTCCAGGAGCAGGACGTCGCAGTCGACTTGCTGGAGCAAGTCGAGGGCCTCCTCCCCGGAGCCGGCCTCGAAGGCGACGGAGATTCCAACTTCGTCGGCCAGCATTTCGCGAAAGCCGGCGCGGACAATTTCATGGTCATCGACGATGGCGACCTGGAGCATGGCTGATCCTTCCGCTCGACACTGTGTTCGTTCTGACCAAAGGTAACCAGCCGGAGTTCAGATCACCGCAGCGCCTGCGCGCCCATGCGCCCCTGGCTGCGCCATGCCGGCGGCGTCCTACAAGCAAATCGGCCGGAGCCGACAGCCATAGCGGAGGCGCGGCCCTACGATGAAATCGACCCGCCGTGCAAGTCACCGGAATTGCGGCGGGCAACCCGTTGCAAAGGAGGGACTCATGAACCGCAAATGCATGATTTGGCTACTGCCCTTCCTCGTGCTGGCGGCGCAGCCAGTCCTCGCCGCGGAGAGCGCTCCGGAATCGCTGGTCAAGACCGTCACCGAAGAGGTGCTGAACATCCTCCGCAAAGACAAGGACATCCAGGCCGGCAACCGCCAACGGGCGATGGCGCTCATCGAGGCCAAGGTGGCGCCCCATTTCGATTTCGCCCGCATGACCAGCCTCGCTGTCGGGCGACCCTGGCAACAAGCCGACGCGGATCAACGCAAGGCATTGATCGGGGAATTCCGCACGCTCCTCGTGCGCACCTACGCCAATTCGCTGACCGCCTACCGCAACCAGACGGTGAGCTTCAAACCCTCTCCTGCCAAAGCGACCGGCGACGAAGTGACGGTGCGGAGCGAAATCAACAACCCCGGTGGCCAGGGGGTCTCGCTCGACTACAGCCTGGCCCGGTCCGACGGCGCCTGGAAGGTGTTCGACGTGGCCGTCGCCAACGTCAGCCTGGTCACCAACTACCGCAGCACCTTCGCCAGCGAAGTCGGCAAGGGCGGCGTCGATGGCTTGATCAAGTCGTTGCAGGAAAAGAATCGCCGCACTTGAGCGCACACATTTCGTGTCGCCTGGAGCGGCAGCGGCGGGCCCGGCACTGGCAGGGCAAGTCCCACGTCGAGCGATTGCCGGGCCCTGTATTTCCACCTCAAGCAAGGAGTACCCAACATGAGAACCAAGACCATTAGTGCGGTCACGCTC
Source organism: Rhodocyclales bacterium (assembly GCA_016235765.1). Taxonomy (GTDB): domain Bacteria; phylum Pseudomonadota; class Gammaproteobacteria; order Burkholderiales; family Rhodocyclaceae; genus Fen-999. Next base: position 9,865 of record JACRIZ010000132.1, on the reverse strand, counting down.
GTCCTCCCATTCCTGATGCTTGGCTGCGATCGACTTGGCTCACCATCGACCTCCGCGCCCAGCCAGGACCGACAGGCGATGGCACCATCCGCGCAAGACAAGATGCTGGATGCCGCGCCACCGGCCGCCGGCACGCCACCCTATGCCAACGAACCGGCCATGTCATCGACCAGCCCGCCGTCAACGCCGACGACCGGATCTCCGGCGGATGAGCAGAAGGAAACCAGGCAAGGCAATTGATCTGCCCGGGGATTCGCGTCGGCCCGCCTGGTCTTCCCGAACCGTTGCGGACTGGCAGCCCAAGCTTGGTAATGCCAGGGTCCTGCGGTAAAGTCGCGGCAAAGCAACTTTCCGGAGGCACTACACATGCGCGGTCTGCTCGTCTTCCTCGGCCTGGTCCTGCTGGCTGCCGTCGGCTGGGTCTGGCTGACCCTGAGCTGGAGCTACTCCGAAGGCGAGCGCGCCGGCTACGTGCAGAAGTTCTCGCGCAAGGGCTGGCTGTGCAAGACTTGGGAAGGCGAAATCGCCATGGTTACCATGCCCGGCGCGATCCCCGACAAGTTCGAATTCTCGGTGCGCGACGAAGCGGTCGCGACGCAGATCAACGCCCTGGCCGGCAAGCGCGTCGTCCTCTCCTACGCGCAGCACAAGTTCGTGCCGACCTCCTGCTTCGCCGAGACGGAGTATTTCGTGACGGGCGCACGCGCGGTCGACGAGCAACCCGTCTCGCCCGCGCCGGCCGTGGTCGCGCCGCCCCTGACGCCTGCCGCTCCGGCCGCGCCTGCGACGCCCGCCGCCCCCACCAGCCCGACGAGCGCCGGCTACTAGGCCGCGGCAGTCCTGCCTGGAAATGGCCAAGCCGGACACCGAGAACGAGGCATCCGCCGCGCCCGGTGTCGCGGCCAGGAGCGCCCTGCGCGTCGTCGATGCGTGCCTGAACGTCCTGCAGCGCTGGCATGACCGCCTGGCCGGCACCAGCGAGCGCGCTGGCCGGCTCGGGCACCCGCCCGCCAGGTCGGAACCCGCCGATGCAAGCGCCCCGCCTGCCCGCCCGTCGCTGCTGCGCCGACTGCTCGTCGCCGTGATTCTGCTGCTGGCCGGTGGCGCGGCCGGCGCCTGGCTCGCCTATCGCGGCCTGTCGCACCAACTCGCCGAGCACGCGGGGGTGGTCGAACGCTTGCAGGAGGAACTCGACGGCGCGCGCAAGGAGGACGCGCGCAACGTCAAGCTGCTGGACAAGTTCCAGCGCGAGAACGCCGAGTACCGGCACGAGGCGCGAGAGGCACAGCGGGAGGCCGACAAAGCCGGGGATCGCACCGCCGAACTCGAGGCGCAGCTCGAAGAAATGAAGCAGGAACAGGCGAAGCACGCCGAACAGGCCGCGCAGCAAGCCCGGCGGGCTGCAGCCGCGCCGCGCGCGAAGCCGGGCACTCCCGCCCAAAAATCCGGCAAGTGCGCCGCCGGCAGCGCCGGCGAATTGACGGAGTGCATCGAGAAGTTCAATCGCTAGCCGCGCGGCGTCCCGCCACGTCGTCAACGCGGATACTGTAGCGACGAAATGCGTGATTCGCGGTATTTCCAGCCGGCATACTCGCTGCGAGAATTATGCAGGGTAAGTGTCGCCGGCTCCGGCTTGGCCCAAGGGAGTCCTCTCCTCGACAGAGCCGATAGCAGCCGGTTCCCTTTCCCGGGTAGGCCCGATGGGAAGCATCTGCACGATCACGTGAACTCGATCTTCCATTGAGGCATTTCGCGAGCCTCGACAAGCGGGCCTGGTCCATCCCTGTACTTCACCGGAGGACGCACTATGGAACCTCGCAGGAAGCTCATTTCCCCCATACTCGTATCGCTGTTCGGCGCAACGGTCGGCGGCGCACTTTGGCATTCGGATGCCATGGCACAAGTGCCGCCTGGTCGCCTGCTCGCCTCGCAATGCAGCCAATGCCATGGCACCGATGGCCGGGGCCCCGGTTTCGCCGAGATCGCGGGCAAGAACAAGTACGGTGATCTGCGCGATATGGCGCATCGCCGGGTGGAGGGCGTCATGGACCGCCAGGCCCGTGGTTACACCGACGAACAACTGCGGCTGCTCTCCGAGTATCTGGCGACCACCCCCGAATCGGGCGGCGGCAACTGAGTCGAAAGGAGAACAAAAAGATGAATATCCTCAACAGAAGGCATTTCCTGCAGGCGGCCGGTGCCGCCGGCGTGCTGGCCGCGATTCCCCGCGCGGTGAGCGCCCAGACGACCAGCCCGCGCGTCGTCGTGGTCGGCGGCGGCTTCGGCGGCGCGACGGTCGCCAAGTACCTGCGCTTGTGGGCCGGCAACGTCCAGGTGACGCTGGTCGAACCGAACGCCACCTACATCGCCTGCGTCCTGTCGAACCTCGTGCTCACCAACGCCATCTCGCTGACCCGCATTTCGCTGGGCTACAGCTCGCTGCAGACCAACCACGGCGTGTCGGTACTGCAAGGGCGCGCGGTCGCCATCGACCCGCCCGGCAACCGCCTCACTGTCCAGACCGACTCGGGAATGCAGGATCTCGAGTACGACCATCTCGTGCTGTCTCCGGGCATCGACTTCAGGCCGGCCCCCGGCAACTGGAACCCGGAACTCACGCCGCATGCATGGGAGGCCGGCACGCAGACCACACTGTTGCGCAACCAGGTCGCATCGATGCGCAACAACGACCGCTGCGTGATCACCGTGCCGCGCGCACCCTATCGCTGCCCGCCCGGGCCGTACGAGCGCGCCTGCGTCATCGCCGACAACCTGCGGACCCGCGGCCGCACCGGCGCCAAGGTGATCCTGCTCGACGCCAACGCCGGCATCCAGGCCGAGGTGGAAGCCTTCACGCATGCCTTCAACGTGACCTTGCGCGATTGGATCGAGTACGTGCCCAACGCGCAAGTGACCTCGGTCGATTCGACCACGCGCAGCATCGTCACCACGGCGCGCACCGAGAACAATGCGCGCGTCCTCAACTACATCCCGAACCAGAGGGCGGCGCCGATTGCGGCAGGCCTGGGTACCGATGCGGCTGGCTTCGTGCCGATCAACCCGCTGGCCTACGCGACACTGGCCTTCCCGAGCATCCACGTCATCGGCGATTCGGCGTCGGTGCCGGCCACCGACGGCCGGGGCATTGCCAAATCGGCGCACATGGCCAACTCCGAGGCCAAGGTCTGCGCCGACGCCATCCTGCGCACCTTGAGCGGCGACAATCCGGACGAGAACATCGCGACCAACTCGGCCTGCTACAGCCCGGTGACGCAGCGCACCGCCTCGTGGTTCTCGACCAGCTTCGTCTACGGCGACGTCTTCACGGCCGGCGGCGAGGTGAAGGGCAAGGGCATGGACCGCATCGACGTCGGGGAGGCGCCAGCCGACCGGGTCAATAACGACACCTTCACGGAGATGTTCACCTGGGCGGACAGCCTGTTCGCCGACAGCTTCGCCTGAAGCGGCAGAGGCCGGCCGGTGCGCGGCGGGACTGAAGAACGGGCGGCGCACCGGCTGCAGCGGCGCGCCGCCGCAACTGACTTCTGTCCCGTCCGCCTACACGAAAGCGAAGTATTTTTCGCGGAACTGCCGTATGCATGCGTCGACGATGTCGCTGTCGAAGAGGAAGCCGCGGCCGGCCTCGATTTCCGCCAGCGCGGTATCGACGCCGAGGGCCGGACGATAGGGACGAAAGCTGGCGATGGCCTCGACGACGTCGGCCACCGCCAGGATGCGCGATTCGAGCAGGAGATCGGCGCTGGCGATGCCGTTCGGATAGCCGGAGCCGTTCAGGCGTTCGTGGTGCTGGCGCACGATCTCGGCGATCGGCCAGGGGAAGTCGATCGCCTTCAGGATGTCGTAGCCGGCTTCGACGTGCGTCTTGACGATGTCGAACTCGAGCTTGGAGAGCCGGCCCGGCCGGGTCAGCACCTCCGCCGGCACGCGGATCTTGCCGATGTCGTGCACGATCGCGGCGAGGTACAGGCCATTGACGCTGTCGTCCGACAAGCCCATGTCGCGCCCGATGGCCCTGGCCAGTTGGGCGACGCGCCGCTGGTGGCCGGCGGTGTAGGGATCGCGGAATTCGACGGTACTGGCCAGCGCCTGGATGGTGGCCTCCATGGTCGTCTGGACGCGCCGCAGCCCGTCTTCGCGGCCCAGGCGGTTGCGCAGGGCGCGAATGCCGTAGGCGAGATCGCCGCCCAGTTCGGTCAGCAGCGCCACCTCGTCGTCGTCGAAGGCGCCCAGGTCGTCGGAGCCGATGGAAAGCGCACCAAGGTGCTCGCCTTCGCTCTGCAGGGGCAGGATGACGTTCGAACTGACGCCGCAGGCGTGGAATTGCCCGCCGCAGCCATTGCAGAGCGGGTCGCGGGCGGTATCGTGGATGACCACGGGACGGCCGAACTCAATCGCCTCGAAGAGCGGACGACAAATACCCGCGACCACGCAGGCGCGCAAGGCCGGATCGTCGGCGCCGGCCCAGGAACGCAGTTCGGCACGGCCGTTCGGCGCCAGGTCGCCGATGAAGGCCAGCACGTGACCACCGACCTCCACCATCACGCGGCACATCTGATCCAGCAGTTCCTGTTCGCTGGTGGCGCGCACCAGCGTTTCGTTGCCCGCACTCAAGGTCCGCAACGCCCGGTTCACCCGGCGCAGGTGCGCTTCGCTGTCGCGCAGTGCGACCTCGGTCCGGGCATGGTCGCTGACGTCGCGGCCGACCGCGAGCACGCCGACCACCTCGCCGTCCTGGTCGCACTCCGGCACGATGACGTACTGCAGGCTCAGCGTCTCGCCGCGCGCGTTTACCCAGTCGAACTCGGCCGACTGCCGGGTTCCGCTCGTCAGGGCCAGACGCAACGCCGCCACGTACTCATTGACGACCGGCTGGGGCACCCGCGGAATGTCGGCAATCGGCAGATTGACGACCTCGTCGGCCGCCAGGCCGCTGGCCTTTTCCCAGGCCGGGTTCACATAGATCCGGCGCAATTCGGCGTCGTAGCGGACGATCAGGTCGGGGATGTGCTCGACCAGTGTCCGGTACTGCTGTTCGCTGCGCCGCAGCGCCTGCTCCATCCGCTTGCGTTCGGTGATGTCGACGATGATGCCGGTCAGGCCGGCAACACGGCCATCGGCGCCGAGCAGGGTCGTCTTGTGGAAGATCACGTCGCGCGTCGAGCCGTCCGCCCAACGCACGCTGGCCTCGTAAACCTGCGTGCCGGGATGGTCGAGCAAGGCCCGGTCGGCGGCGAAATAGCGGTCCGCGAGTTCCTGCGGCGAAATGTCGTAGACCGTCTTGCCGACGATCTGCGCCCGGCACATGCCGAGGTAGCGTTCGAAGGCACTGTTGCAGCCGAGGTAGCGGCCGGCGGCATCCTTGACGAAGAAGGGATTGGGAATCACGTCGAACAGCGACTGCAGCACACCCTCCGGCAGCGATGCCCCGGCCGCCATGACGGCCAGCAACGCCCGGTGTTGTGCCTCGACGTCCGGCAGTGCGGCGGAATCGCGCGCACTGGCAGACTGGGACCTTTCTCCCCGCGCCGGCAGTGCTATTACTTTATGCATAGCCGGCATCGTAGCCGAATTCCGCCGCGCTGTCTCGTCCGGTGGCCGGAGTGCGGGGCGACGGTCGCTAGGAGATGGTGCTCAGTCGCTCCTTCTGGTGTTCGTCCTCGTTGGCCAGCCAGGTGTCCTCGACGGCCAGGTGGGTCAGGAGCGCGTCGATGAAGACGCCGGCGCCGGCGCTGGCATCGGGCAAGCGGTATGTCCCTGACTTGTACTCCAGGCAGCGCTGGCGGGCCCGCGCGGCCGTGGAAGTCACACTGTCGGGCGGGCGGGTGACGAAGGGCAGTTCGAACAGGCGCGCCTCGGCGCTCTCATGGGCGAGCATGGCGTCGGCCAGCGACATGGTGTCGTCGGCCGAAAATCCCTGGGATCGCCGGGATGCGGCAGTCGCCAGGTCGCGCAATACGGCGTGGTCGGCGCGGATCGAAGCGAGCGCCTCGTTGAAGGCGGCGCGATCGGCGGGGGTAAAGTTGTCGGGCGTCATCGTGGTCTCCTTTCACCCGGTAGCGAACAGCAACTTGAGTGTGGTTCGCCGCAGCGAAACAATCAACTATTCTTGGAGTACGGAATATGCAGCCACATGCCCCTGCTGCGACAATGCGTACCGCAACCACGGAGAACCGACCATGTCCGTCCTGACCCAGTTCGTCGCCGCCGAAGAAGACGAGATCGAGGCGATCGGCGAATCGCTCAGCCCCGTCGACGAATGGAGCGGCCTGCAACTGCGCGACGTCGATACCGCCAAGATTGCCACGCTGCACGCCCTACTCACCGGCGACCTGTTCGACGACGCCATCGCCCACTACGAACCGGTCTATGTCTCCGACAGCGAGGGCGCGCTGGTGCTGCGCCTCGCCGACGAACTGGCCGAGCGGCTCGCCGCACTCGACGAGGACAGCCTCGACGACGTCGCCACGGAACTCGCCGCCACCGAGGAATTTGAATACGCAGGATGGGAAGGCGAGGCCATTGCCGAGATGCTCGCCGACCTGGCCGATCTCGCGCGCCTCGCCGAATCGCAAGGGCAGGCGCTGCTGGTCTGGCTGCATCCGCTGAGAACCTGACCGGGAGTCCGCCATGCAGCTCACCCTGACCTCAAGCGCCTTTGCCCATGGCAGCGAAATCCCCGCCAGGTACACCTGCGAGGGACAGGACATCTCGCCGCCGCTCGCCTGGTCGGGAGTGCCGGCTGCGGCCAGGAGCCTGGTGTTGATCGTCGACGACCCCGACGCGCCCGACCCGGCCGCGCCGAAGATGACCTACGTCCATTGGCTGCTGTACAACCTCCCGCCGGGCACGACCTCGCTGGCGGAAGACGTGGCGCGGCTGCCCGCCGGTACGCTGGCCGGCCTCAACGACTGGCGCCGCCCGGATTACGGTGGCCCCTGCCCGCCCATCGGCCGCCATCGCTACTTCCACAAGCTCTACGCGCTCGACATCGTGCTACCTGATATGGATAATCCGACCAAGGCGACACTGGAAGCACGAATGCAAGGCCACGTCATCGCCCAGGCCGAACTGGTCGGCACTTACCAGAAGCGCAGGTGAGCCCCATGAAACCCATGACCTACGAGCAGCACCTCGACGAAGTCACCACGCTCATCACCGAGAAATTCGGCATGGAGGACGACGTCGCCATCGCCATGGTCATGCGTGCCCAGGCCGCCGACTACTTCAGCGGCCACGACGACGACCCGTCGATCTGCACCCTCGACCGCGCGCACGAAGATGCAAGGGTCGTGTTCAAGAAATTCAAGTAGGCGGCACCAGGTGGCGCGCCGCCACGGCTGACTTTCCTTTCGATCAATGAACTTCCTCGCCCACGCCTACCTGGCCGGCGATGATCCGGCGCTGGTGGTCGGCGGCGTCATCGGCGACTGGATCAAGGGCCCGCTGCCCGGCTCCTTGCCGGCCGACCTCGCGCGCGGCGTGGCCCTGCACCGCGCGATCGACAGCCATGCCGAGACGCACGCGGCCTTCCGCACCAGCCGCGCCAGGATCTCCCCGATGCGGCGGCGCTACGGCGGCGTCGTGGTCGACATCGTCTACGATCACCTGCTCGCGAGCCGCTGGGATGAATTTCATACCCAGCCCCTCGACGCCTTCTGCGCACAGGTCTATCGCCTCATCGGCGAGCGCCTGGACGACATCCCCCCGGCCGCCCACTTGGCGCTAAAGCTCATGGCCGACGAAGACTGGCTCGCCAGCTACCGCCACGTCGACGGCATCGCCGACGTGCTCGCCCGCATGTCCCGCCGGGCCCGCCGGGCCCGCCAGCCCAACGCGCTCCTCCACGCCGAACTGGAATACCTTGGCAATCCGGAAGGCTACGACCTAGACTTCAACGACTGGCTCGTCGACGCGCAACGCTTCGTCGGCCTGTGGTCATCTCCCGGCTGACTTCTAGGAGGACGCCATGAAGCCGCGCATCACCATGGTCACCCTGGGCGTCGACGACCTGGAGCGCGCGGTCCGCTTCTACCGCGACGGTCTCGGCCTGGAAACGCCCGGCATTACCGGCACGGCCTTCGAGCATGGCGCCGTCGCCTTCTTCCAACTGCAGGCCGGCCTGCAACTGGCGCTCTGGCCGCGTGCCAGCCTAGCCCATGACGCCGGCCTTTCCCGCAGCCCGCCCAGCCGAACCGACACCTGCCTCGCCCACAACGTCGCCACGCGCAACGACGTCGACGCCGTCATGGCGCAAGCCAAAGCCGCCGGCGCCGTCATCGTCAAGCCGGCCCGGGACACCTTCTGGGGCGGCTATGCCGGCTACTTCCAGGACCCGGACCAGCACCTGTGGGAAGTCGCCTGGAATCCGCAACTGATTCCGGAGGATTGACGCAGCCGGGCTTGCCTGCTGCCGCCTGATGCGCTAGCATATGCCACGTATAGGCCTTGCCCGGAGACCACCATGCACAGCGAACGACACGTCCGCCTGTTCAAGAACGGCCGCAATCAGGCACTGCGCATTCCCCGCGACCTGGAATTGCCGGGCGGCGAAGCCATTTTGCGTCGGGAAGGCAACCGCCTGATCGTCGAGCCGGTAGCCCGGCCTTCGCTGCTCACCGTACTCGCCGGCCTCAAGCCGATCGCCGAGCCCTTTCCCGCCATCGACTCGCTCGCCGCCGAACCGGTCGAGCTATGAGCGAACGCCGCTACCTGCTCGACACCAGCGTCCTTTCCCACCTCGTGCGCGAACCGCAAGGTCTGGTTGCGGAGCGCATCGCCAAAGTGGGCGAGCATAACGTCTGCACCAGCATCATCGTCGCTTGCGAGCTACGCTTCGGCGCCGCCAAGCGCGCCTCGGCCAGACTGACGCGGCAGGTGGAAGCCATCCTCGGCGCCATCGCGATACTGCCCTTCGAAGCCGATGCAGACCGGCACTACGCCGCCATCCGCGCCACCCTGGAACGCAAAGGCACCCCCATTGGCGCCAACGACATGCTGATTGCCGCCCACGCCCGCGCCATCGACTCGGTCTGCGTGACCGACAACCTCGCCGAATTCAAACGCGTCCCGTCGCTCAAGGTGGAGAACTGGCTGGCGTAGCGCCGCGACTGACTCCTCGGCCGGCTACATCGATCTTCTGTACTGCCCGCCCACCTCGTAGAGCGCGCTGCTGATCTGGCCCAGCGAGCAGTAGCGCACGGCGTCGACCAGCACGGCGAAGACGTTGCCGTTCTCGATGACGGCCTGCCTGAGCTTGGCCAGCCGGATCGGCGCTTGCTCGGCGTTGCGTGACTGGAAGTCGCGCAGGCGCTTGAGCTGGCTTTGCTTCTCTTCCTCGGTCGAGCGCGCGAGTTCGATTTCCTGCACGCCGCTGCCCTTGGGATTGAGGAAGGTGTTCACGCCGATCAGCGGGTAGGAGCCGTCGTGCTTCTTCTGCTCGTAGTAGAGGCTTTCTTCCTGGATCTTGCCGCGCTGGTAGCCGGTCTCCATGGCGCCGAGTACGCCGCCGCGTGACGCGATGGCTTCGAATTCCTTCAGCACCGCCTCCTCGACCAGGTCGGTCAGCTCGTCGATGACGAAGGCGCCCTGGTTGGGGTTCTCGTTCTTCGCCACGCCCCACTCGCGGTTGATGATGAGCTGGATGGCCATGGCGCGGCGCACGCTCTCTTCGGTCGGGGTGGTGATCGCCTCGTCATAGGCGTTGGTGTGCAGGCTGTTGCAGTTGTCGTAGATGGCGATCAGCGCCTGCAGCGTGGTGCGGATGTCGTTGAAGTCCATCTCCTGCGCGTGCAGGCTGCGGCCGGAAGTCTGGATGTGGTACTTCATCTTCTGGCTGCGCTCGTTG
>JACRIZ010000131.1 GCA_016235765.1 Rhodocyclales bacterium | reverse complement strand
TTGTCCATGCCGAAGGCGAGCGCGGCCGCGGTCGGCTCGTTGATGATGCGCTTCACTTCCAGGCCGGCGATGCGGCCGGCGTCCTTGGTGGCCTGGCGCTGGCTGTCGTTGAAGTAGGCGGGCACGGTGATCACGGCCTCCGTGACGTCTTCGCCCAGGTAGTCCTCGGCGGTCTTCTTCATCTTCTTCAGCACTTCGGCGGAAACCTGCGGCGGCGCCATCTTCTTGTCGCGCGCTTCCACCCAGGCGTCGCCGTTGTCGGCCTTGAGGATCTTGAAGGGCATCAGGTCGATGTCCTTCTGTACTTCCTTCTCCTCGAAGCGGCGGCCGATCAGGCGCTTGACCGCGAACAGCGTGTTCTTGGCGTTGGTCACCGCCTGGCGCTTGGCCGGGGCGCCGCACAGGATCTCGCCATCCTCGGCATAGGCGACGATGGACGGCGTGGTGCGCGCGCCTTCTGAGTTTTCGATGACCTTGGGCTTGCCGCCTTCCATGATGGCGACGCAACTGTTGGTGGTGCCGAGGTCGATGCCGATGATCTTGCCCATGTTGGTGTCCTTATGAGAATTCGTGAATGACTAAGCTGTCCTGGATATGGGGGTATCGGCGCCGGCTTCAAGCCGGCTTGCCCTTCGAAACCACCACCAGGGCGGGGCGCAGGATGCGCTCATGCAGGGCATAGCCCTTCTGCAGCACGTTGACGACCCGGTTCGGCTCGCCGTCCGCCTCGACCTGGCTGATGGCCTGGTGCTGGTGCGGGTCGAATTTCTGGTCCAGCGGGTTGAGTTCCTTGACATGCGACTTCTCGAAAGCGGCGACCAGTTGCCTGAGCGTCAGTTCCACACCCGAACGCAAGGCGGCGGAGTCCTGCTCCTGGGTGGCCAGGGCGGCTTCCAGGCTGTCCTTGACCGCCAGCAGTTCGGCGGCGAACTTCTCGGCGGCGAACTTGCCGGCCTTGGCGATGTCCTCCTGGGCCCGGCGGCGGATGTTCTCGCCTTCGGCCTTGGCGCGCAGCCAGGCATCGTGGTGCTCCTCGGCCTTCAGCTCGGCAGCCTTGAGCATCTCCTCGAGGCTGGGCATGACTTCCGGCTGGGCGGCGGCCGGTTCGGCAGCGGGCTCGGGGGCGGCTTCAGTCGCGCCGAGGGCGGGGGTGTCCTTGTCGATATCCTGCATGGGGAAAGCGTCCCGAAACGATAAACCATGCGGATAATGGGGGCGCGCGGGGGCCGTTCAAGCCCCCTAAGCGAAAAAAACTTCAGGTGCGGAAGCGGCCGACGATTTCCTGCAGGTCGTCGGCAAGTCTCTGCAACTGCTTGGCGGCGTCGGCAGTCTGCTCGACGGCCTTGTTGTTTTCCTTGGCCATTTCGGCGATGGAATCGATGTTGCCGGCCACTTCGCCGCTGACCCGGCGCTGCTGCTCGGTGGCGCTGGCGATGGCATCCAGGCCCTGGCCGACCCGTGCGACCGACCCGCTGGCTTCGCCGAGCACGTTGGCGACGGCCTCCAGGGATTCCTGGCTGGCCTCCAGGTTGTCGAGGCCACTCTTGATCGAGCGCTGCACGTTGTCCGAGCGCTCGGAAAGCGCCCGGGTGATGCCGTCGATCTCGGTGGCGGAACCGGCCGACTTTTCGGCCAGCTTGCGCACCTCGTCGGCGACCACTGCGAAGCCGCGACCCTGTTCGCCGGCGCGGGCGGCCTCGATGGCGGCGTTCAGCGCCAATAGATTGGTCTGGTCGGCGATGTCGCGTACTTCCTTGGTCATGTTGGTGATCGCCACCGTGCTATCGACGAACTGGCGCACCGAGTCGGCGATTTCGCGCACGGTGTTCTCGACCACGGAGATCTGGCCGATCAGGTGAGAAAGGTTGACGTTGCCTTCCTCGGAGCGGCGCAGGCTGTCTCGCGACTGCTCGTGCACCTCTTCGGTACTCTGGGCGATCGAGGCGATCGCCGACACCATCTGGTCGACGGCGCCCGAAGCGGCCACCGACGTGTCGTTCTGCTTGTGCGAACTGGCCTCCACCTGGCCGGCACTGGTCGACAACTCGCGCGCCGCCGCGGCGACTTTCCGGGCAGAGTCGCTGACCTGATGCACCAAAGTCGCCATCTTCGCCATCATGTCGTTGAACGCCGCGCTGGCTGCGCCGATCTCGTCCTTGCCATGTACTTCCAGCCGCTGGGTCAGGTCGCCTTCGCCGCGGGCGATGTTGCGCAGTCCCGCGACCATCTTGTCGATCGGGTTGGTGACGACGTTGCGGATGAACAGATAGATGAAGGCGAGCAGCGGAATGCTCAGGATCACGGCGGCCAGCAGCGACTTGATACGCTGGGCGCCGACGGCGGCATTCACCTGGTCGAGCGAGATCTTCATGCTGACCGCGCCCAGCACCGTGCCCTCGGGCACCTGGTGGCAGGCGATGCAGTCCTTGCCCAGGTAGTTGTTCGAAGCCTTGGTCGGCCGCACCACCCGCAGGTACTCGCCCTTGGCGTCGGACTCGACGGCACTGAATTCCTCGCCCTTGGTCAGCACCAGTTCCTCCACGGAGTCGCGCGGCTTGCTGTCCTTGGCGTTGCCAGGCCCGAACAGCTTGCTGACGGCATCGCCGCGCAGCACCGACAGGTCGCGGATGATAGACAGTTGCTTGATCTGGTCGAGGAAGATTTCCCGCTGGCCGATGGTGCCGGTGATCATCATCCCGGTCAGGCCCGCCAGGGTGGATTCGTGCATCGACAGCGAAAAGGCCGTGGCCTGCTCGATGGCGGTCTGTCGATTGACGTAGCTTTCCCAGAAAATCAGGCTGGTCCAGAAGACGACCAGCATAAGCCAGATGGCGAGCGTCAACTTCACCCAGATTTTCTGATCGGCGATCAGCTTCATGACTCGTCAGCCTCCCATAGCTGTCTTGCGGCTCAACCCCTCGCGGATTCTAGCCCAGTACGGCTGGGCCGAGTCTTGATCTAAGCAAGGAACTCAGGCGAAAAGGCCTGCCTCTTCAAGGCAGGACGAGCCGAGCCGCGGCAGTCGCCGGATCGCCGTTGTCGAGCCAGGGCAGGTAGCCCAGCAGGGGCGCGGTGAGGCGCTCCTTCAGCGCCGTGATGTTTTCTTCGGGCCAGGGCATGTCGGGATCGATGCCGTTGGCGATCCAGCCGGCCAGCTCCAGTCCGCGCGAGCGGATGGCCTCCGCGGTGAGCAGCGCATGGTTCAGGCAGCCCAGGCGCAAGCCGACCACGAGGATGACCGGCAGGTTCAGGCGCACGGTCAGGTCCGCCGTGTCGACCTCGTCGCCGAGCGGGACCCGGAAACCGCCGACGCCTTCGATCAGCAGCAGGTCGGCGTTGGCGGCCAGGTCGCGCGCGGCGGCGGCGATGCGGTTCAGGTCGATCCTGCAGCCGGCGACGGCTGCGGCGATGTGCGGCGCGACGGGCGCTTCGAAGCAGTAGGGGTTCACCAGCTCGCGCGGCGCGGCGATCGAACTGGCGGCGATCAACTGCTCGACGTCCTCGTTGCGGCCGTTGCCATCGACGCCGGCCGCGACCGGCTTCATGCCGAGCGCCTGCAGGCCTTGCCGGCGGGCCGCGTGGAGCAGGGCGCAGGTGGCGAAGGTCTTGCCGACCTCGGTGTCGGTGCCGGTTACGAAGTAGGCTTGCTGGCGGTGCATAGGACGACCTCGAAGGTGGCGGGCAGGCCGGCGGCTTCGCGCCAGGCCTCATAGCGGTGCTCGACAGTCTGCCATGCGGCGCGGCCCATGAGGCCCGGTCGGCGCCGGGTGCCGACCTGGTTGGCACCCAGCGCCTTCAGTTCGCGCAGCAGCGCGGCGAGGTCGCCGTGGTGGAAGCGCAGCGTGCGCCGTTCGAGTTTCAGCGCCGTGAATCCCGCCGTGGCGCATGCGGATGCCAGGACGTCGGCGGGCGGAAAGTCGAGCACGTGGCGATGGCGGTCGGTGCCTGCGAAGGCGTCCTGAAGCTCGGCCAGGGTTCCGGGCGCCAGGCTGCTCACGGCCAGCCGGCCGCCCGGGGCGAGCACGCGTGCCGCTTCGCTCACCGCCCGCCCGGCATCGCACCACTGGAAACTGAGGCTGGACCAGTAGAGGTCGAACGAGGCGGCGGCGAAGGGCAGGGCCTCGATGTCGGCGCAGACGCCGCCGCCGGCGATGGTCACCATGCTCGGTGCGAAATCGGCCGCTACGACCTTCGCTGCGGGCCAGCGGCCGGCGAGCAGGCCGAGTGCGTAGCCGGTGCCGCAGCCAGCGTCGAGGATGCGCGCCGGCGCGGGTTCGGCAAGCCGGTCGAGGAGCAAGCGGCAGACGTTCCGCTGCAATCTTGCTGCCGCGTCGTAGCTGGCTGCGGCGCGGTCAAAGGAACGACGGACAGCGTGTTTGCTCATCCGGCAAACTCCCGGACCCGCTGTGCGAAACGGTCCGGCTGCGAAAGGAAGGGCGCGTGCGCGGTGCCGGCGAAGACTTCCAGGCGCGCGTCCGGCATGTGATCGGCCAGCCACTGCGCGGCGGCCGGCGGCATCAGCGGGTCATGCTCGCCATGGATCAGCAGCGTGGGCTGGCGTACCAGCGCGGCTGACTTTCGCAGGTCGGTGTCGCGCAGTGCGGCGAGGCCGGTGGCGAGCGTCGCGGAATCCGGGATGCGTTCGCGCAGGAGTCCGTTCAGTTGCCGCGTGATCTCGCGCGCCTGCGCATCGCCCTGGTTCATGAGTGCGGCGAAGCGGCGCAGGGCGGCTTGTGGATCGGCGATGACGGCAGCGCTGAAGCCATCCAGCAGTTCCGGCGCCTGTGCGTCGGTCCAGTCCGGCGCCTTGACGAAGCGCGGGGTGGCGGCGACGAGAACGAGGCGCTCCGCCGTGGCTGACTCCCGCAGCACACGCAGCGCGCCCAGCGACCAGCCGCAGACAATGGCGCCCTCGGGCGCCGCGTCGAGTTCGTAGGATATGCGGAAGTCGCCGGCCAGACGCTCGGCAACGGGCTGCCAGACGCGACTGTCGAACCCCCAGCCGGCGACGAAGACGAGATCCTTCAAGGCGCGATCTCGGTCAGCGCGGCGATCAGTTCGTCCACCTGCATTTCGCCGTGCGAGGCGGTGAGTGAAATGCGCAGCCGCGCCTGCCCGTCGGGCACGGTCGGCGGCCGGATCGCCGGCGCCCAGATGCCGCGTTCGAGCAGGGCGTCGGCTACCTTCAGCGTCGCCTCGTTGCCGCCGATGATGACGGGCTGGATGGCGGTCATCGACGCCGGCAAGCGCCAACCGCTGCGGTCGCAGATCGGCTGCAGGCCGGCACGCAGGCGGGCGATCAGGGCGTTGAGTTCCTCGCGCAGGTCGTCGCCGGTTTCGATGATCCTCAGGCTTTCGGCGAGCGCAAAAGTCAGCGCCGGGGGTGCGCCGGTCGTGTAGATGGCCGTGCGTGCCGACTGCTCGAGCCAGTCGATCACCTCGGCATCGCCGGCGACGAAAGCACCGGCAACGCCCGCCGCCTTGCCCAGCGTACCCATGACGATCAGCCGCCCGCCCGGCTTGAGGCCGAAATGGGCTGCGGTGCCACGGCCCTGCGGCCCCAGCACGCCGAAGCCGTGGGCATCGTCGATCAGCAGCCAGGCATCGTAGCGTTCGGCGAGCTCCAGCAAATGCGGCAGCGGCGCGATGTCGCCGTCCATGCTGAATACGGCGTCGGTAAGGATCAGGCGCTGCTTGGCGCGATTGGCGGACAGTTGACCTTCCAGCACGCCGAGGTCGCAATGCGGGTAGCGGTGGTTGAACGCGTACGACAGGCGTACGGCATCGATCAGCGAGGCATGGTTGAGCTTGTCGGCGAAGATGGCGTCGCCGCGCTGCATCAGCGCCGGCACGATGCCGATGTTGGCCATGAAGCCGGTGGCGAAGTGCAGGGCCTTCTGCGCGCCGACGAAGTCGGCCAGTTTGGCCTCCAGGTCGCGGTTCGGCCGGAAGTGGCCGCCGAGGAACTCGGAAGCGCCGGCGCCGACGCCCCAGTCCGACAGGCCGCGCGTGGCGGCGTCGATCAGGCAGGGATGGGTGGCCAGGCCCAGGTAGTCGTTGCTGGCGAAGGAGAGCACGGGACGGCCGTCGATCAGCATTTCCGGTCCGCAGGGCGTGCCGGCCAGGCGGCGCCGGCGCAGCAGGCCAGCGGCCTTCAATTCGTCCAGGCGGGTCCTGAATGTCATGGTCGCAGCGCCTCATCAAGTGCCACATCGACGACAGCGGCGAGCAGGTCGATTTCCGCATCGCCGAGCACATAGGGCGGCATCAGGTAGACGGTATTGCCGATCGGCCGCATCAGGACGCCGCGTTCGAGCGCCGCGCGGTAGTAGCGGCGGCCGAAGCCGGGGTCGGCGTCGACGTCGAAGGCGAAGATCATGCCGCGGCGGCGATAGTGGCGGACCTGGGGGTGTCCGGCTAGCGGCCGCAACCGCGCGTCGATGCGCTCGCCCAGTACGGCGTTGGCGGCGAGCACCTCGTCCTGCTCGAAGATGTCCAGGGTGGCGAGCGCGGCGCGGCAGGCGAGCGGGTTGCCGGTGTAGGAATGCGAATGCAGGAAAGCGCGGGCGGTGGTGTCGTCGAGGAAGGCCTGGTAGATCGCGTCGCGCGTCATCACCACAGAGAGCGGCAGGTAGCCGCCGGTGATGCCTTTCGAAAGGCACAGGAAGTCCGGCCGGATGCCGGCCTGCTGGTGGGCGAAGAAGCTGCCGGTGCGGCCGCAGCCGACGGCGATTTCATCGCAGATCAGGTGCACCTGGTAGCGGTCGCACAGCGCGCGGGCGAGGCGCAGGTATTCGGGATCGTGCATCGCCATGCCGGCCGCGCACTGGACCAGCGGCTCGACGATCAGGGCGGCGGTTTCGGCGTGGTGCGCTTCGAGATGCTCCGCCAATGCCGCGGCGGCCTGGTGCGCGGCGTCGGCTCCCTGGCGGGCATCGGGCGAGGGCAGCACGGTGGCGGCGCGGATCAGCGGCGCATAGGCGTCACGGAAGATGGCGATGTCGGTGACGCCGAGCGCACCCACGGTCTCGCCGTGATAGCCGCCGGCCAGGCACAGGTAGCGGTTCTTCGCCGGGCGATCGAGATTGCGCCAGTAGTGCGCCGACATCTTGAGGGCGATTTCGGTGGCCGAAGCGCCGTCGGAGCCGTAGAAGCAGTGGCCGAGTTCGCCTCCCGTCCGGCTCGCGAGGCGCTCCGAGAGTTCCACCACCGGCGCGTGGGTGCAGCCGGCCAGCAGCACGTGCTCCAGCGTATCGAGCTGTTCGCGCAGCGCCGCGTTGATGCGCGGATTGCAGTGGCCGAACAGATTGACCCACCAGGAGCTGATGCCATCCAGCCAGCGCTGGCCGTCGGTACCGACCAGCCACGGGCCTTCGCCGCGGGCAATGGGCAGCAGCGGCAGTTCGCCGCTATCGTGCTGCTTCATCTGGGTGCAGGGATGCCAGACCGCCGCTAGGCTGCGCTGGAGAAGAGCGTCGTGCATGGGCGGCATTCTACCGCCCGCGGCAGTGGTGCTCTGTCCTCAGTCGGGCAGCGTGAAGTAGAAGGTGGCGCCCTTGTCGACCTCGGCGTCGGCCCAGATGTGTCCGCCGTGGCGTATCACGACGCGCTGGACGATGGCGAGGCCGATGCCGGTGCCCTCGAACTCCTTGCCGTGCAGGCGCTGGAATGCGCCGAACAGCTTGTCGGCGAAGCGCATGTCGAAGCCGGCGCCGTTGTCGCGCAGCACGTAGACCGTCTCGTGCTGCTGGTGCACCAAACCGAATTCCACCTGCGCGGCGGCGACCTTGCCGGTGTATTTCCAGGCGTTCTCGAGCAGGTTCTCCAAGGCGATGCGCAACATGTTCCGGTCTGCCCGGACCACCATGCCCGGTGTGACGCGGAAGTCCACCCGATGCTCCGGATGTCGTTCCTGCAGCACGGCGGCGATTGCTTCCGCCATTTCACTCATATCGACGTCGGCCACCTGCATCTCGTAGCGCGTGATGCGGGAGAGCTTGAGCATGTCGTCGATCAGGTCGCTCATGCGGCTGGCTCCGGCGCATATGCGGTGCAGGTAGGTCTTGGCCGTCGGGTCCAGCGACGGCCCGTAGTCCTCCAGGAGCGCCTTGCCGAAGCCGTCGATGGCCCGCAGGGGCGCGCGCAGGTCGTGCGACGCCGAATAGCTGAACGCCTCCAGTTCCTTGTTGGCCGCCTGGAGCGCTTGCGTGCGCAGACGGATGCGTTCTTCGAGGTCCTCGTTGAATTCCCGGAGTTGCTCTTCGCGCTGCCGCAGGGTCGCCATCAGGGCCTGGTAGCTTTCGGCGATCTCCCGGATTTCGCGGGGCCCCGTGGGCAGTTCGGATTCCACCCAGTGACCGGCGCGAACCTCGTGCATGGTGTCGGCCAGCGACTCCAGCGGCGTACTGAACCGGCGCAGCAGCAGGAGAGTGGCCGCGACACTGGCCAGCGAGAACGCCAGCGCGATGAACAGGTTGCCGAAAAAGATGCTGCGACGGGCGTTGAACAGCGATTCCTTGCTCAATGCGAGCTGCACTTCCCCGAGGACCTCATCGCCCATGCTGCCGAGCAGCGCTGCTTCCGGCATCTCCGGATCGACTGCGGTCGGCCGGGCGGTACTGACGCGGCGGGAGAACAGCCAGACGTCGTCCTGTTCGTTCGCCGCAGTCTCGTCCGCCAACGGGGTCGGGTACCGCCAGGATTCCTTCTTGCCTTGGGTGCGGCCGAACAGGAGCTTGCCGTTCTTGCCGACGACCCGGATTTCCCTGACCAACGGGTTGTCGAAGAGCGAATTGGCGATCTCGGCAATCCCGACGCTGCTTTCATACAGCAGCGGCAGGTCGCTGCGTTGCGCCAGGGTCGCCGTCATCTGTTCACCGGCGCGGACGTGATGGCGGGCAACCTCATCCGTGGACGAGGCGGCTGCGACCAGGCCGATCGCCAGCGCGCCGATCAGCGTGATGGGCACGATGATGAGCGCCAGGGACTGTCGTACCCCGAGGCGCCCATACAGTGCGATCAGATGGGCCCTCACCGCTGCTCCTCCGGAAAGGTGCGGTCGAATCCTCGTAGCACGCGTTCGCTCGGCACGATGCCGAGGTGGGAAGCGGTACGCGTGTTGAACGCGCCGCGCAGATGTTCGCTGGCTTCGGGGCCGCTCAGCGTAGGCCGGACGGCCTGTCGCTTGGCCCGTTCGGCAAGTTGTCGCCCCATTGCCGGGTAGTCCGGGTAGAGAGCGAAAAGCGCGCCCTTGGCGACATCCACCGGATTGTTGGAAATGAGCACCAGATGCTTGTCCCAGGATTCGCGCAGCAGTACCGGCAGCAGTTGGTTGAGCGGCACGACCGGATCGAGCGTCAGCCAGATCGCATCCGTGCCGGGTCGCGCCTGTTGCAGGACGCGGGTAAACGCCGCGCCCGCCTGCTGGGCGTCTTCACAGGCAATGGCCGCCAGTTCGAGTCCCTGCTGGCGCGCGGCCGTGCGGGCGGCGGCGATCAGCCAGCCCGACGACTGAGGCCGGTAAAGGACGAAAATCCGCTCTACCTCCGGCTTGATCTGGCGCAATCGGTCGAACATCTGGGCCGGACTGGCTGCCAGGCTGACCCCGGGCCTGGCATTGTCGTTCAATGCGCTGGCGCCGTAGATCAGCGGCGCGTCGGCGGCAAGCCGTTCGGTCAGTGCCGGCGGTATGTCGCCCAGGGCCACCGTGACCTGGTTGCGTCGTTCCTGAGCCCAGGCGATGACTTCCTCCGGGGAAGTCCGCTCGGAGACCGCCCGGCCCTGCACCTGCACCTCGCCCGCCTTGCTCATGCCGTTGATGATGGCTTGGTAGAGCTGGAGCAATGCCGGCGCCGATTCGGGGTAGAGCACACCGATGCGCGTCTCGGCGAGCGCGGTGCCGCTGGCCAGGAGCCATGCGACAAGGAAGGCGGTGATGCGGCGATACTGCTGCAAGATATCGCTACAACCGGTGACGCATTTCTGCGTACAGATTGCGCCTTGGCATCGGGAGGTCGCCGGGCAGATTGAGGGCTGCTGCCGCTGCAGTGGGCTCGCGGACATCCGCATTGAACAGGTTCCGGATCGAGACGGCGAACTCCCAAGCGTTTCCGGAGGGATTGCTGCGCAGGGTCAGGTCCGCGGTGGTGTAGTCCGGAATCTTCGGCCGGTCGTCGCCTGCCTGCCGTCTGCGGTCGGCGACCCGATTGATCTGCCCGCTGACGAGCCAACTGGCCGAAAACCGCCAATCGGCGCGCACGTAGGTGTGGTGGTGCGGTGCCAGACCGGCATCCTGACGGGTGCTTTCGTCGACGGAACGCTGAAAGGCATGATTGCCCGACAGCCGTACCGTACTGGACGCATCCCAACTGAATTCCAGTTCCATCCCGTTGCCATACTGGTCGCCGGCATTTTGTGCCGTGTTCCCCGTCGTGGGATCGGCGTTGGCGACGAAGCGGATTACGTCGCTCATCTGGTAGCGGAACAGGTTGAGGCCGGTACGCAGGTTCGAGGTGGGCTGCCAGGCGAAGGCCAACTCGGTGGTACGGATCGACTCCGGCTTCAGGTTCGGGTTGCCAATGGCCTGGGGGTTGTTGACGGTATAAAGCTCGACCACCGATGGAGCGCGGAAAGCCCTTCCGAACATGAGCTTGCTGGTGAGGTTGTAGGCGGTATCCCACACCAGGGCGATTCGCGGGTTGGTGGTGCTGCCGAAATCGGAGTACTTGTCGTGCCGCAGTCCCGTGGTCAGGTGCCAGTCGGGCGCCAGCGTCCATTCGTCCTGAAGGTAGGCAAATACCGAACGGCGCTCATGCGGGGTGAGGAATGCCAGCCCATTCGCCTGCGTGGCTTCGACTATGGAACAGGCGAGGTTGATGCACTGTGGCACGTAGCCGACGCCAGGAACATAGACAAAGGTGAAGTTCTTGGTTTCAGTGACCTTGTACATGTCGACGAGGTTGTAGCCGGCGCCGGCGCGCAGCTTGTGCTTCTCGATGCCGCCGTAAAGTGCCGAGACGTTGAGGCGCTGCTGGCGCTCCCAGTGCTGCGGGCGGCCCACCATGCCGACGGTCGAACCCACGCCGCCCGGCAGTGCCAGAGGAAATGCGGAGCCTGCCGGAAACAGGGTGATGTCGTTTTCCTCTTCGGATGTGTCGTAGTAGCTCGCCTGGGCGGTTAGTGCCCAGTTCTCGGTGAGCTTCGGGTTGTGCCAGGTCAAGTCCAGATTCGTGTACTTGCCGTGGCCTTTGGTGAGCGGATCCAGCGCATCGGCCACGCCCGTCCCCGTGCCATGGTTCGGGCGGTCTATGTGGCCCAGGCGCAGGCGCCAGTGGTCAAGGGCGAGATCGAGGCGGGCATCGATGGAGTCGTAGCCGTTCTGGGCTGGCCCGGGCGCGTTGGAGGCGTGGGTGCCGAAGGTCCGGTCGAGGGCGGTCTGGGCGTCAGCACCGACGGTGCCGCCGGAGCCCTCGGTGGTGCCCAGGCGCAGGTACGCGGCGACATCGACCTCGCCCCACTTGCCGCCATGCTGAACCCATCCGTCGTAAGTGCGGTAGGAACCGGCCCGCAGGCCGGATTCCGTGCCATCGATGTCGCTGGCCGTCCTGGTGATGATGTTGATGGCACCGGACACGGCCTCGGCGCCATGAACGGCCGATCCGGGGCCACGAATCACCTCGATGCGGGCGATGTGCTCGAGCGGAATGTCGCCCATCAGGCGGCCGCGGTCACCGTAGTAGCTGTTGGTGAGGGGGATGCCGTTGATCATGATCAGCACTTCAGGGGTGAATAGCGTCTGAATGCCGCGGATCGAGTAGAGCGGCGCCCAAAGAAGCCCGCTCCGGGAAACGTGCATGCCGGGCACGCTTTCCAGGATGTCGCTCAGCGTAGTGGCGCCGGTGGCCTTGATGTCGGCGGCGGTGATCACCGTCGCGACCGACGGTGCCTTCGATACCGGCTGCGGCGTGCCGGTGGCGATGCTGACCAGTTGCTCGTCGCCGGACAGCATCAGCAGCAGATCGTCGGCGCTCGCGGCAAGCGGCAGCGCGCCGGCGGCGAGAAAGAGCAACGCCTGCAGGCTGCTAGAGGTGGATTCGAAGTTCGGCATAAAGGGTGCGTCCCGGCAACGGCAGGTCGTGCGGAATATAGATGGCGGACGAATCGGCCGTCGGTTCGCGGGCGTCGACGTCGAAGATGTTGCGGACGGAGAAGGCGACCTCGACATCCCGGTGCAATTGGCCGGTGCGCAAGGTGAGATCCGTGGTGGTGTAGTCGGCGATCGGTGGGCGGTCATCGCCGGCCTGACGCCGGCGATCGGCGACCCGATTGACCTGGCCGGACAGCAGCCAGCCGGGTGCCAGGCGCCAGTCGCCACGCAAGTAGATGTGTTGGTGCGGTGCCAGGCCGGCATCCTGGTTGCTGGTCTCGTCGATGGACCGCTGGTATGCATAGTTGCCGGAAAGGCGTAGCTGGGCCAGGGCGTCCCAACTGAATTCCAGTTCCAGCCCGCTGCCGCGCTGGTCGCCGGCGTTCTGGGCGGTATTGCCGGCCGCCCCGTTGGCATTGGCAATGAAGCGGATGACGTCCTGCATCTGGTAGCGGAACAGGCTGAGTCCGGTCTTCAGGTCGGGCCGGGCATGCCACGCGAATGCCAGTTCCGTTGTGCTGACGGTCTCGGGCTCGAGATCCGGGTTGCCGAGCGCCGCCGGGTTGTTGATGTTGTACTGTTCGATGAACGACGGCGCGCGGAAGGCGCGGCCGAACATGATCTTGCTGGTGAGGTTATAGGCGGTATCCCAGACCAGGGCGACGCGCGGGTTGGTGGTGTCGCCGAAATCCGAGTAGTGGTCATGGCGCAGGCCGGCGGTCAGGTACCAGTCGGGCGCCAGGAACCACTCGTCCTGAAGATAGGCGTAGAGCGAACGGCGCGAATGCGGAGTCAGGAAGAGCAGGCCGTTGGCCGGCGTGGCTTCGACCACAGAGCAACTGAGGTTCAGGCAGACGGGAACGTTGCCGGCACCGTTGGTGTAGTTCTTGGCCGCCGCGACCCGATAGACGTCATAAAGGTTGTAGCCGGCGCCGAATTGCAGCTTATGCCGCGCGATTCCGCCATAACGTGCCGACAGGTTGAGGTGATGCTGCCGTTCCCAGTGCTGGGGCTGGCCGATCATGCCGATGCTTGAGCCCACGCCGCCCGGCAACGCTCGTGGCAGGCTGGAACCCGCCGGATACAGGTGGACCGGGGTGACGGGTTCGGCGATATCGAAATAGCTTGCCTGGACGGCGACGTCCCAGTTCTCCGTGAATTTGGCGTCGTGCCAGGTCAGATCCAGGTTCGTGTAACGGCCGTCGCCCTTTGCCTGCGGGTCGAGGGCGTCGGCAACGCCGGTTCCCGTTTGTGCGTTCGGGCGGCCAAGATAGCCGGCGCGCAAGCGCCAATTGTCGAGCGAAAAGTCCAGGCGCGAATCGATGGCGTCGTAGCCGGTATTGATCTGGCCCGGCGCATTCGAAGCATGTGTGCCGGTGTTACGGTCGAGCCGGGTCTGGGCGTCGGCTGCGATGGTGCCGCCGAAGCCGTCGGTGTGTCCCAGGCGCAGATAGGCGGCGACGTCGACTTCTCCCCATTTGCCGCCGTGCTGGATCCATCCGTCGTAGGTCTGGAACGAACCGGCGCGCAGGCCGGTTTCGGTGCCGTCGATTTCCTTGGCGGTCTTGGTGATGATATTGATGACGCCCGATACCGCCTCGGCGCCGTAGAGTGCCGAACCCGGGCCGCGAATGACCTCGATGCGGGCGACATGTTCGAGCGGGTAGGTGCCGTTCAACCGGCCGCGGTCGCCGGCAAATGCATTGGTGATCGGGATCCCGTTGATCATCACCAGGACTTCGGGGTTGTAGCGCGTGAAGATGCCGCGGATCGAATAGATGGGCAGGAACTGGTTGCCGCTGCGCGAAACATGCAAACCGGGAACCGTCTCCAGTACTTCGCTCAATTCCGTGGCGCCGCTGGCCTTGATGTCATCGGCGGTAATCACCGTGGCCACGGCGGGTGCCTTGGATACCGGTTGCGGTGATCCCGTGGCGAGACTGACCATCTGCTCGTCGCCGGACAGCATCAGCAGCATCTGGTCGTCCGCGCGGGCGTGGGTCGCCAGGACGCAGGGGGCGATGCAAAGAGCGGACAGCAAGTGGCGGGAAACGGCGCTCATTGTCTGTCCCTCCCGCGAATGCGCCATCTAGGAGACTCCCACCGCCTGGGCCGCGTACGCCGGCACCGGCAGCGGTTCCGGTCGGCCGATGCCGTAGCCTTGGGCGAAATCCACGCCGATCGAGCGCAGGACGTCGAGTACGGCGGCGTCTTCGACGAATTCGGCGATGGTGCGCAGCTTGGCGACGTGCGCGACCCGGTGGATGGCCTCGACGATGGCGCGGTCCATGGGGTCGTTGCGCAAATTGCGGATGAAGCGGCCGTCGATCTTGATGAAATCGACCGGCAGCGACTTGAGATAGGCGAACGAACTGAGTCCGCTGCCGAAATCGTCCAGCGCGAAACGGCAGCCGATGTCACGCAGCTTGCGCATGAACTCGACCGCCACGGCGAAGTTGCCGATGGCGACCGTCTCGGTGACTTCGAAACAGATGTTGCGCGGGTCGACGCCGTAGGCCGCAATCCTGTCGCTGACGAATTCGCGCAGGCCGTCGTCGCTCATCGAACCGCCGGACAGGTTGATGGCGTGGAACTGGTCACCCGACTCGCAGTGCTCACCGACATAGCGCAACGCATGATCGATGACCCAGCGGTCGATGTCGCGCATGCGGTCGTAGCGTTCAGCCGCGGGCAGGAATGCCCCCGGCAGCACGACGCTGCCGTCCAGGTCGATCAGCCGCAACAGCAACTCGTAGTGGTGCACTTTGCCATTCGTTGCGCCGCTGAGCGAACTGATCGGCTGGCGCCACAACTGGAAACGACCGCCGTGCAGCGCGCCGTCGATGCGGCTTACCCAGTCCATTTCGCCGCGTCGGCGACTCAGTTCCAGGTCGTCCCGCTCATAGACCTGAATCGCGTCGCGGCCGCGGTCCTTGGCGGCATAGCAGGCGATGTCGGCGGCGCTGAGGATGTCGTTGGCGCTGCCGCTGTTCCGGTCGATGCCGACGATGCCGATGCTGACGCCGACGGAAAACAGCTTGCCGTCCCACAGGAAGCGGAAGTCGTGCACGGCGGCGCGCAAGGTCTCGGCGACCTCCCGGGCGCGCTCCAGGACGCAGTTCTCGAGCAGGATGCAGAATTCGTCGCCACCAACGCGGGCCAGATGGTCGCTGGTTCGTATCGGCCGCCGCAAAACGTCGGACAGTTGCCTGAGCATCTCGTCGCCGGCCAGATGCCCGCAGGTGTCGTTGACGATCTTGAACTGGTCCAGGTCGAGAAACAGCAGGCTGTGCCGTACCTCCTCGTTCCTGGCCTGTTCTAGCAGTTCTTCGAGCGCGGCGAGGAAACTGGTCCGATTGCTCAGTCCGGTCAGGGAATCATGCATCGCCAGGTGCTGGATGGCGGCTTCCGCCTGGCGGCGGGCTCGCCGGGCGCCGGCATCGTCGAGTTCGCGCCGGATCGCGGGGGCCAGCCGGCGCAGATTGCTCTTCATGATGTAGTCTTTGGCGCCCAGCCGCATCGCCTCGACGGCCATTTCTTCGCCGATGGTGCCCGAGACGATGATGACCGGCAGGTCGGTGTCGGCGTGGTGCACGATTTCGAGCGCCGCCCGGGAGTCGAAGCCAGGCAGGTTGTGGTCGGTGACCACGATGTCCCAGCCGCCTTCGGCAAGGGCCGCTTCCAGGGAACGGGCGGAATCCACCCGCTGGTAGGTGACCTTCAATCCGCCCTGGCGAAGCACCCGCAGGATGAGCAACATGTCATCCTCGACGTCCTCGACGAACAGCAGCTTGATGGGGAGTTCCGGCATGCCGCTCAGGAAATCAGGTCGGGATCGGACTTGGCTGTCTTGTTCAGGACCAGCCAGTAGAGGCCAAGCTGACGTACCGCCTCGATGAATTGCTCGAAGTCCACCGGCTTGCGGATATAGCTGTTGCAGCCGCGGTCGTAGCTTGTCTCGATGTCGACCGTTTCGCCGGATGTGGTCAGTACCACCGTAGGGATTCGTCGGGTGCGCTCGTCGGAGCGAATGCGGCGCAGGACCTCCAGGCCGTCGATCTTGGGTAATTTCAGGTCCAGGAGGATGACCTCCGGTTCCAGCGGCGCCCGACCCGCCTGCGAGCCTTCACCGAACAGATAGTCCAGCGCCTCCAGGCCGTCGCGCGCGACGACGACTTCGTTGGCCACCTTGTTCTTCTGCAGTGCCCGCAACGCCAGGAACTCGTCGTCGGGGTTGTCTTCGACCAACAGAATCTTTCTATCCACCGCCTTCTCCCTCGTGATCCGCCATCGGTCAGGGCATACCCTTGACCAAATCGTGGGAATATATCCCGAAAGTAAAATGCCGGCGCGCGGATTTATGCGCGGACGTGTTCAAGCGCGATGTCGGTCAGCGCGGCGATCCAGTCGGCCCGCTCGTTGAGGCAGGGGATGTAGCGGTACTCCCGGCCGCCATTGGCGAGGAAGGCGTCGCGGCATTCCATCGCGATTTCTTCCAGCGTCTCCAGGCAGTCGCTCGGAAAACCGGGGCAGACGACGTCGACGCTGCTCACGCCGTCCTTCGCCAGTTGCTCGAGGGTCGGCTGGGTGTAGGGCTGCAGCCATTCCGCGGCGCCGAAGCGCGACTGGAAGGTAAGCTGCCACTCCGCCGGCCCGAGGTTGAGTTCGCGCGCCAGCAGATCGGCGCTGCGCCGGCACTGACTTTCGTAGGGATCGCCCTTGGCGACGGCGCGTTTCGGGATGCCGTGGAAGCTCATGATCAGCTTGCCCGCACGACCACCCTGTTTCATCCAGTGGTCGCGCACGCTTTGCGCCAGTGCGCCGAGGTAGCCCGGATGCTCGTGGTAGTCGAGGATCTCGACCGGCCTGGCGAAGTCGGGATTGCGTCGCGCCCAGGCGGCGACGGCATCCTGGGTGCTGGCCGTGGTGCTGACCGAAAACTGCGGGTAGAGCGGCACTACCACCACGCGCCGCGCACCGCCGCGTTTCAGCTCGTCGAGTGCGGTGGCGACCGCGGGCGCTCCGTAGCGCATTGCCCAGGCAACCGTGATGCCCTCGATGCCGCGATGGCCCAGCAGTCCCTTGACCAGCTTGGCCTGGCGTTCGGTATGCACCCTGAGCGGCGAACCCTCGGCCGTCCATATCCTGGCGTACTTGGCCGCCGACTTGGCCGGCCGCGTGTTGAGGATGATGCCGTGGAGGATCGGCCACCAGAGCAGGCGCGGCAGGTCGACCACGCGGCGGTCGCCGAGGAACTGCGCCAGGTACTTCTTCAGGGCCGGCGCCGTGGGCGCGTCCGGAGTCCCGAGGTTGACCAGCAGCAGGCCGGTCGTCATGGCGCAGAAAGCGCGCTGGCGAGTAGCCGGGCAGTAATGTCGACGATGGGGATGACGCGCTCGTAGGCCATGCGCGTCGGGCCGATCACGCCGATCGTGCCGACCACCTGGCCGTCGACTTCGTAGGGCGCGGCGACCACACTGCACTCGTCCAGCGTCGCGATGCCTGATTCGCCGCCGATGAAGACCTGCACGCCGTCGGCGTGACTGGACAACTCCAACAACTGCACCAAGCCGGTCTTCTGCTCGAACAGGTCGAACAGCCGGCGCAAGCGGCCCATGTTGGACGACAGGTCTTCGACGCCGAGCAGGTTCTTCTCGCCGCTGATGACGTACTGCGCGGCATTGTCGGTGACCGCTTCGCTGCCGGCCTCGACGGCGGCAGTCATCAGTTCGACCATGTCGCTGCGGATCTGGCGCAGTTCGTCCTGCAGGCGGCTGCGAATCTGCTGAAAATCGAGCCCGGCGAAGTGCTCGTTGAGCATGTTGGCGGCCTGCGTCAGCTCGCTGGGCGTGTAGGTCCGCTGGGTGAACAGGATGCGGTTCTGCACATCGCCTTCGCTGGTGACGATGATCAGCAGGATGCGCGTGTCGGACAGGCTGAGGAATTCGAGTTGGCGGATGCGCGGCAACTGGCGGCGCGGCGCGACGACCACGCCGGCGAAATGGGTCAGTTCGGACAGCAGTTGCGAGGCGTGGCCGATCACCCGTTGCGGCTGGTCGGGCTGGATGGCTTCGCGGATTTCGGAAATCTGCTGGCGGGCCAGCGGCCTTACCGTCAGCAGGCTGTCGACGAACAGACGGTAGCCCTTGGGCGTGGGGATCCGGCCGGCCGAGGTGTGCGGGCTGGCGATGAAGCCCATCTCCTCGAGGTCGGACATGACGTTGCGGATGGTCGCCGGCGACAGTTCCAGCCCCGAATAGCGGGAAAGCGTGCGCGAACCGACCGGCTGTCCTTCGACGATGTACCGTTCGATCAGGGTCTTCAGCAGTGTCTGGGCGCGACGGTCGAGCATGGCGCAATTCTAGCGGGAAACAAGATATGGTTTAATCCAGAACATGGGCATTCCCTTCAAGAAATCAATCCGCTGCGTGGGCCTGGTCGGCAAGTACCAGAGTGCCGACGTCGCCGCGGCGCTGCCGCAGCTCGCGGCGTTCCTGCGCAGCTATGGCGTGCGGGTGCTGATCGAGGAAGGGATCGCGCCGCAGGTCGATGCGCACGGCGAGGAACTCGCCAGCTACGAGACCATGGGCAGCGAGGCCGAAGTGGTCGTCGTGCTCGGCGGCGACGGCACCATGCTCTACGCTGCGCGGCGCATGGCGGAGTTCGGTGTGCCGCTGGCGGGAATCAACCAGGGGCGGCTCGGCTTCATGACCGACATCGCACGCAAGGACATGCTGACCGCGGTCGGCGAGCTGCTGACCGGCCATTTCACCGCCGAGCCGCGCCTCCTGCTGAACGGCGAAATATGGCGCGACGGCGAGCGGCTGGCCAGCAGCCTGGCGTTCAACGAAGTGGTCGTCAACAAAGGCGACCTCGGCCGCATGATCGAAATGCGCGTGGAGGTGAACGGCGAGTTCGTCTACCTGCTGCGGGCGGACGGCATGATCGTTGCGACGCCGACCGGATCGACGGCTTACGCCCTGTCGGCCGACGGCCCGATCCTGCATCCCGGTATCGCCGGGATCGCCATGGTGCCGCTTTGCCCGCACACCCTGTCGAACCGCCCGATCAGCATCGGCGCCGACAGCCACATCGACATCACGCTGGTCTCCACCCATATCGGCAGGGTGCACTTCGACGGCCAGGAGCGATTCGACCTGCTGGCCGGCGATCGCGTCCGCATCGCCCGCTCGCCGCAGGCGGTGACGCTGCTGCACCCGCCGGGATACAGCTACTACGCGATGCTGCGCAGCAAGCTGCACTGGAGCGAGCCGCCCAAGCACTAGAATTCGCCTCCATGCTGCGTCGACTGTTCATCCGGGATTTCGTCATCGTCGATCGGCTCGAACTGGAGTTCGAGGCCGGCTTCGGGGCGTTGACGGGCGAGACCGGCGCCGGCAAGTCCATCCTGGTCGACGCCTTGTCGCTGGCCCTGGGCGAACGGGCCGACGCCACGGTGCTGCGCACCGGCGCCGAGCGTGCCGAGGTGTCGGCTGAGTTCGACGTCGAGGCCGGCAGCGCCCTCGCACAATGGCTGCGCGAGAACGACTTCGATGCCGATGCCGTCTGCCTGCTGCGCCGGGTGGTCGATGCCGGCGGCCGTTCGCGGGCGACCATCAACGGCTCGCCGGCGACGCTGACGCAATTGCGCCAGGCCGGCGAATTCCTGGCCGACATCCACGGTCAGCATGCCTACCATGCGCTGTTGCGCGCCGATGCCCAGCGCGCCTTGCTCGACGCCCAGATCGGCGCCACGGCGCTGGCCGTCGAGACCGCGGAGAAGTTCCGCGCCTGGCGGCACCTGCGCGACGCGCGCGAGCGGGCCGAGCAGGATGTCTCGGCGATGGCGCGCGAGAAGGAGATGCTCGACTGGCAGGTCAAGGAACTGCGTACGCTGGCCTTCGAGCCGGGGCGCTGGCTGGACGACAACCAGGAGCAGCGGCGGCTGGCCCACGCCGCCAGCCTGCTCGAAGGGGCGACGGCCGCGCTGGCCATCCTCGACGAAAACGAGGCGGCCGTAACGGGCCAGATCGACGACGCCGCGGCGAAGTTGCGGCCACTGACGGACTACGACGAAGCGCTGAAGGAGCCGGCCGAACTGCTCGACGCGGCACGCATCCAGCTCGGCGAGGCGGTGCACGCGCTGTCGCGCTACCGCGAGCGCCTGGAACTGGAGCCGGAGCGCCTGGCCGAACTGGAAGCGCGCATCGAAGCGGTCATGGCGGCGGCGCGCAAGCACCGCGTCGCGCCGGAAGAGTTGCCCGAGGTGCTGGCCAGGCTCGAAGCCCGGCTGGAGGAGTTGACGCTGGCTGCCGACCCCGCGGCGCTGGCGGAGAAGGAACAGGCCGCGCAGGCCGCCTACGACAAGCTTGCCCAGCGGCTGTCGGCGATGCGTCGGAAAGGCGCGGCCGAATTGTCGGCGGCGGTGACCGAAGGCATGCAGCAACTGGCCATGGTCGGCGGCCGCTTCGAGATCACGCTCAATGCGCTGCCCGAGGGTGCCGCACATGGCCAGGAAGACGTCGGCTTCCTGGTGGCAGCCAACCCCGGCCAGCCGCCGCGGCCGCTGGCGAAGGTGGCGTCGGGCGGCGAATTGTCGCGCATCGGCCTGGCGATCCAGGTGATCGCCAGCACGGCCGGCGTGGCGCCGACGCTGATCTTCGACGAGGTCGACGTCGGCATCGGCGGCCGGGTGGCCGAGATCGTCGGCCAGATGCTGGCCAAACTCGGCCACCAGCGCCAAGTGCTGTGCGTCACCCACTTGCCGCAGGTGGCGGCGCAGGCCGACTGGCAGTGGTCGATTGCCAAGGAAACCAGCGACGGCTCGACCTATAGTCGCGTGCGGGTACTCGACGCGGCGGGGCGGGTGGAGGAGGTCGCCCGCATGCTCGGCGGCGTGAAGATCACCGATACCACGCGCAAGCATGCGCGGGAGATGCTCGGCGTGTAGCCGAGACTGACTTTTCAGCCCTTTTCGCCGCGCCGCCGGTTCGGGCAGTTGGTCTTCAGGCAGTCCGCGTAGAGATAGAGCGCGTGCTCGACCACCTTGAAGCCGCGATCCTCGGCGATCTTGTTCTGGCGTTTCTCGATGGCCGAATCGTAGAACTCCTCGACCTTGCCGCATTGCAGGCAGATCAGGTGGTCGTGATGGCCGCCTTCGTTCAGTTCGAACACGGCATGTCCGGCATCGAAGTAGTGCCGGCGCAGCAGGCCGGCCTGCTCGAACTGGGTCAATACGCGATAGACCGTGGCCAGGCCGACGTCCATGTCCTCCTCGGCCAGGTGGCGATGCACGTCCTCGGCGCTCAGATGGCGGCGGTTGGTGTTGTTCGCCTTCTGGAACAGGTCGAGTATCTTGACGCGCGGGATGGTGGCCTTGAGCCCGATATCCCTGAGATCTTGCGAATTGGCCATGGGTTTCTGGAGCGTGTCATCCGGGGCCGGACGGATGCCTATGATATAGTTTTCAGGCTGGCAAATGGGAACAAGTCTCGACTTGCGCGCCCGTCGGCTCCTTCCTTCATTTCCCGACCGCTACCATGATCCGTCCGGTGCTGCTGCTACTCGTATCCCTGCTGGCCGCTTGCTCGACCGCGCCCGAAAGCCGTACTTGGCTGACCTACCGGATCGATGTCCGGCAAGGCAACCTGGTGACCCAGGAGATGGCAGCGCAACTCAAGATGGGCCAGACCAAGGACCAGGTACGCTTCATCCTCGGCACACCGCTGGTGGCCGACATGTTCCATGCCGATCGATGGGACTATGTCTATCGCTTCCAGCCGGGCCGCCTTGGCGGCGAAGCCGAGCGGCGCCACCTCGTGGTCATCTTCGAAAACGGCAAGCTGGTCGCCGTCGGCGGCGACGTGATTAGCTATGGCGCGCGCACCGAAACCCCCGTCAAGCCGGCGACCCGGGTCATCGATATCGCCCCGGTCGGCGATTCCAGCCAATAGGAAGCCCTTCATGAACACGATACGTTTTGCCATTGCCGGCGCCGGCGGGCGCATGGGCCGGACCCTCATCGAGGCCGTGCAGGAGGCGCCGGCTGCCGAACTGGCGGCCGCCTTCGATGTCGGCGACGATATCGAGGCGGCGCTGGGCAAGGCCGACTGCCTGATCGACTTCACGCGCCCCGAAGGCACGCTGGCGCACATGGAAATCTGCCGCAAGCGCGGCGTGCACATGGTGATCGGCACCACGGGCATGAACACGGCGCAGAAGCTCGCCGTCCAGGACGCGTCGCGCGACATCCCGATCGTTTTCGCGCCGAACATGGCGGTCGGCGTCAATCTGGTCTTCAAGCTGCTCGATACCGCCGCCCGCATCCTCAACGAGGGCTACGACATCGAGATCGTCGAGGCGCACCATCGCCACAAGGTCGATGCTCCCTCCGGAACCGCTTTGCGCATGGGCGAGGTGGTGGCCGCGGCGCTCGGCCGCGATCTTGCCGAGTGCGCGGTTTACGGCCGCGAAGGCGTCACCGGCGAGCGGCCGGCTCCTCAGATCGGTTTTGCCACCGTGCGCGGCGGCGATATCGTCGGCGACCACACGGTCATGTTCATCGGCACGGGCGAGCGCGTCGAGATCACCCACAAGGCCTCCAGCCGCATGCATTTCGCGCAGGGGGCGCTGCGCGCAGCCCGCTTCCTGAACGGCAAGGCACAGGGGCTTTATGACATGCAGGACGTGCTCGGACTGCGCTGACATCGCGTCGCGTTGCTTGCTGCGTCGCGGCAAGTTATAATTGGAAAGTTTGTCAGGGCGGACATTGCAGCGCCGCGTCCGTCCTGTTTCCCGACGCCTATCCGACCTCAGGAGTTCGACCGTGCCTCAGTTTCCGCCTGCCTTACTCGCCCTTGCAGACGGTACTGTTTTCAGGGGCCAGGGCATCGGCGCTGCCGGCGAGAGCGTCGGCGAAGTGGTGTTCAACACCGCCATGACGGGTTACCAGGAAATCCTCACCGATCCGTCCTACACGCGCCAGATCGTCACCCTGACTTATCCGCACATCGGCAACGTCGGCGTCAACCGCGAGGACTGCGAGGCGCCGCGCGTCTACGCCGCGGGCCTGGTGATACGCGACCTGCCGTTGCTGGTCTCCAACTTCCGTTCCGAGCAGAGTCTCGACGCCTATCTCAAGGCCGAGAATGTCGTCGCCATCGCCGATATCGATACCCGCAAGCTGACCCGCATCCTGCGCGAGCAGGGCGCCCAGGCCGGCTGCCTGGTCACGGGCGACAAGCCGGATGCCGATGCGGCCATCGCCAAGGCGCGCGCCTTCCCCGGCCTGGCCGGCATGGACCTCGCCAAGGTCGTGACGGTGGCCAAGCCCTACGCCTGGACCGAGGGCGAATGGAAGCTCGGCAAGGGCTATGTCGCCCAGGAGAATCCGCGGTTCCACGTTGTCGCCTACGACTTCGGCGTCAAGCGCAACATCCTGCGCATGCTGGCGCAGCGCGGCTGCAAACTGACCGTGGTGCCGGCGCAGACGCCCGCCCAGGACGTGCTGGCGCTGAAGCCGGACGGCGTCTTCCTGTCCAATGGTCCCGGCGACCCGGAGCCCTGCGACTATGCGATCGCCGCGATCCGCGAGTTCCTCGACCGCAGGCTGCCGACCTTCGGCATCTGCCTCGGCCATCAGCTGATGGGCCTGGCGGCCGGCGGCAAGACCCTGAAAATGAAGTTCGGCCACCACGGCGCCAACCACCCGGTCAAGGACCTCGAATCCGGCCAGGTCATGATCACCAGCCAGAACCATGGCTTCGCGGTCGATCCGACGACGCTGCCGGCGAATGTCAGGGTCACCCACGTCTCGTTGTTCGACAACAGCCTGCAGGGTTTCGCCTGGAACGACCGGCCGGCACTCTGCTTCCAGGGCCACCCCGAGGCGAGCCCGGGACCGCACGACGTGTCCTACCTGTTCGATCGCTTCATCAAGCTGATGGAGCTGCACAAGAATGCCTAAGCGTACCGACATCCACAGCATCCTCATCATCGGCGCCGGCCCGATCATCATCGGCCAGGCCTGCGAGTTCGACTATTCCGGCGCCCAGGCCTGCAAGGCCCTGCGCGACGAGGGTTACAAGGTCATCCTGGTCAATTCCAACCCGGCGACCATCATGACCGACCCGGGCATGGCCGACGTTACCTACATCGAGCCCATCACCTGGCAGGTGATCGAGAACATCATCGCCAAGGAGCGGCCGGATGCGCTGCTACCGACCATGGGCGGCCAGACGGCGCTCAACTGCGCGCTCGACCTGGCCAAGCATGGCGTGCTGGAGAAGTACGGCGTCGAGATGATCGGTGCCAGCAAGGAGGCCATCGACAAGGCCGAGGACCGCGAGAAGTTCAAGCAGTCCATGACGAAGATCGGGCTGGGCAGCGCGCGTTCGGCCATCGCCCACAGCATGGAAGAGGCGCAGCAGGTGCAGGCGGCGCT
>JACRIZ010000134.1 GCA_016235765.1 Rhodocyclales bacterium | reverse complement strand
TCCGAGCCCGGCCAGTCGGCGGCTCCGCATGAACATCGCCTGGCGGTCGGTATCGACCTGGGCACCACCAACTCGCTGGTCGCCACGGTCCGCAGCGGCATCGCCGTCGTGCTCGGCGACGACCTGGGCAGGCCGCTGTTGCCTTCGGTGGTCCACTATGCGGCCGACGGCACGGTCGATGTCGGCTACGAGGCCCAGGCGCGCCAGTCGGTCGATCCGCGCAATACGGTCGTCTCGGTCAAGCGCTTCATGGGTCGCGGCCGCAAGGACATCGCGCACATCGAGGCGATGCCCTACGATTTCGTCGATACCGAGGGCATGGTCAAGCTGCGTACCGTGCAGGGCGTCAAATCGCCCGTCGAGGTGTCGGCCGACATCCTCGGCAACCTCAGGGTGCGCGCCGAAGCGGCGCTGGGCGGGCAGCTCACGGGGGCCGTCATTACCGTGCCGGCCTACTTCGACGACGCGCAGCGCCAGGCAACCAAGGACGCGGCGCGGCTGGCCGGCCTCAATGTGCTGCGCCTGCTCAACGAGCCGACCGCGGCCGCGATCGCCTACGGCCTCGACAACGCCGCGGAGGGCATCTACGCCGTGTACGACCTGGGCGGCGGCACCTTCGACATCTCCATACTCAAGCTTTCCAAGGGCGTCTTCCAGGTGCTCGCCACGGGCGGCGACTCGGCGCTGGGGGGCGACGATTTCGATCATCGCGTCTTCTGCTGGGTCATCGAGGAGGCCAAGCTTTCCCCGGTGTCGCCGCACGACGCCCGCCTGCTGCAGACCCGCGCCCGGGAGGCCAAGGAGTACCTGACCGCACACGGCGAGGCGCCGATCTCCGCCAAGCTGTCGACCGGCGAGTTCGTCGACGTCAAGCTGACCTCGGCAGTGTTCAACGACATTTCGAAGACCCTGGTGCAGAAGACGCTCGGCCCGACGCGCAAAGCCCTGCGGGACGCCGGCCTGGCACCCGAGGATGTCAAGGGCGTGGTCATGGTCGGCGGCGCCACGCGCATGCCGCAGATCCAGAAGGCGGTGGGCGAATACTTCGGCCAGGCGCCGCTGAACAACCTCGACCCGGACAAGGTGGTGGCGCTGGGCGCCGCCATCCAGGCCAACCTGCTGGCCGGCAATCGCGCTGCGGGCGACGACTGGTTGCTGCTCGACGTGATCCCGCTCTCCTTGGGCATGGAGACCATGGGCGGCCTGACGGAAAAGGTCATTCCGCGCAACTCGACCATTCCCGTGGCGCGCGCACAGGAATTTACGACCTTCAAGGACGGCCAGAGCGCCATGGCGCTCCACGTCGTGCAGGGAGAGCGCGAACTGGTGTCGGACTGCCGCAGCCTGGCGCGCTTCGAGCTGCGCGGCATTCCGCCCATGGTGGCCGGGGCGGCGCGCATCCGGGTGACTTTCCAGGTGGATGCCGACGGCCTGTTGTCGGTGACCGCGCGCGAGCAGACCACGGGGCATGAGGCGCGCATCGAGGTGAAGCCCTCCTACGGCCTGACCGACGACGAAGTGGCCGCCATGCTCAAGGATGGCTTCTCGCACGCCAGCGACGATGCCTTCCGCCGCGCATTGCGCGAGGCGCAGGTCGAGGCCCAGCGGCTGATCGAAGCAGTCCAGTCGGCACTCAAGGAAGATGCGCCGCTCCTTTCGACGCTGGAACGCGCCCATGTCGACGCCTGCGTAACCCGGCTCCAGGCGGTGATGATGGGTGACGACCGGCGCGCCATCGACGATGCCATGGACGCGGTCAACAAGGCGACCGCGGAATTTGCCGCACGGCGCATGAACCAGAGCGTGCAGCGGGCGCTTTCCGGCAAGAAGGTCTCGGAGCTCGAATCGTGACCCAGATCATCGTCCTGCCCCATCACGAACTCTGTCCCGACGGCGCGGTGCTCGATGGAGAACCAGGCACGTCGATCTGCGACGTGCTGCTCGAAAACGGCGTCGACATCGAGCACGCCTGCGAAAAGTCCTGTGCCTGCACTACTTGCCATGTCGTGATCCGCGAGGGCTACAATTCCCTTGAGGCGGCCGATGAAACCGAGGAAGACCTGCTCGACAAGGCGTGGGGGCTGGAACCGACCTCGCGCCTTTCCTGTCAGGCCATCGTCGGCACCACGCCGCTGACCATCGAGATACCGAAGTACACGATCAACATGGCCAAGGAAGGCGGAGGCAAGCACAAATGAAGTGGACCGACGTCAACGAGATTGCCATCGAACTGGCGGAAGTGCATCCCGGCCAGGACCCGACGCGGATCAATTTCGTCGATCTGGCCAACTGGATCATTGCGCTACCGGACTTCAGCGACGACCCCAAGCATTGCGGCGAGAAGGTGCTGGAAGCCATCCAGCAGGCCTGGATCGACGAGGTCGACTGACATGCGCGCATGCGCCGGGGCGATGCTGCTCGCCTTGGGCGCCGGCGCAGCCTTGGCCGACGGCAAGCCGGTCGGTTTGTCCGCGAACCTGCCGTATGTCGATGTGGTCCATGACGGCAAGCCGTTCCGAATCCAGCGCGATCAGGACAACGACGCCGAGATCGATCCTGCCTATGCGTTCACTTCGAGGCCCTGTCCTCCGTACTGCATCCAGCCGATGCAACTGGCACCCGGCGTCGAGACCATCGGCGAATTGGAGTTGTTCGACTATCTGGTGCGTGCGTCGCGCCAGGACGGCAATGTCCTGGTCGTCGATTCGCGCGACCGCGACTGGCTGGTTCGCTCGGGCATCATTCCCGGTGCGGTGCACGTGCCGTGGACCAGGCTGCATGCCGCCCACAACGACCCGCAGGCCATCGCCGATATTGTCGTGATGCAGTTCGGCGCCGCGCACAGCGGTCCGATGTGGAACTTCGAGAACGCCAAGACCCTGGCCTTCTACTGCAACGGCGCCTGGTGCGGCCAGTCGCCGACCAACATCAAGCAACTGCTGGCGCTCGGCTACCCGCCGCATAAGCTCAAGTGGTATCGCGGCGGCATGCAGGCCTGGAAGGGCCTCGGGTTGCCGACGCTCCCCATCGGTAAGCCCTGATGCTGGTCGATACCCACTGCCACCTGGATGCCGCCGAGTTCGACGCCGACCGGGATGCGGTGGCGGCGCGCGCGGCCGCGGCAGGGGTGGCGACCATCGTCGTGCCGGCGGTCGAACGCGCCAATTTCGGCGCGGTGGCCAGCATCTGCCGGGAGTTCCCGCAGTGCCGACCGGCCTACGGTATCCATCCCCTGTTTGTCGATCGGGCGAAGGAGGAGGATCTCGACGCGCTGCGCGAAACCTTGCGCCGCGAACCGGCGGTGGCGATAGGCGAAATCGGGCTGGATGCCTTCGTCGAACCGCGCGACGACAAGAGTCAGTCGTGGTGGTACGCCTCGCAGTTGAAACTGGCGCGCGAATTTGATCTGCCGGTGCTGCTGCATGTGCGCCGCGCCGTGGATGCCATCCTCAAGGAATTGCGCCGTATCGCCGTGGCGGGCGGCATTGCGCATGCCTTCAACGGCAGCCGCCAGCAGGCCGATGAGTTCATCAAGCTCGGTTTCAAGCTGGGTTTCGGCGGCGCCATGACCCATCCGCGGGCGACCCGGCTGCGCGAACTGGCGGCGACCCTGCCGCTCGAGGCCATCGTGCTGGAGACCGATGCGCCGGACATTCCGCCCGAGTGGCTCAACCGGGGGCGCAACGAGCCGGGCGAGTTGCTGCGCATCGCCGGCGTGCTCGCGGCATTGCGTGGAATCCCTACCGATGTCCTGGTTACCGCCACGACCATGAACGCATTTGCTGCACTGCCGCGACTCGAAATGGGTAGTTATTGCCATTGACGGGTGTCGTGCCATTCGGGATACTCGATACGAGTATCGAATGGACATTATTGCGGAGACACGCGGCATGAAGCACAAGCGCTTGGCCAAACTGGTCCGCAATCGTCCCGAGAAGTACCCGCACGAATTGGAGCGGCACTACGAGCGGGTGCTCGACCGCATCATGCAGGTGTGGGGGACGCCCGATGCAGAGCAATGCTTTCTCGATCTATTGGTCGACGGCCGCGGTTCGCGCAGCGGCTTCCCGGTCAAGATCGCCGAGGAAATCTATTTCCTGAGTGAACTTCACTCGCTGACCTTCAACAGCAAGGGTGAGGCGCGCATCGGCAGCGAAAGCCAGCGTTTGAGCAGGGCCGACCGGCGTACGGGGGATTTTCGTGCCGTGCTCGAGGCGCGCGGCTTCAAGTTTGTGCCGACGGAAATGTTCGCCTGCATCTCGAAGGGCGACCTCGCCAACGTCGTCATGTTCGTCAACGCCGGCATGAGCGTCGATACGCTCAATGACCGTGGCTGGACGCCGCTGATGGTCGCGTTGTTCGAGGGCCAGGAGAAGGTCGCCCTGTTCCTGATCAAGCGCGGCGCCGATCCCTTCTTCTGCGATGCCACCGGCTATCGGCCGATCCACTGGGCAGCCTTCCAGGGCTATGTGACGGTGATCCGCGAACTGGCCCTGCGCGGTGCCAATCTGAGCATCAAGACGCACTTCGGCTGGCCGCCCCTGTTGCAGGCCGCCGCGCGCGGCTATGCGGTCGCCGTCGACACCCTGGTGGAACTCGGCGCCAACATCGACATTTGCGATAACGAGGGCTGGACGGCGTTGCACAAAGCCGGTGCCAACGGCCATGAGGACGTGGTGGCAGTGCTGCTGCTCCATGGCGCGCAGCTTAGTCAGAGTCATTCGGACGGCAAGACGCCATTGCACATCGCCATTGAAGTCGGCCAGCGGGTGATTGCCGCGACCCTGCTCAAGGCAGGTGCCGATGCCGGCGCTGCAGACAAGGCGGGGCTCACGCCTTTGCACGTCGCCGCCGAAAGAAACGACGTCGCCTTGATCGAGCTGCTGTTGGCGTCCCGGGCGCGCCCCAGTGCGCGCGACAAGCGCGGCGTGACGCCGTTGCTCAGGGCGGTCGAGGTCGGCGCCATCGCCGCCATCCGCCGGCTGCTTGCCGCCGGCGCCCGCATCGACGAGACGCTGGACGCGCGGCCGGAGGAAAAGTACGCCGACCCCGCCCGCCCGGGTCGGGTCGGCAGCGTGATGTCGTCGGCGACCCGCGTGGCCAAGGGAATCCGGATCGGCCGGCGTTACCGGCTTCACGAGTACGTTGCCAATAACGATTTCCTCGGTGTGCGTTCCGAGGTCGGCAAGGGCGTCGATCCGAACGCGGTCGGCCCGGATGGCATGACCCCGCTGGAAGTGGCGGCCGCCCACGGCCACAACCAGATGTGGGGGGTGTTGATCGATCTCGGCGCCGGGCGTCGCCACGCCAAGGCCTGACGGTGGCGTACTGCGACGACTGACTTTCGAGTCACTTCGGGTATCCTAACGCCCGATGCGCGGTTGCCCTTTGTATCTCCTTCGTGTTGCCGTTTACCTGGCTGCCCTGTTCCCCGGCTGGGTGGGCGCGAGCCACGGCATTGCCCAGTTCGGCCAGCCGAAATACCTCGCGGGCTTCGATCACTTCGACTACGTCAATCCCGTGGCGCCCAAGACCGGAAGCTTGGTGCTGTCGCCGGTGCAGCAGACCGGTTTCGACAAGTTCAATCCCTTTTCGTTGAAGGGCAGGACCGCGCCGGGCGTTGCCGCGCTGATGTTCGAGAGCCTGGCGACGGGCGCCAGCGACGAAGTGGCGAGCGTCTATGGCCTGCTCGCCGACGATATCCGCCTGGCGTCGGACCGGCTGTCGATCACCTTTCACCTGAATCCCAAGGCGCGCTTTTCCAACGGCAAGCCGGTGTTGGCCCAGGACGTCAAAGACTCCTTCGATACCCTGACCGGCAAGCTGGCCAGTCCCGGTTTCCGCTTCATGTATGCGGACGTGGCGCGGGTGCTGGTCCTTGGCGAGCGCGAAGTGCGCTTCGAGTTCAAGCACGCCAATGCCGAGCTGCCCCTGATCGTCGCTACCATGCCGGTGTTCTCGAGGGATTGGGGCAAGTCGGCCGATGGCAGCGCGGTAAGCTTCGACAAGCTCGGCTTCGAGATGCCGGTGGCCAGCGGTCCGTACGTGATCGAAAAGTTCGATGCCGGCCGCTCGATCACCTTCCGCCGCAATCCCGACTGGTGGGCGAAGGATCTGAATGTCCGGCGCGGCATGTTCAACTTCGAGCGCATCGTGTTCCAGATCTACAAGGACGACATGGCGCAACTGGAAGCTTTCAAGGCGGGCAACTTCGACGTCAGCTTCGAGTTCCGGGCCAAGAACTGGGCACGCGGCTACCAGGGTCCGAAGTTCCGCAGCGGCGACCTGATCCGCAAGGAGTTCGTGCACCACAACGGCGCGGACATGCAGGGCTTCGTCATGAACCTGCGCCGACCGCTGTTCGCGGATGTCCGGGTGCGCAAGGCCTTGTCGCTGGCACTCGATTTCGAGTGGATGAACCGCCAGTTGTTCTTCGGGCAATACACGCGCTTGAACAGCTACTACACCGATACCGAACTGGCCGCCATCGATACGCCGGGCAGCGTGCCGGGGCCGGATGAATTGAAGCTCCTGGAACCGTTGCGCGCCCAGCTGCCGCCCGAGGTGTTCCAGCCCCTGCGGGCGCCGGCGAGTACGGCGCCGCCGGCCAGCCTGCGCGACAACCTGCGCCAGGCGCGTGAGCTGCTGGCGCAGGCCGGCTGGACCTACCGCGACGGCGCGCTGCGCAATGCGCAGGGTGAGCCTTTCGTGTTCGAGATGCTGGACAACAACGTGCTGACCCGCGTCGACGTCGCCTATGCCCGCAACCTGGAGCGCCTGGGCATCCGGGTCATCCAGCGGGACGTGGATAACGCCTTGTTCAGGAAGCGTCTGGAGGATTTCGATTTCGACATGACGCACTTCGGCTTCTCCGCATCGCACAGTCCGGGCAATGAACTCGTGGATCGCTACACCAGCCGCTCGGCGGACGAGAAGGGCTCGGAGAACCTGATCGGCCTGCGCTCGGCGGCGGTGGATGCGCTGGTGGGTCATATCCTGCGTGCCAGGACCCGCGCGGATCTGGTCGCGGCCGCCCGCGCGCTCGACCGGGTGCTGATGACCGGCCACTATCTGGTGCCGCACTATTTCAGCCGGACGCATCGTGTCGCCTATCGCCGCGGCCTGGGTGTGCCCAAGGTGCTGCCGCGCCAGTACACGGCGCAGGAGTGGGTCTTGAGCACCTGGTGGGACGAGCGCTGAGCCATGACCAGCTATCTGCTCAAGCGCCTGCTGCTGATGATCCCGACCTTGCTGGGCGTGATCACGCTGACCTTCGTCGTCATCCAGTTCGTGCCGGGGGGGCCGGTCGAGCAGATGCTCGCCGAATTGCGCCATGGCCAGGCCGGTAGCGGCGAGGCCAGCGGCAGCGCCGGCAGCAGCCTCTACAAGGGTAGCCAGGGCATCGACGGCGAGCGGCTCAAGGAAATCCAGGCGCTGTACGGCTTCGACAAGCCGCCGCTGGAGCGGTACTGGATGATGCTCAAGCGCTTCGCGGTGTTCGACCTCGGCGAGAGCTACTTCCAGCACAAGAGCGTCTGGGAGCTGATCCGCGCCAAGCTGCCGGTGTCGATCAGCCTCGGCTTGTGGACCTTCATCCTGACCTACCTAATCTCCGTGCCGCTGGGTATCGCCAAGGCGGTGCGCGCCGGTACCCGCTTCGACACGCTGTCCAGCCTGGTGGTGCTGGTCGGCTACGCGATCCCGGGTTTCGTGCTGGGTGTGCTGCTGCTCGTGCTGTTCGGTGGCGGCAGCTTCGTGCAGTGGTTCCCGCTGCGCGGCCTGACCTCTGACAATTGGGACCAGTTGTCGCTGATGGGCAAGGTCATGGACTACCTCTGGCACATCGTACTGCCCATCACCGCGCAGGTGGTCGGCGGCTTCGCGGTGATCACCATGTTGACCAAGAATGCGTTCCTCGAAGAGATTCGCAAGCAGTATGTGCTGACGGCGCGTGCCAAGGGCCTGTCCGAGCGCACGGTGCTCTGGCGGCACGTGTTCCGCAATGCGCTGATACCGTTGGTGACCGGCTTCCCGGCGGCCTTCGTCGGCGCCTTCTTCGCCGGCTCGCTGCTCATCGAGACCTTGTTCTCGCTCGACGGCCTTGGTCTCCTTTCCTACGAATCGGTGATCCGGCGCGACTATCCGGTGGTGCTCGGTTCGCTCTACCTGTTTACCTTGATCGGCCTGGTTACCAAGCTGATCTCGGACATCTGCTACGTCCTCGCCGACCCGCGGATCCATTTCGAGGGCATCGACTGATGGGCGCGATCGCAGCGCCGGCGTGTGCCGCGCCCGTCCCGGCACTCTCGCCGCGCCAGCGCGTGTGGCTGCGCTTTCGCCAGCATCGCCTCGGCTACTGGAGCCTGATCCTGTTCCTGTGCCTGTTTGCCCTCAGCCTGGGCGCGGAACTGTTTAGCAACGACAAGCCGCTGTTGGCGAAGTACGCCGGGCAGTGGTACTTCCCGCTCTGGAACGACTATCCGGAAACGACCTTCGGCGGCGACTTCCCGACGCCTGCCGACTATCTCGATCCCTTCCTGCGGCAGCGTTTTGCCGAGCCGGGCAACTTCGCCGTCTATCCGCCCAACCACTATTCATACAACACGCTCAACTACTTCACGCCATCGCCCAATCCGGCGCCGCCCTCGGCGGAGAACTGGCTCGGTACCGACGATCGCGGCCGCGACGTGCTGGCGCGGCTGATTTATGGTTTCCGCCTGTCGGTGTTGTTCGGGCTGGCGCTCACGCTGATCGGCGTGACCATCGGCGTCGTCACCGGCGCCTTGATGGGCTACTTCGGCGGGCGCTTCGATCTGGTCTCGCAGCGCCTGATCGAGATCTGGAGTTCCATGCCGGAGCTTTACCTGATCATCATCTTCGCGTCGATCTTCGAGCCCAGCCTCTGGCTGCTGGCGGTGCTGCTGTCGGCCTTCGGCTGGATCAGCCTGTCCGACTACGTACGGGCCGAGTTCTA
Organism: Rhodocyclales bacterium; assembly: GCA_016235765.1. Lineage (GTDB taxonomy): Bacteria > Pseudomonadota > Gammaproteobacteria > Burkholderiales > Rhodocyclaceae > Fen-999. Next base: position 15,326 of record JACRIZ010000134.1, on the reverse strand, counting down.
CCGCAATCGCACGCTCGAGTACGTGCGCGCGGCACGCGCGCTCGGCCTGGGCAATCGGCAGATCATGGTGCGCCACATCCTGCCCAACAGCCTCACGCCGGTGATCACCTTCCTGCCCTTCCGCATGAGTGCCGCCATTGTCGCGCTGACCAGCCTGGATTTCCTCGGCCTCGGCGTGCCGCCCTCGGTGCCCAGCCTCGGCGAACTGCTGGCGCAGGGCAAGGGCAACCTCGATGCCTGGTGGATATCGGTGTCCACCTTTGCGGTTCTGGTGCTGACGCTGCTCATGCTCACCTTCATGGGCGAAGCGCTGCGCGATGCACTCGATACGCGCAAGGCGGAGACGCGATGAACCCGCCGCTGCTCGACATCCGCAATCTGAGCGTCGGTTTCGGTGCGGGCGCTGCCGCAGTTCAGGCCGTGCACGACGTCAGCTTCGCCATCGAGGCCGGCGAGCGATTCGCGCTGGTCGGAGAATCGGGCTCCGGCAAGAGCGTCACGGCGCTCTCCATCCTGCGCCTGGTCGCCGATGCCCGCACGGAGGGGCAGGTTCTCTGGGGCGGCGACAACCTGATGGAGAAGAGCGAGCGGCAGATGCGCGGCATCCGCGGCGCCGACATCGCGATGATCTTTCAGGAGCCGATGACAGCGCTGAATCCGCTCTATCCCGTCGGCCGGCAGATCGTCGAAGCCATCGAACTGCACGAGGGTGCGCCGCGCCAGGAGGCGGAGAAGCGCGCCGTTGCCCTGCTGGCGCGCACCGGCATTCCCGACGCCGCGCGCAAGGCGCAGAGCTTCCCGCACCAGTTGTCCGGCGGCCAGCGCCAGCGCGCCATGATCGCCATGGCCCTGGCCTGCAAACCAAAGCTCCTCTTGGCCGACGAGCCGACCACCGCGCTGGACGTGACCATCCGCGCACAGATCGTCGACCTGCTGCGCGACTTGCAGGAGGAATACAGCCTTGCCATCATGCTCATCACCCACGACCTCAACCTGGTGCGCTCGTTCGCCAATCGAGTCGGCGTGATGGAGAAGGGGCGGCTCGTGGAATGCGGGCCGACGGCAGCGCTGTTCGAGAATCCGCAGCAGCCCTACACGCGCATGCTGATCGAAAGCCGGCCGCGCCGGGAAGTCAAGCCGATCGCCGCCGATGCCCCCATCGTCCTGGAAGCGCGGGACGTGGTGGTTGCATTTCCGCGCAAGCTGGACGGCTGGCGCTGGTGGCGACACGACAAGGTGGCCGTGGTGCGCCGGATCAGCCTTCAGTTGGGTGAGGGCGAAACGCTGGGCATCGTCGGCGAATCCGGCTCCGGCAAGACGACGCTGGCAATGGCGATGCTCGGCCTGCAACGCATGAGTGGCGGGCAGGTGGCCTTTCGGGGGCAGGACATCGCCGGTTTCGACCGGGCGGCGATGCGCAGCCTGCGCTCAAAAGTCCAGGTCGTATTCCAGGATCCGTTCGGTTCGCTGTCGCCGCGCATGACCATCAGCCAGATCGTCGGCGAGGGCCTTGCCTTCCACCAGCCAGGACTCGGCGCGGCCGAGCGGGAGCAAAGCGTTGTCGATGCGCTGGCCGAAGTCGGCCTGGATTCGTCGGTGCTCGGCCGCTATCCGCATGAGTTTTCGGGCGGGCAGCGGCAGCGCATCGCCATCGCCCGGGTCCTGATCCTCAAGCCGCGCGTATTGATCCTGGACGAGCCGACCTCCGCTCTGGACGTTTCCATCCAGCAGCAGGTGCTGCAACTGCTGGCAAGGCTGCAGCAGAAGTATCGGCTGTCGTACATATTCATCAGCCACGACCTGGCGGTCGTACGCGCCATGGCCCACCGCATCGTGGTGCTCAAGGATGGCGAGGCGGTCGAGGCCGGGGAGACGGAGGAACTGGTCGGCAATCCGCAGCATCCCTACAGCCGGGCGCTGTTCAAGGCGGCGAGCCTGCCCGCCTAATTCCTGCCTTTGAGCGGCTTTCCGGTCGGTTTCGGGCGCGGCTTGCCTGTTGCGCCGGCCTTCTTCTTGCTGCGCTTGCCGGCCTTCTTGCGACCTTGGCTCGGTATCTTCGGCAGGGCTTCGGCAAGTTGGTCGCTGATTTGCGCGTGGGGGCCGGGAACCAGCAGGTTGAAGCCCGGCCTGACCTTGACCCGCGGCGTAATGCCGTTCAATTGCTTGAGTTTGGCCAGCGAAAGCTTGTAGCGCGCCGCAATGCGGTCGAGGTTCTCGCCCTTCTTGAGGGTGTAGGTGCGCCAGTTGGCGAGCGGTCTGTCCTGTGCAGTATGGAGTTGCAGGTTGCTTTGGAAGGTGTCCACCTTGTCCGCCGGCAAGACCAGTTGGGTGGCTGCGTCGCCGCGGATCAGCGGTCGGTGGTAGGCGGGATTGAGGGCGATGAACTCATCGACCGGCATCTCGGCCAAGCTTGCCGCAAGCATGATGTCCATGTCGCCCGGGAGGTCCACGGTGTCGAAGTAGGGTCGGTTGGGCAGTGGATCGAGTTCGAAGCCGAAGGCCTCGGGCTGGGCGATGATGTTCTTGAGCGCCTGGAGCTTGGGCACGTAATACTGTGTTTCCTTTGGCATCTTCAGGTTTTCGTAGGCGGTTGGCATGCCCCTGGCCTGATTCTTGGCCACGGCGCGCGCCACCGCATGCTCGCCCCAGTTGTACGAGGCCAGCGCCAGATGCCAGTCGCCATGCATCTCGTAGATGCTCTGCAGGTAGTCGAGTGCCGCCTTGGTCGAGGCAAGGACGTCACGGCGCTCGTCGCGCCAGTAGTTCTGGTCGAGTTTGAAGTTCTTGCCCGTCGAGGGGATGAACTGCCACATGCCGAGTGCCCGCGCGCTGGATGCGGCCAGCGGGTTGAACGCGCTTTCCACCATTGGCAGCAGGGCCAGTTCGGTCGGCATGCCGCGCTCCTCGAGCTCCCCGACGATGTGATGCAGATACTTGCTGCTGCGGCCGATGATGCGCTTCAGGTAGTCGGGCCGGTTCAGGTACCAGGCTTGGCGGTTGGCCACCAGCGGGCTGTGCAGATCGGGCATGCCGAAACCCTGGCGGATGCGCTGCCAGAGGTCGTCCGGCGCGACGGTCAGGTCGATCGACGGGATGGGGGGTGCGTCGGCCGGTACTTCCTCGTCGAGCGGCCGCGTCCACGTACTCACAACGGGCGGCACCGGTGGCTTCACCGCAACTGGCGTCTCCGGCGGCGCGACGCGTTTCGGCGCATCGGCGGTTTTCGCTGCCGGCGTTATGCTCGCGGTCTCGGTTTGGGGGAGGGCGGAACAGGCGGCGAGCAACAGGCTGGCCAGTGCCGCCAGGAGGAGGCGTTGTGAGATCATCGACCGCATTTTACCGAATGATGCCGCGGCGACCGTCAGAAGTGGTCCCGCCACGCGCGAAGCGAGGCAAAGACCTCCAGTTCGCCGGCGGGGGCGCGGGCCAGGCGGCCGCCGACCGCAGCGATTACTTCGGGTTCCCGACAGCGTAAGAAGGGATTGGTGGCGAGTTCGTCGGCGATGGTGAAGGGAACCGTCGGCTGTCCCGCGGCACGCAAGCGGGTGATTTCGGTGAACCGGGTTGCGACGGCGGCGTTGCCCGGTTCGACGGTTCGGGCGAAGCGAATGCCGGAGGCCGTGTACTCGTGGGCGCAGTAGGCAAGAGTCAGTGGTGGCAACACGCCTATTCGTTGCAGGGCGGCGTGCAACTGCGCCGGGGTGCCTTCGAACAGCCTGCCGCAGCCGCAGCCGAAGAGGGTGTCGCCACAGAACAAGGTCCCTGGGCGATAATAGCCAACATGACCGCGTGTGTGGCCGGCGAGGTCGAGTACGTTGAAGTCGATGCCCAGCTCGGGCAACCTGATGTGATCGCCGCCGGCAACGGCTTGCGTGGTTCCCGCAATGGCTTCCGCGCCCGGTGCGAAGACCGGGACCGGATGGCGGGCAGTCAGTTCGGCGATGCCGTCGATGTGGTCGTGGTGGTGATGGGTGACGAGGATGGCGCAGAGCCGGTCGCCGGATGCAGCCAGATGCCTGAGCACCGGCGCAGCGTCGCCGGGATCGACCACCGCGACGACGCCATCACGGCGCAGGCACCAGATGTAGTTGTCCTCGAAAGCGGGCAGCGGAAGGATTTCCAGGGCAGTCATGGGCACATTCTAATGTCGGCGCAAGGTTTCTCCGATTGGCTGGAAACTCCGCAGGGACGCTATGTCCTCGACTGGGAGCAGGCCAAGCACGACCAGTTGGTTGTGGACATCTTCGGCTTCAACGCGGTTCAAATCGGCTGGCCGGGACTGGACTACCTGCGGGCCAACCGCATGCCGTTCCGCTTCAACTGCGACGACCGGGATGGCGGCGTGCAACTGCGCTCCGACCTGCACCACTTGCCGCTGGCGGGCAACAGCGTGGATCTGGTGGTGTTGCCCCATGTGCTCGAATTCGACGCCAATCCGCACCAGATCCTGCGCGAGGTGGAGCGCGTGCTGGTCCCGGAAGGCAGCGTCATCATCACCGGTTTCAACCCCTACAGCCTGTGGGGCGCCAAGCACAGCCTGGCGCGCCGCAACAAGCTGCCGCCCTGGCGCGGCCGCTACATCTCGGTGTCCCGCCTGAAGGACTGGTTCGCCCTGCTTGGCCTGGAGCCGCACGCCGGGGCCTTCGGCTGCTACGCGCCCGCCGTGACCCAGGAGAAGTGGCTGCAACGCTTCCGCTGGCTCGATGCCGCCGGCGACCGCTGGTGGCCGATCGGCGGTGCCGTGTACGTTATTCAAGCGATCAAGCGCGTGCCCGGCATGCGACTCTTGATGCCGAAGTGGAAAGACCGCCTGGCGCGTGCCAAGGCCCTGATGCCTGTTACCCAGAAGACGGATCACCAATGACCGAAGCAGTGGATATCTATACCGACGGGGCGTGCAGCGGCAATCCCGGTCCCGGTGGCTGGGGCGCGATCCTGCGCTACAACGGCAAGGAAAAGGAGTTGTTCGGCTATGCGCCGGACACCACCAACAACCGAATGGAAATGACCGCCGTCATCGAGGCGCTGCGTTCCCTGAAGCGCTCGATGCCCGTGCGGGTGCACACCGACTCGCAGTACGTGCAGAAGGGCATGACCGAATGGATTCACGGCTGGAAGCGGCGCGGCTGGAAGACGGCGGGCAAGGATCCGGTCAAGAACGAGGACCTGTGGCGGATGCTGGACGAACTGGCGGCCGGACATCCGATCGAATGGTTCTGGGTCAAGGGCCACGCCGGACATCCGGAAAACGAACGCGCCGACGAATTGGCCCGGCGCGGCATCGAATTGAAGAGGGGAAGCTGAGTTGAGGCAGATCGTTCTCGATACCGAAACCACAGGGCTTTACGCGAAGAATGGCGACCGCGTGGTCGAAATCGGCTGCGTCGAGCTGGTCGACCGCAAGCCGACCGGGCGCCGCCTGCACCGCTACCTCAATCCCGAGCGCGAGGTGCCGATCGAGGCGCAACGCATCCACGGCCTGACCGACGAGTTCCTGGCCGACAAGCCGAAGTTCCGCGACGTCGCGGCCGAATTGGCCGGCTTCATCCGCGACGCCGAACTGGTGATCCACAACGCCAGCTTCGACATGGAGTTCCTCAATGTCGAGTTCGGTCTCATGCGCAACCCGGACATGGAAAGTGCCCGCGCCATCTGCGCCGGCGTGATCGATACGCTGAAGATGGCGCGCGACTTGCGACCTGGCAAACGCAACTCGCTCGATGCCCTGTGTTCCGAGTACGGCGTCGACAATTCCAATCGCCAGTTCCACGGCGCCCTGCTCGACGCGGAACTGCTCGCGGAAGTCTATCTGGCGATGACGCGCGGCCAGGAAAGCCTGGTCATGGAGCTCGAGGAGCCGGTGGCGGAGATCGCGACCTTCACGCTCGGCAGCCGGCCGACGCTGCGCGTCGTCCGTGCCAGTGCCGATGAACTGGCAGAACACCACCGCGTGCTCAAGGAAATCGACAAGGCAAGCAAGGGGCAGTGCTTGTGGAGCGGTACCTCGGTCGATTGAGGGAAGGGGGCGTTTCCGGTATCATGGAAATTTCCCGCAGCCGTAGTTTCCATGACCAAATACGTCTTCGTTACGGGTGGTGTCGTGTCCAGTCTGGGCAAGGGCATCGCCGCCGCTTCGCTGGGGGCCATCCTCGAGTCGCGCGGCATCAAAGTTACCCATCTCAAGCTCGATCCCTACATCAACGTCGATCCCGGCACGATGTCGCCGTTCCAGCACGGCGAAGTGTTCGTCACCGAAGACGGCGCCGAGACCGACCTCGACCTCGGCCACTATGAGCGCTTCACCAGCGCCAAGATGGGCAAGCGCAACAACTTCACCACCGGCCAGATCTACGAGTCGGTGATCAAGAAGGAGCGGCGCGGCGAGTACCTCGGCAAGACCGTGCAGGTGATTCCGCACATCACCGACGAGATCAAGCTCTACGTCAAGCGTGGCGCCGAGGGCGCCGACGTGGCGATCGTCGAGGTTGGCGGCACCGTCGGCGACATCGAGTCGCTGCCGTTCCTGGAGGCCATCCGCCAGATGGGCATCCAGGAAGGCAAGAACAACGCCTGCTACATCCATTTGACCCTCGTCCCCTACATCGCCTCGGCCGGCGAGCTGAAGACCAAGCCGACCCAGCACTCGGTCAAGGACCTGCGCGAGATCGGCATCCAGCCCGACATCCTGCTCTGCCGCGCCGACCGGCCCATCCCGGAAGAAGAGCGGCGCAAGATCGCCCTGTTCACCAACGTGCAGCCGGAGGCGGTGATCGCGGCGCTGGATGCCGATTCGATCTACAAGATCCCGGCCATGCTGCACGACCAGATGCTCGACGAGATCGTCTGCCACAAGCTCGGCATCCTGGCCAAGGCTGCCAACCTGTCGGTGTGGAAGAAGCTGATCGATTCGCTCGAACATCCGGAGCAGGAAGTCGATGTCGCCTTCGTCGGCAAGTACGTCGACCTCACCGAGTCCTACAAGTCCCTGACCGAGGCGCTGGTGCACGCCGGCATCCATACCCGCAGCAAGGTGCGCATCCATTACCTCGACTCCGAGGAGATCGAGCGCAACGGCACGGCGTCGCTGGCGGCCATGGATGCCATCCTGGTGCCGGGCGGCTTCGGCAAGCGCGGTACCGAAGGCAAGATCGCCGCGATCCGCTACGCCCGCGAGCACAAGGTGCCCTATCTCGGCATTTGTCTCGGCATGCAACTGGCGACCATCGAATTCGCGCGCCACATGGCCGGCCTGGAGGGCGCCAACAGCACCGAATTCGACCAGGACACGCCGCATCCCGTGGTGGCGCTGATCAACGAATGGCTGGACCGCGAAGGCAAGGTCGAGCATCGCGACGCGAATTCCAATCTGGGTGGCACCATGCGGCTCGGCGCGCAGCGCTGCCCGATCAAGCCGGCCACCCTGGCGACGGAAGTGTATGGCAAGGAGGTCAACGAGCGTCACCGCCATCGCTATGAGGTCAATAACATCTATGTACCGAAGCTGGAGGCGGCGGGCATGGTGATCTCGGCGCGCACGCCTTCCGAGAACCTGCCCGAGATGATGGAACTGTCGCAGGAGATCCATCCGTGGTTCGTCGGCGTGCAGTTCCACCCGGAATTCACCAGCAATCCGCGCACCGGCCACCCGCTCTTCATCGCGTACGTGAAGGCGGCGCTGGCACACAAGGCCCAGGCATGAAACTCTGCAACTTCGAGGTCGGTCTGGACCGGCCGCTGTTCCTGATTGCCGGACCCTGTGTGGCGGAGTCGAAGCAATTGTGCCTCGACATCGCCGGGCAAATGAAGGAAGTCTGCGCCGGCCTGGGCATGCCGTACATCTTCAAGGCGTCGTACGACAAGGCCAATCGCAGTTCAAGCCAGTCGTTTCGCGGGCTCGGCATGGACGAAGGCTTGGCCATCCTGGCCGAGGTGAGGAAGCAGATCGGCGTGCCCGTGCTGACCGACGTGCACGCCGAGGACGAGGTGGCTGCCGTTGCGGACGTCGTCGATGTCCTGCAGACGCCGGCCTTCCTGTGCCGCCAGACGGACTTCATCCAGGCCGTTGCCGCCTGCGGCAAGCCGGTGAACATCAAGAAGGGCCAGTTCCTCGCCCCCGGCGACATGAAGCAGGTGGTCGCCAAGGCCAGGGAAGCCAACGGCGGCGCGGATTCCCTCATGGTCTGCGAGCGCGGCGTCTCCTTCGGCTACAACAACCTGGTATCGGACATGCGCTCGCTGGCGATCATGCGCGAGACCGGATGCCCCGTGGTCTTCGACGCGACGCACTCGGTGCAACTGCCGGGCGGGCAGGGTACCTCATCGGGCGGCCAGCGCGAATTCGTGCCGGTGCTGGCGCGCGCCGCCGCTGCCGTCGGCATTGCCGGCCTGTTCATGGAGACCCATCCCGACCCCGCCAAGGCGATGTCGGATGGTCCCAATTCGTGGCCGCTGGCGCGCATGCGCGACTTGCTGGCGAAGCTGCGCGACATCGATGCGCTGGCCAAGCGCGGCGGCTTCATGGAGGCGTCATGAGCAAAGCGTATCTTGTGGTCGACGCGAAGTCGACCGACCCGGAACGCATGGTCGAGTACCGTCGCCTGTCGACGATTGCCGTCGAGAAGTTCGGCGGCCGTTTTCTGGCGCGCGGCGGACCGTACGAAGTCCTGGAAGGCAACTGGCAGCCGCAGCGGCTGGTAGTGATCGAATTCGAAAGCAGGGAAAAGGCGAAGGCGTTCTACGACTCGCCGGAATACGTCGCCGCGCGTCAGGCGCGCGCAGGAGTTTCGTCCTTCGACATGGTGCTGGTCGAAGGCTATTCAATGTAACGAGGAAGAAGAAGATGAGCGCAATCGTTGATGTCGTCGCCCGCGAGATCCTGGACTCCCGCGGCAATCCCACCGTCGAAGCCGATGTCCTGCTGGAATCCGGCGTCATGGGCCGTGCGGCCGTGCCGTCCGGCGCCTCGACCGGATCGCGCGAGGCGATCGAACTGCGCGACGGCGACAAGGATCGCTATCTCGGCAAGGGCGTCACCCGCGCCGTCGAGAACGTCAATACCGAAATCTCCGAAGCCATCATCGGCCTCGACGCCGAAGAGCAGACCTTCATCGACAAGGCCTTGTGCGAACTCGACGGTACCGACAACAAGTCGCGCCTGGGCGCCAATGCCATGTTGTCGGTCTCGATGGCGGTGGCCAAGGCAGCGGCCGAGGAAGCCGGCCTGCCGCTCTACCGCTACTTCGGCGGTTCCGGCCCGATGACCATGCCGGTGCCGATGATGAACGTCATCAACGGCGGCGCCCACGCCAACAACAACCTCGACATCCAGGAATTCATGATCCTGCCGGTCGGCGCCAAGAGCTTCCGCGAAGCACTGCGTTGCGGTGCCGAAGTGTTCCAGCACCTGAAGAAGCTGGTGGACAAGAAAGGCTACCCCACCACGGTCGGCGACGAAGGCGGATTTGCGCCCAATGTCGCGGGCAACGACGAGGCCATCGAACTGATCCTGCGCGCCATCGAGGCGGCGGGCTACACGCCCGGCCAGGACGTGGTGCTGGGCCTCGACTGCGCGGCTTCCGAGTTCTACAAGGACGGCAAGTACGTCCTGGCGTCGGAAAAGCTGGAACTGACGTCGGCCGGCTTCACCGACTATCTGGCGACGCTGGCCGGCAAGTACCCCATCATCAGCATCGAGGACGGCATGGCCGAGGGCGACTGGGACGGCTGGAAATTGCTCACCGACAGACTGGGCAAGACCACGCAGATCGTCGGTGACGATATTTTCGTCACCAACCCGAAGATCATCCGCGAAGGCATCAGCCGCGGCATCGCCAACTCCGTTCTGATCAAGATCAACCAGATCGGCACGCTGACGGAGACCTTCGCCGCGGTCGAGATGACCAAGCGCGCCGGCTACACCAACGTGATCTCGCACCGCTCCGGCGAAACCGAGGACTCGACCATCGCCGACATCGCCGTCGGCCTCAATGCCGGCCAGATCAAGACGGGCTCGCTGTCGCGCTCCGACCGTATCGCCAAGTACAACCAGTTGTTGCGCATCGAGGAAGACCTCGGCGAATCCGTCAGCTATCCCGGCATGTCGACGTTCTACAACCTGCGCAAGTAATCTTGCCCGCCATGCGCTGGCCGACGTGGGTACTGGTGGCACTGATCGTGTTGCTCCAGTACCCGCTCTGGCTGGGCAAGGGCGGCTGGCTGCGGGTCTGGGACATGGATCGGCAGCTCGCCGAGCAGCGCGAGGTCAACCAGAAGCTGGAAGGGCGCAACGCCGGGCTCGATGCCGAAGTACGCGACCTCAAGACCGGCTTCGACGCGATCGAGGAACGGGCGCGCTATGAACTCGGATTGGTGAAACCGGGCGAGGTCTTCGTCCAGGTGCCGCAGAAGCAACCCTAGTCGAGTTGCACCAGTCCTTCGTGGTAGTGCCGCAGGTGTTCGATGTAGTGGTGGTTGCCGGCCCGGATTCCGGCGACGTCCTCGTCGGTCAGTTGCCGAATGACGCGCCCCGGCGAACCCACTACCAGCGAACGATCCGGAATCACCTTGCCCTCGGGCACCAGGGCATTGGCCCCGATCAGGCATTCGCGGCCGATCACCGCGCCGTTCAGAACGATGGCGCCGATGCCGATCAGGCTGCCGTCGCCGATCGTGCAGCCATGCAGCATCACCATGTGGCCGACCGTGACGTCGGCGCCGATGGTCATGCCGACGCCGATGTCGGTGTGCAGCACCGAGCCGTCCTGGATGTTGGTGTTGGCGCCGATGCTGATCGGGTCGTTGTCGCCGCGCAACACGGAGTTCCACCAGATGCTGACGTTGCGGCCGAGGCTGACATCGCCGATCACGATGGCGTTCGGGGCGATCCACACTGATGCGTCGATCTGCGGGCGCTTGGCGCCGAGGGCGTAAACGGGCATGGCGGCGGTGCGATAAGCAAAATCGAATTGTAGTACGACGTTCTCGATTGCCAGTCCGCTTGCGCTGCGCTAGGGTGAAACCACATTCGCACTACGGGAACCATCATGACCAGATACGTGGGCATCCTTACCTCGGGCGGCGACAGCCCAGGGCTGAACGCGGCGATCCGCGGCGTCGGCAAGTCGGCGCTGGGCGAGTACGACATGCAGATCATCGGCTTCCGCGACGGTTTCCGCGGGCTGATGGAGAACCGGACCATGCGCCTGGACGGCGGCGAACTGTCCGACATCCTGACCCGCGGCGGCACCATCCTCGGCACCAGCCGCGACAAGCCCCACCGCATGCCGGTGGGCGGCAAGGTGCGCGACATGACCGACGTCATCGTCGGCAATTATCACGACGACCACCTCGACTGCCTGGTCTGCCTGGGCGGCGGCGGCACGCAAAAGAATGCGCTGCGCCTGAAGGAAAAGGGCCTCAACGTCGTCACGCTGCCCAAGACGATCGACAACGACGTGGCGATGACCGACACGACGTTCGGTTTCGATACCGCGCTGGGCATTGCCACCGACGCCATCGACCGCCTGCACAGCACGGCGCACAGCCACCACCGCATCATCGTGGTCGAGATCATGGGCCACCGGGCAGGGTGGCTGGCGCTCGGCGCCGGCATGGCGGGCGGCGCCGATGTGATCCTGATTCCCGAGATTCCCTACGACGTCGAAGCCGTTGCCGAGGCGATTCGCGAGCGCAGCCGCAAGGGCAAGAATTTCAGCATCGTTGCGGTAGCCGAGGGAGCGGTGTCGATCGACGAAGTCGCGGCTGCCACGGCGGCCGCCAAGAACGGCAAGGCCAAGGGCAGGAGAGAGGCGGCCGCAGAGCCGCCCGCCGAGACGGAGTACGCGGTGCGCACCGTCCGGCTGGCCAGGAAGCTCGAGCACCTGACAGGACTGGAGGCCCGCATCACGATCCTCGGACACCTGCAGCGGGGCGGCATTCCGTCCGCCGCCGACCGCCTGCTGGCCACCCGCCTCGGTACGGCGGCCACCGACCTGATTGCCAAGGGCCGCTATGGCGTCATGGTGGCGGCGCACGGCGACGGCACGCGGCCGGTGAAGCTCGAGGACGTGGCTGGCAAGGTCAAGACCGTGCCGCCGGATCACCCCTGGGTCGTCAGCGCCCGCCGGGTCGGCACCTGCATGGGCGACCGGTAATCCGGAAAGTCAGTCGCCGCGGTACGCCGTGCGGTCGAATTCCTTTACAAGCACTATGGATTTGGTAATATCCATGCAGCATTTGTGGCGAAAAATCCGGTATTTCCAACCTGGGATCCATGATGTCGTCGGGCAAGACAGCAGAACTGGTCAATTCGCACTGTCTCGAACACATCATGGCTCTGTCCGACCGGCAGGACATCGTCGCCTGCGAAGACATCGTCGACGAATCCGGCCGCAAGCTCTGGGCGCAGGGCCAGAAGGTGTCGCGCTCTCTGCAGGAAAAGCTGCAGCGCCACAAGCTGGCCAGACCGCTGGAATCGGCCTTGACGGTCGAAGGCGGCATCGTCTCCGACCAGGTCGTTGCCGCCTGCCTTGAACTCGTCGGCAAGAACCCGCTGCTGCAGCGGGTTGCCGGCTCGGTCGCCGCGCGCGGCCTGCTGACGGAGTTCAGAAACACGCCGTTGCCGGGACCCTTCAAGCTGCTGCTGACGTCGGCGCGCGAAAGCGATCTGGCCAGCTATCAGCACGGCCTTCATTGCGTCGCCATCACGGCCGGCATCGCGGCACGCCTCAACGTGGGCGACAACACGGTCCAGCAGTTGCTGCTCGCGGCCTTGATCCACGATATCGGTGAGCTCTACATCGATCCCGGCTACCTGCGCAGCAGCGCCAGGCTCGCGCCCGCGCAATGGAACCAGGTGGCCGTGCATCCGCGCATCGGCCAGATGCTGGTCCGCGAGTTGACGGCGCTGCCGGCCGCCGTCGGCGACGCCGTGGCGGAGCATCACGAGCGCCTGGACGGCAGCGGTTACCCGGCGCAGAGGGCGACCGCCGGGATCAGCAAGTTCGGCCGGATCATCGGCGTTGCCGATACCTGCTCGGCGGTGATCATGCGTAGCGCACCGGATGCCGCGGACCGCTTGATCGTTGCGACGAAGATCGTGCCCGAGGAATTCGACAGAGCAGTCGTCGATGCCGTGGTCACGCCCCTGCAGTCGGCGGCCGGTGGCGCCTCCGCCATGAGCGGCGATGACTGCCTGGAGCGCATTCGCGGGATTGCCGAACGGCTCGAGAAGTCCGTCGTCGTCGCCGAGTCCTTGGCCGCCCTGCAGGCGAGTCGCATCGCCGCCGATATCGGGGGCTACGTGCTGGCGGCGCTGAAGGTCCTGAGCAAAGCCTTGTCCGCGACCGGTGCGCTGGAGGCACTGGGCCACGACGAGGTCAAGGGCGACGGCAGGTTGTTGGCGGAAATCGCGCTGGTGGCGCGCGAAGTCGATTGGCGCCTGCGCAACCTGGCGCGCAACGTCTATCTGCGGGTACATCTCAACCACGACGGCAAGGAACTGCCCCTCGTCCTGCCGCTGGTCGATACGCTCGATTCCCAGCCGCGCTGAGTGCGGCCGAAAAGTCATCGGTGGTTGGCAATCACCCTGTCCGCGAACTCTCGCAAGAAGTGCATCGGCTTCGAACTGTGGAAACGGTCGACCTCCTTGCCGTGGCTGTAGGCGATCACGGTCGGGAAGCCGCGCACCTGATGGCGGCCGGCGATGCGCATGTTCTCGTCGGCATCCACCTTGGCGAGTTCGAAGCGGCCGTCATATTCGCCGACCAGCTTGTCCAGCAGCGGTGCCAGTACCAGGCAGGGAGCGCACCAGTCGGCGCCGATGTCGACCAGCACGGGAACGTGGTGCGAGCGCTCGACGACGCGCTGGTCGAAGTTCGCCTCTTCGACGTCGTAGGAATGGCTGGGCTGGTCGGGATGCAGGGCGTGATGGATATGCATGGCGAGTCGATTGAAGTGAAAGCGGGAGCGCAAGTTTAGCGCAGGCCTTCGTGCGCTACACTGCGGCGGCAGCAGGGCAAAGGAGAGGAAATCATGAGTGTGCCGTTGGGATACGTCTTCGATGGGGACCAATAATGTGACGAACGCCGCTTCGGACGCCAAGCCGATGATTGCAGTTGGCGTGGTCAGGGCACTGACGGTGGCGAACTTGTTCGCGATCCTGCTTGTGATTGGCATTCACTATCGTTCTGCCAAGACTCCCGATGGGTCGTCGAGCAACTGGGACTTCCTGTTCCAGGAGTTCTTGCTGAATGGCGTCGCCCGTGCTGCGGTACCGCTCTTTGCGCTGCTTTCCGGGTTCTTTCTCGCAGGCAACGTCGGTTCGATCGGTGCGTATCGACGAGTTCTGGCCAAGAAGGTCAGGACACTGTTTGTCCCTTATCTTCTGGCCTCGGCGCTGATACTGGTTGGGGTCGCCGTGACTTCCATGCTGCGAGGGCAGGTGGAGACCCGGTACGGCTCGCTGTATGCTGTCTTGAGAACGCTGATCGCGCGTCCCGCGTCCATCCAGTTTTGGTTTCTTCGCGACCTGGTGATTCTGACGGTATTGTCGCCGTTGCTTCTAAGCTGGCGCGCGCCGCTGCTTGCCATCGCGGGCTGCCTGACGGTGGGAACGTTGTGGCTGTTCAATATCCAGCCGCTTCCGGTGGTTGCCGAGTGGTACCTGATCAACGTCGAGACCACATTGTTCTTCATGTTGGGCGGCGTTCTGTATCGCCATCGTACTCGGCTTGCCGCTTTGGCCGAACCCTCTGCGGCATCCAGGTTGCTCATCCTGGCTAGCTGGCTGGTTCTGATCGCAATTCGAATCAGTATCGACCCCACGCTCGATGTCTGGTATGTCGAGAAATACTCCCTGGCGTCGTTGCTTCTCTACAAGGTGGCCATTTGCCTGGGCGTAGTCAGCCTGATCCAATTGAGCTATCCCGCCGGGGACTGCCTTTCGCTCGTCTATCTTTCCGGGCATGCGTTCTTCGTCTTCCTGTTTCACTATGAGCCCCTGTCGGCATTGGTTACGGCTGTTTCGTCATCGTTCTATTTGGCTTTTCCGTTGGCAACGGTTTTGGCATTCATGCTGGCGGAATTGATGTCGCGCCTGGCGGCACCCGGCTATCTTCTATTGTGCGGCGGCCGTAGCCCAAGCAAGTCCGTGACCCGGTCTGCAATATTGGCGAGGCCAAGTTAGGCTAAACCTTGTTGTTGCCGATTCCACGCAGAAACTCATAGCGCAACTGGTCCGAGTTCGAGAAGTCGCCCGTGAAGGACTGGGTGACGACGCGCTCGTCGCCGCGCCGGTCCTCGCCGAGCAGCAGGCAGAGTTGCTCGGC
>JACRIZ010000133.1 GCA_016235765.1 Rhodocyclales bacterium | reverse complement strand
GGACGACGTGCTGCACTGGCCGGTGATCGGCTGGCTGGCCAAACGCGTCGGCACCCTGTTCCTCGAACGCGGCTCGCGCACCGCCGCCCTGCGCGCCAAGGAACTCCTCGTCGCCGAGTTGCGTGCCGGCCGCCTGGTCGGCGTCTTCCCGGAAGGCACCACCGGCTTGGGCGACCACGTCATGCCCTTCCATGGCGCGCTGTTCCAGTCGGCGGTCGATGCGGCAGTCGCCGTAACGCCAGCGCTGATCCGCTACACCGACCGCCAGGGCAAGTTCAGCCTGGCGGCAGCCTACGTCGGCGAAACCAGTCTCTGGCAATGCGTGCGCAGCATCGTCACCACCTCAGGGCTGACCGTGCACGTCGCCTTCCTGCCCGCAGTCGACGCCGCCAGTGCCGACCGCCGCCATCTGGCGCATCACAGCCACCAGTCGATCAGCCACGCGCTGGCGCGCTTCATTCCCAGCCCTCCGGTTCCACCTGCCGCGCACATGGCAGTTGAAACACCCGCCGATCCTCAAGCCGCACGGCCGTCAGGCAGCCGCCCCACAGGCAGCCGGAATCCAGCGCCAGGAGATTCTTCTCGCGCCTGAAACCCAGTGCCGACCAGTGGCCGCAGAGCACCTGATGGTCGGCGCTGCGCCGCCCCGGCGCTTCGTACCAGGGCAGGCAGCCGGCCGGACCGCGATCGGGCGGTCCCTTCGCGCCCGGCGCGCGGAATTCCATCACCCCCTCGGGGGTGCAGAAGCGCATCCGCGTCATGGCATTCACCACCACGCGCAGGCGATCCCAGCCAGCCAGATCGTCGCGCCAGGCATTCGGCTCCGACCCCCACATGTGAGCGAGAAAGTCGCGGTAGTCCGGCGCGGTGAGGGCGGCATGCGCTTCGTCGGAAAGCGCGGCCGACTGCGCGACATCCCACTGCGGCAGCAGGCCGGCATGCACCATCGCGTACTCAGCCTCGACGTGGAACAGGGGCAGGCTGCGCAGCCAGGCGATCAGTTCGGCGCGATCCGGCGCGGCCAGCACTTCCGCCAGCGTATCCTCGCGGCTGGTCTTGCCGTGGCCTTCCGACTGCATCACCAGATGCAGGTCGTGGTTGCCGAGTACGGTGGTCGCGCGCTCGCCGAGCCCCTTGACGAAGCGCAGCACGGCCAGCGAATCGGGGCCGCGATTGACGAGGTCGCCGACCAGCCAGAGGCGATCGCGCAACGGCGAGAAACCGAGATAATCGAGCAGGCGCGTCAGTTCGGCGTAGCAGCCCTGAATGTCGCCGATCGCGTAGGTAGCCACTTGCCCTACCGGTAGTAATCGCGATACCAGGCGACGAAACGGCCGATGCCAACGGCCAGCGGCGTCGACGGCGAGAAGCCGACCGCGGCGCGCAGGCGCGAGGTCTCGGCATAGGTGATCGGCACGTCGCCATCCTGCATGGGCAGGAAGTTGTAAGTCGCCTGCTTGCCGAGCGCCTGCTCCAGCGTGCCGATGAATTCCATCAGTTCGACCGGATCGTGATTGCCGATGTTGAACACGGTTTGGGGCGGCGCGTTGTTCGTTGCGGTCGGCGCCTTGTCCAGGATGCGCAGCACGCCCTCGGCGATGTCGTCGATGTAGGTGAAGTCGCGCTGCATCTTGCCGTGATTGAACACGTCGATCGGCTTGCCGGCCAGGATGTTCTGCGTGAAGCTGAAGTAGGCCATGTCCGGCCGGCCCCAGGGCCCATAGACGGTGAAGAAGCGCAGGCCGGTGGCGGCAATGCCGTACAGATGGCTGTAGGAATAGGCCATCAGTTCGTTGGCCTTCTTGGTCGCCGCGTAGAGGCTGACCGGATGGTCGACGTTGTCGTCCTCGGCGAACGGCACCTTCTTGTTGCCGCCATAGACACTGGAACTGGACGCATAGAGCAGGTGCTGGACGCCGTTGTGGCGGCAGCCTTCGAGCACATTGACGAAGCCGATCAGGTTGCTGTCCGCGTAGGCGAGCGGATTCTTAAGCGAGTAGCGCACCCCCGCCTGTGCGGCGAGGTTGATCACCGCATCGGGGCGTTCCTGATTGAACAGCGCCGCCATGCCCTCGCGATCGGCGAGGTCGAGCTTGACGTAGCGGAAGGCCGGGTTGGGCGTCAGGCGCGCCAAACGCGCTGCCTTGAGCGAAACGTCGTAATAGTCGTTGAGGTTGTCGATGCCGACGACCGTGTCGCCGCGTGCCAGCAGGCGCTCCGCGACAAACATGCCGATAAAGCCGGCCGCGCCCGTGATCAGGACCTTCATTTTCGCTCCTTGAGTATGGCGCGCATTTTCTCATACTTCATGGTGCTGTTCCGGCAGCCGACCAGGATGTGCACCAGCCCGGGAAGCCCGTCCAGGAAGCCGAGGCGGACGAAGTAGAACTTGACGAAGCGCACCAGCGGCGAAAGCAGCAGATGCAGCAGCGTGCCACGTTTGCCGCGCGCCAGCGCCTCTTCGGCAGCGAGCGTCGTGTAGCGATCCTGCTTGGCCAGATAGTGCGCCAGCGTTTCGGCGGAATCGTGCAGGAGGTCGCCACGCAGCTCGCCCACCGCGACCTCGGTGAGCACCTTCTCGTGCACCGCGTCGTCCGACCAGCGCGCATGGCGGCGATCGAACAGGCGCAGGCTCCAGTCGGGATAGCCCTCGCCATGGCGCAGGTAGCGGCCCATGAAGCGGTTGCAGCGCGGAAAGCGATAGGCGTGGAAGCTCGGTGCCGCCAGTTCGGCGACGATGCTGGTGCGCAGTTCGTCGCTCACCCGTTCGTCGGCGTCGATGCACAGCACCCAGTCGTGCTGCGCCTGCCCGATGGCGAACTGCTTCTGCGGGCCGAAACCGAGCCAGGCTTGTTCGACGACGCGCGCGCCGTGTTGCCGCGCGATGGCGAGCGTAGCGTCGTCGCTGCCCGAATCGACCACCACGATTTCGTCGCAGAAGGCCAGCGCGGCAAGGCAGGCCGGCAATTGCGACGCCGCGTTGCGGGTGATGAGGACGGCGGAGAGGGGCGAACGGGCCATGGGCGTCGCTATAATCGGGCGGACTCGAATTCTACCGGTACGCGCGTGCGCATTCTCCTCATCAAGACCTCTTCGCTGGGCGACGTCGTGCATAACCTGCCGGTCGCCACCGATCTCGCGCGCCACTTCCCGAACGCCGTCATCGACTGGGTGGTCGAGGAGAACTTCGCCGAACTGCCGCGCCTGCATCCGGCCGTGCGTCGCGTCATCCCGGTCGCGATCCGGCGCTGGCGCAAGGCGCTTTACGCTCCGACCACCTGGCGCGAGATGGCCGCCTTCCGGCGTACCGTCAGGGCTGACGCATACGATGCGGTGATCGATAGCCAGGGATTGCTGAAGAGCGCGCTGATCGCGTCGCAGGCCATCGGGCCGCGCTTCGGCCACGACCGCCAGTGCGCGCGCGAGCCTGTGGCCGCGCGCTGCTACGACGAGCAGATTTTCGTGCCGCGCCACCTGCATGCGGTCGAGCGCAATCGCCAGCTCGCCGCCACAGCACTCGGCTACCGGCCCGAACCCGCCGTCGCTTACGGCATCAAGGCGCCCCCGCTGGCAGCGCCCTGGCTCTCGCAGGGCGACTACGCGGTGCTGCTGACCGCCACCAGCCGCGCCGACAAGGAGTGGCCCGAGGGCGACTGGCAGGCGCTCGGCATGGCACTGATCGCCACCGGCCTGCGCTGCGTGCTGCCGGGCGGCAGCCCTGCCGAGCGCACCCGCGCCGGGCGGCTGGCGACCTCGCTGGGCCGCGCGGTCGCCGCGCCCGCCATGAACCTCACCGACCTGGCCGGCCTGCTGGCCGGTGCCGCGCTGGTGATCGGCGTCGATACGGGGCTCGTGCATCTGGCCGCCGCGCTCGACCGGCCGACGCTGGCGCTCTATTGCGGTTCCGACCCCACCTTGACCGGCGTGCTGGCCGGCCCGAATGCCGTCAATCTCGGCGGCCCCGGGGCCGCGCCCAAGGCCGGCGAAGTGGTCCGTCGCGCGCTGCAACTGCTGCCCTGATGCCGCGAGCCCTCTACTCGATCCTGTTGGTCGCGCTGCTGCCCTGGGCGCTGCTGCACCTGCTCTGGCGCAGCCGACGTCAGCCCGAGTATCTGCGGCACTGGGGCGAGCGCTTCGGCTTCGCTGCCCTGCGGCCGCAGCAACCGGTGATCTGGATCCACGCCGTGTCGGTCGGCGAGACGCGTGCGGCGCAACCGCTGGTGGCCGCCCTGCGCCAGCGCTATGCCGGGCACCGCATCCTGTTCAGCCACATGACCCCGACCGGCCGCGAGACTTCCGTCGCGCTGTACGGCGACAGCGTCGATCGCGTCTACCTGCCCTACGACACACCTTGGGCGATTGCCCGCTTTCTGACCCGCTTCCGGCCCGAACTGGGCCTGATCATGGAAACCGAACTTTGGCCGAATCTGGTCGCCGCCTGCCGGGCGCGCGCGATTCCGCTGCTGCTCGTCAATGCCCGCCTCTCCGAGCGATCGGCGCGCCGCTACGCGCGCTGGGCAACGCTGACGCGGCAGACGCTGCGCGATTTGGCGGCCGTGGCCGCCCAGGGCGAGGACGACGCCTGCCGCCTGCGCGAGATCGGTGCGCCGGAAGTGGCGGTGCTCGGCAACCTGAAGTTCGACATCGAGCCGCCCGCCGCGCAGTTGCGGGTCGGCGAAGCGTTGCGCACCGCGCTCGGCGGGCGCCGCATGTTCCTCTGCGCCAGCACGCGCGAAGGCGAGGAGGCGCTGATCCTCGACGCCTGGCCGAAGGCGAGCGACGTACTGCTGGCGATCGTGCCGCGCCATCCGCAGCGTTTCGACGAAGTGGCCTCGCTGATCGCCGCCAGGGGATTCACGGTACAGCGCCGCTCGGCCCACGAGCCGCCGGCGGCCACGACGCAAGTGTGGCTGGGCGACAGCATGGGCGAACTCTTCGCCTGGTACGCCGCGGCCGATGCGGCCTTCGTCGGCGGCAGCCTGCTCGACTACGGCAGCCAGAACCTGATCGAAGCCTGCGCGGTGGGCACCCCCGTGCTGCTCGGCCCCTCGACCTTCAATTTCGCCGATGCCGCGCGCGAAGCGCTCGCCGCGGGCGCGGCGCAGCAGGTGAGCGATGCGGAGGAACTGGTGCGCGAAGCCCTGGCCCTGATCGGCGATGCGCCGAGGCGTGCCGCCATGGCTGACTTTGGCCGCGCCTTCGCCACCCGCCATCGCGGCGCCACAGCGCGCACGATGGCCCTGATCGAGCGGCTTGTTCCAGCGGGGCGTTGATCGCGACGATCTGCCTGCTACCGCTCCCGCAAACTCTCATCCTTGTACTGCAGCAGCGGACTGAGGAAGTACTCGATGACGCGCCGCTGGGCGGTCTTCACCTCCACCGTCACCGCCATGCCCGGTGAGAGATTGACGGTCTTGTTCTCCACCTGAATCGTCGCGCGGTCGAGATTCACCCGCGCCGGGAAGATCAGCCCCCGCTTCTCGTCATTCACCGCATCGTTCGACACGTAGGCCACCTGGGCTTCGATGGTGCCGTACTTGGTGAAGGGAAAGGTCTCGATCTTCACCACGGCGTCCTGCCCCGGATTCACGAAGCCGATGTCCTTGTTCTCGACGTAAGCCTCGACCTCGATCGGATTGTCTTTCGGGACCACCATCATCAGGGGCTGGGCCTCGGTCACCACCCCGCCAATGGTATGCACGGCCAACTGCTGCACCGTGCCGTCCACCGGCGCGGTGAGCGTCATCCGCTTGCCGCGCGAGTCGGCCTTGATCAGTTCCTGTTCGGCCGTGGTCGTCTTCTGCTCGGCTTCGTTCAAGCTGTCGAGCGCCAGGCGCCGGAATTCGGCGATCAGGGCCACCCGTTCGCTCTTGCCGCCTTCGATGGCGGCTTCCAACTCATGGAGCCGGCTTTTCTGGGTCGCCAGGTCGGCCTCCAGTTCGATGCGGGACTGTTCCTTTTCCAGATAGCCGTGTTCGGACATGAACTTCTGGTCCACCAGGTTCTTGAAGTCCTGCGCCCGGCGCTTGGCGATGGGTACGGTCTGTTCGAGTTTGGTCACCACTTCGCGGGTGGAAGCCAGTTCCGCCGCCCGGCGGACATTGTCGGCATCGATGCGGGCCAGCCTGGCCTGGTACTCGTGGTACTGGCCTTCGAGGATGCGCTGTTCCTGGGTACGACGGTCGGCGTCGATGCCCGACACCGGGCCGAGGGCCGGCGCCCGGCCCGAGGCGATGGCCGTCAGCAGCGCCCGGGCACGGGCCGCCTGCAGTCTGGCCGTGGCCAGATCGTTGGCCAGCCGGGTGCTGTCGGCGGTGGTGTTGGTGGCGTCGAGTTCGATCAGCACGTCGCCGGCCTTGACCGCCTGGCCGTCGGTGACGTGGATGGCCTTGACGGTGGCGGTCTCGATCGGCTGGATGACCTTGGTGCGGTCGCCGGGCACGATCTTGCCCTGGGCGGTCGCGACCACATCCATGTGGCCGAAGATCGCCCACAGCAAGGCGATGACGGCGAAGGCGATCAGCAGCCACATGGTGATGCGCGGCGCCGGGGATACCGGGGATTCCTGCAGCTCCAGCGCGGCCGGCAGAAATTGGGCTTCGTGCGGCAGGCGCGGATGCGGGTCGAGGCTCTTGCGCTCCTTCCAGACGTGGCGAAAGAGGGTCGCGTAGCGCGCGATCAGGTCGCCGAAGGCTTGCAGGCGGAGGGAGGGGGAAGGGTTCATTCTTGGCAATTCAAGATCGTTTCACCACCAAGTACACCAAGGACACCAAGAACTGCTAACGACATGTTTTCTTGGGATTGCTTGGTGCCCTTGGTGCACTTGGTGGTGAAAGGCCTTGTCATGTCTCACCCCATCTGCAAGCGATGCAGCCGGGAGTAATGCCCGGCCTCGTGGCCGAGCAGTTCGGCGTGGCTGCCCGCTTCGACGATGCGGCCGCGGTCGAGGACGATGATGCGGTTGGCGTCGCGCACGGCCGACAGGCGGTGGGCGATGACGATCACCGTGCGGCCTTGGCAGATCGCCTTCATGTTGTTCTGGATGATCCGTTCCGACTCGTAGTCGAGCGCGCTGGTGGCTTCGTCGAAGATCAGGATGCGCGGATTGGTGATCAGCGCCCGGGCGATGGCGATGCGCTGGCGCTGGCCGCCGGAGAGGGTCGAGCCGTGCTCGCCGACCGGGGTGTCGTAGCCTTCGGGCAGTTCGAGGATGAAGTCGTGGGCGCCGGCCAGCTTGGCGGCACCCATCACCGCTTCCAGCGGCAGGCCGGGATCGGACAGGG
This sequence comes from Rhodocyclales bacterium, assembly GCA_016235765.1. Lineage (GTDB taxonomy): Bacteria > Pseudomonadota > Gammaproteobacteria > Burkholderiales > Rhodocyclaceae > Fen-999. The sequence goes on along the minus strand of JACRIZ010000133.1, from coordinate 7,997 downwards.
CGATGTTCTCCCGGATGCTGCGGTTGAAGAGCATGTTCTCCTGAAGGACGACACCGATCTGCCGGCGTAGCGAACGGGTGTCGGCCATGGCGAGGTCCATGCCGTCGACCAGCACCCGGCCGCTCTCGGGCAGATACAAGCGCTGCACCAGCTTGGCCAGGGTGCTCTTGCCGGAGCCGGAGCGGCCGACGATGCCGATCACCTCGCCGGGTTCGATGGTCAGTTCGATGCCTCTCAGAACTTCCGGCGCATCCGGCCGGTAGCGGAAGATCACCCGGTCGAGTTCGATGCGGCCTTGGAGCGGCGGCAGGCCGCTCCTGTTCGTGGCGAGTTCAGTCCGGCTGTTGAGGATGTCGCCCAGGCGCTGCACGGAGATGCCGGTCTGCTGGAAATCGGTCCACAGTTGCGCCAGGCGCATCACCGGCTGGGCCACCCGGCCGGCCAGCATGTTGAAGGCGATCAGTTGGCCGACCGTGAGTTGGCCGTCGATGACGAGGCGAGCGCCGAGCCACAGGGTAGCGACGGTGACCAGCTTGCCGATCAGGTTCACGCCTTCGTGGGCGAGGGTGCCGAGGGTGGCGGTGCGGAAGCCGGCCGCCACATAGGCGGCGAGTTGATTGTCCCATCGGCGGGTCATCTGGGGTTCGACCGCCATGGCCTTGAGGGTGTCGATGCCGTTGATGCTCTCGACCAGGAAGGCCTGGTTCTCGGCGCCGCGGTTGAACTTCTCGTGCAGGCGGGCACGCAGGAGCGGCGTCAGAAAGGCGGAGAGAATGCCGTAGGCCGGCAAGGACAGCACGACGATCAGGGTCAGCCAGCCGCTGTAGAAGAGCATCACCGCAATGAATACCACCGAGAAGAAGAGGTCCAGCACCAGGGTGATGGCGTTGCCGGTGAGGAACTGGCGGATGTTCTCCAGTTCGCGCACGCGGGCGACGGTATCGCCGACCCGCCGGGCCTGGAAGTAGGCCAGGGGCAGGTTCAGAAGATGGCGGAACAGCCGGGCGCCGAGTTCGACGTCGATGCGGCTGGTCGTATGGGCGAAGACGTAGCTGCGTAGACCCGAGAGCACGGTCTCGAAGACGATCACCACCAGGAAGCCAAAGGCGATGACATCGAGCGTCGTGAAGCCGCGATGGACGAGCACCTTGTCCATGACGACCTGGAAGAAGAGCGGCGTGACCAGGGCGAAGAGCTGCAGGGCAAACGAGACCAGCAGGACCCCGTCGGAGGCGTTCCACTGAACGTCCCTGTGGCCGCATTGAAGGTGAGCCATGAAGGAAGCGCCGTACCATTCGAGCGAGTAGCACTGACGGAAACCGTGTCTCCTGTGTCTGGATCGACGAAGGTATTCGCCGCCAACGTGAACTCGTAGAGCACGCCCTCCGTCGCGCTCTGGTCGGCAATCGCGCTGGCGACCGTAGGAGCGCTATTGGTCGCGCCCACACTCAGGGTTACGCCCTCGCCCACCCCATAGCCGTATTCGTCTTTGCCCCAGAGCACAAACTGGAGGCTTCCGACATCACCGATTCCCGGGGTACCCGAGAACGTGCGGGTCGCCGAATCAAAGCTAAGCCATGCTGGAAGGGGCGAGCCATCGACCAACGTGGCGCTGTAGGTTACCGTACTCCAAACGTCGGGGTCGGTGATGGTGTCGCTCGCGACGGTATACTGGAACGCAATGCCCGCCGCGGCGTGTAGCGCCGGCAAGGTCGTGTTGATCACCGGTGCTCGATTGTTCGTCGCCCGGTCGACCTGCGCCTGAATTGCCGCTTGGTCCCAGAACATTCCGTTTGTAAATTCGACCCGATCGATCCGGTGGTCAGCCTCAAGACCGGCGATGGATGTGTTCGCCGCAAAGTAGCCGACAAACGCAACCTGGTCGGACGTTCCTTTGATCTTCAGGAACAGGTCATCGCCGGTCCGAATTGCCAAGACGTCGGAATCGGCAATTCCAGTGCCGAATCGCAATGTGTCTATTGCGCCAACAACATCTGTGTTGTCGATCGAGTCTTGTCCATCGCCGCGATTGAACACATACACATCGTTTCCCCGGCCACCCGAAAGAAAGTCGGTGCCAAGGCCGCCAACCATCAAGTTAGTGCCGGAGTTACCCCAAATGCCGTTGTCCAGGGCATTCCCCGTCAGGTCTACGTCGGCACCGCCTTCCGCTTGGAGACGTTCCAGGTTTGCCCCCAACGTCCAACTGATCGTAGAGTGAATCTGGTCGTCACCTTCGTTGGCGTTTTCGACGACAACGTCACCAACTGTGTCGACCACATAGACGTCGTCGCCGATACCGCCGACCATGGTGTCGGCGCCCTCGCCGCCATTCAGCGTATCGTTGCCCGCATTGCCAGTTAGCGTGTTGGCAGCGCTATTGCCCATCAGAATGTTGTCGGCAGCATTGCCCGTACCGCTGAGGGCGGCCGTGCCCAACAGGATTAGACCCTCGACGTTGTCCGAAAGGGTGTAGCTCGCAATGGATTGGACGGTATCGCTGCCCTCGTTCGCCGCCTCGATCACCACGTCGCCCGCATCATCGACGTCAAAGTGATCGTCGCCCAGCCCACCGATCAAAGTATCCTGACCTGTACCGCCGAGCAGCTTGTCGTCGCCGACACCACCGTCGAGGACGTCGTTGCCGTCGAAGCCGATGAGTGTGTCATTGCCTCCCAATCCGCGAAGTGTGGCGTTCTCACCAGCCCACGCCGAAAGCACGTCGTCGCCCGCACCACCATTAAGTGGTTCCGCTGACAGAAGCGCCTGAATGTCAGTCGGGGTCCAGACGGTTCCGTCGGCAAACTCGAAACGTTCGATGCGATAGATGTCGCCGCCGCCCCAGTTCTGCAAGGTCAGCGTGTCGGTGCTCCCACTGAAGCTGAGCACGATGTCGTAGTCCCTCCTGGCCACGCTGATGTCGGTAGCTGCAATTCCTGCGCCGAAGCGTACGGTATCCGTGTTGCCAACCTGACTTACGGCGCTCTCCATGTCGAAGATGGCTTCTTGTCCGCTCCCCAGGTTGAAGAGGTAGGTATCGTTGCCTTCGCCACCTTGCAGGTAGTCATTGCCGGCACCGCCATCCAGCACGTCGTGGCCTCCTTTGCCGTAGATGGCATCGCTTTGGGCCGTTCCGGTCAGAATGTCGTTGCCATCGTCACCGACCAGGTCACCAATGCCGATACGCGCCAGCCAGCCGGGAATTCCGGTGGCGGTGATGTCGCCTTGGGCACGTAGCGCATCCTGAATCTTCGTGCCGTCGTCGCCATAGAGCTTCAGCACTTCACTCAGGTCGTTCGGGAAGCTGTCCAGTTGACCGTTGGTGTAGAGGGTCTGCAATTGGGTGATCGCGCCGGAGACGTCCCAGTCTAATTGCTCGGTAGTGGCGTTCCAAGTAGCTGTAATGGCATCCACTACCGTCTTCAGATGACTTTGCGCCATGAGTTGGGCGAAGACGTTACCGGCTAGTTCAAAATAGATACCGGACAGGTAGTCGCCGGAATTCCAGCCCGTATTGGCTGTTCCCGCCCAAGCGCCATAGCCTTGGATGAATCCTTCGCCGAGGAATGCTTCCAGCACGTAGAGTCGCCGGGCATCTGTAATGTAGCCGCGACTATTGGGCGCGATGTTTTCGACGCCGACCCAGGCGAAAAGTATTTGGTCAACAAGACTGCGTCTTGTAGTCGGGTCTGCGCTTTGGACGAATTGGCTGACCAGGTTTTGCAGGTGTCCGCTGCTATCTCGCAGCATGGCCTGGTGCAGGTCGTAGAGGTTGCCCGAGCCCTGAACGTCGGGTAGGGCTGAGATAGCAGCAGTCTCTGACAGCCATTCCGTGGCGATGGTGTCGGCTTTGTCTTCGACAAACCAGATGTCCGCGCTTGTTCCGGTCGTTCCGTCGGTACGGGTAAATGTGCTGGTCTGCTTGGTGATGTTGCCGTTGGCGTCGGTTTGATCGAGTGCCGTGAAGCCCGTGGCGATGCTTTGTACGCCTGCGGCGGCCAGCGTGAGGAGTTCATCGGCCTGACTGACGCCGTCGCCGTTGGTGTCTTTCCAGACTTTGAGGGTGGTGTAGGCGGAATCCTGCGTGTCGACCTTGCCGTCCTGATTGCCATCGAATTCGGCGAGCGCGGTGTAGCCGTTGGCGGCCTCTTGTCCGTTGGCGAGCAGGGTCTCGGAACCGAACAGTTCGCGGCCGCTGTCGATGCTGCCGTTGCCGTTCAAATCCCGTACGAGGATGCCGTCTGCGCCGTTGATCCAGCCTGTCCCTTCGGCGAAGCCATTGGCGTCGTGATCGAAGTGCACGCTACTTCTCAGGCCGGTAGTAGCGATGCCGTCGCCGTTCAGGTCGAGAACGACTGGGGAGACGATGGTCTTGGCGAGGCCGAAGGCGGCCCTGATCTTCTCAAGCAATTCCCGCCAAAGGTCTCGGTACTTAACTTCTCCGGATCTCGATCCAGGTGAAAAGAAGTTGCCGATGCCATCTAGCGTGGGTTCCCGCAGTCCAGCAGCCCTGATCGCATCGTCAGCCGCCGTATTGCTGTTCTGATCGCCCTTATAGTCGTGACGCTCTCTGTTGATCTGCTCCATCCGCTCAACGATTTTGTCCCAGTAGGGCTTTACATCACCCGTGATCAGGACTTCTCGGCCATCTAAACGATAACTACCGTCTGGCAAACCGTTCCAGTCTTTGGTACCTTTAACGTACTCTCCGGTTACGGTGACGATATCCCCCGATGGAAAATGTCCCCCGCCCAACCCGCCCGTGGGGCCCGTCAATCCATCATCATCCCCTGTGCCTCCGCGCGCATACCACTCTTTGCCATTGTCATCCGTGTAGACAATGTATTTGTGGTAAACGGGATCGATGTTGTTGTCAGAGCCAATCGATTTGTACCGAACTTCGATAATTCCCATCTGATTCTCCCTTAGACGTTTAGTTTGTAGCGCCCAGTCAGGCAGGGGTTGAGTTTGACAAGAACCAATTGTTGTACGGCTTGGTAACCGATTTCTCGCTGGTAACGATGGCTGAATTTGGTCAAATTGAACCAAACAAACGCGCGAAGAAACGTCCCGCTACCGCTCCAACTTGATTGTTCTTGAGATAAACGAACACCTGATATTCGTCGGAAAAGATCAGGTACCAGCGCCACTCCTTTTTGCCACAGGAAATGACCTCGTCAAAACCTGGGTAGATTTCGCCTATCTTCAAGGTCTTGTGCTGGCCTGTTTCAAAGCCGTTCTTATCGCAAGTTTCCAGTGCCATTTCCGCTGATGTGCCAAGGGGTATGTGTTTCAGTACCACCTCATCAAGGTTTTCTTGGTATTTCTTGGGATTTTGTTTGGCGACCAAACGCATCTCACGAATCAGGGCGCGGTCAGCTCCCTTCCAGTAGTCGATAAGCATGTTCATGTTCGCCATTCCAATGACAAAAAGCAAAATAGCTACCACCTTCGTTGGCATTGAGACACTTTTCCAGAGATGCAGGAACAGACCACGATTCCCATCGTCATTCTTCATGCCATCCTTCTCCATTCTTCATTTCTCGGCGTGCCACCACGGCTGACTTCTCCAACAGCGCACTTCTCTCTCGCAATTCACACGCGCAAAAATCCGTCCGCCTGCCGAGCGCACGAGTGCCGGGAATGGACCGGATGGAAAGCTTATCGGGTTGTTCGGAAGGAAGGACTGCGGACGCCAAACCGAATGTATTGTTTTCGCCGGCCTGCGCCGGCTCGGTAGTGCTGTCGATCACGCACCCTCCTCGATTCCCTGTCAATGGCTGCACGATGCAAGCCTGTTCGCCTACCACGGGTCCAAAGACAACGCGTGCGGCGGGACTTGCCATCTCTCTCGGGGAATCGCTCGCCCGCGTGCTCGCGGGTCTGAAGTGCCCAGCAGGATATTGGCATGTGAGCGTTCGGTCAATATGACGAACGGGATAGGCGGCGGCCACACCAAAAGCGGGGCGGCTTTGTTTCTGTTGTTGTGGGGGTTGAATACGCCCCGGGCGGGGCCGTACGCCGTACGCCGTACGCCGTACGCCGTCCACGGCTCGGCTCGGCTCGGCTCGGCTCGGCTCGGCTCGGCTCGGCTCGGCTCGGCTCGGCTCGGCTTGGCTCGGCTCGGCTCGGCTCGGCTCGGCTCGGCTCGGCTCGGCTCGGCTCGGCTCGGCTCGGCTCGGCTCGGCTCGGCTCGGCTCGGCGGGATGGTGAATCTGGCGGTTGTTCATTGCAAGCCGGTGGACCGGCTTTCTCCCTTGCATTTTGTCACCCGACAATTGCCGGATGAAAAGCCCGGGGCACTATAGGGCTATCGTCTATGCGATGTCCATATGACGATGGATATACCCGAATGGGTACCGCCACGGCACGCACGATGGCCCTGATCGAGCGGCTTACTCCGGTCTCTTCCGCATAGTAAGGATGGCCTTGTCCACCTTGAGCTTCTTCAGGGCGGGATATTCGGCGACAAACGAGGGCAGGTCGTCGTCGAATTTGTCTTCAACGACGACATCAAAGGCACCCGTCGAATAGCCGGTTCTGGACGCATCCTTCATCTCGACGCGCACCACCGGGCCGATGTTCAACTGCTCACGGCCGGCTCTCGCTTCCGCGTCCGTCTTCCGCTCACGCAGGACGACATCGATGTGCCCGAGGTAGCTGATCGTGTTCGGCCGGACGTGAAACTTCATGTCCAGCGGCACGTATCCCCCGGCCTCGGACAGCAGCGAGACATACACGGTGGCGAGCGATTGCAGCGTGTAGGTGCCGGGCGCCAATTCGAGGCTCAGCAAGTAGCCGTTGAAGCGGTCGCGCTGGCTCTGGTACGGCGCATTGGCTTTGTGCAGGTACGGCCTGGGGTTGGAGCAGACTTCCGATTCCGGGCAGACGATGGCGCCGACCAGCAAAGCGACAGATAGCGGAATGGCCTCGCAGGTGCCTCCATTCACTTTCAACAAGGCCTGACCCGACGGCGGGTCGGGGGCCTATTCCAGCAGGGCGTTGATCGCGACCAGATCTTCTTCGATCAGGTTGCCGGCGGCCTGCTTGAGCCGCAACTGGGCAATCAAGGTGTCGAAGCGTGCCTTGGAGAGCTTCTGGCGGGTGTCGAAGAGCTGGCTCTGCGCGTTCAGCACGTCGATGTTGATGCGCACGCCGACTTCGTAGCCGACCTTGTTCGAGTCGAGGGCGGATTGCGAGGACGCCACTGCCGCTTCGAATGCCTTCACCTGCGACAGGCCTGAACTCACGCCGAGATAGGCCTGGCGGGCGCCGAGGGTGGCCTGGCGGCGGGCGTTGTCCAGGTCGGCGATGGCCTTCTCGCGCAAGGCGACGGCTTCGCGATCCCGCGACATGACGGCGCCGCCGGCGAAGATGGGCACCGTCAGCTGCACGCCGATGGTGCTCGCCTTGCTGTCGAAGCCGGTACCGGTGGAGCCGTAGCCGGCACCGCTCTTGCCGTGGGTGGCGACGAGGTCGAGCGTCGGCAGGTGGCCGGCGCGCTGCTTGGCCACTTCCTGGTCGGCAATCTCCAGCGCCGCCTGGGCCTGCGCCACCGACAGGTTACCGGTCTCGGCGGTTTCCGCCCACTTCATCATGTCGTCGGGCTGCGGCCGGCCGATCTGGGCGCCCGTGCGCAACGCCTTGAGGAATTCCGGATCCTTGCCGATCAGCGTCAGCAGCGCCTGGCGCTTGACGGTGAGATCGCTCTGCGCGGCAATCTCCGTAGCCACGGCGAGGTCGAAGCGCGCCTGCGCCTCGTGGGTGTCGGTGATGGTCGCCGTGCCGACCTCGAAGTTGCGCTTGGCCGACTCGAGCTGCTGCGCGATGGCCGTCTTTTGGGCCGCCGCGGTGGTCACGGTTTCCTGCGCCAACAGGACGTCGAAGTAGGCCTGCGAAACACGGACGATCAGGTCCTGGCGGGCGGCGGCGAACTGCGCTTCGGCCACGACGACGGAGAACTCGCCCTGCCTGTAGGCCGCCCAGTTCTGCCAGCG
>JACRIZ010000129.1 GCA_016235765.1 Rhodocyclales bacterium | reverse complement strand
GTTGATGAAGGTGAGGATGGGCGTGTTGCGGGCGCGGCAGACCTCGATCAGGCGCAGCGTCTGCGCCTCCACGCCGTTGGCGGCGTCGATCACCATCAGCGCCGCGTCGACGGCGGTCAGCACCCGGTAGGTGTCTTCCGAAAAATCCTGGTGGCCGGGGGTGTCGAGCAGGTTGATGACGCAGTCGCGGTACTCCATCTGCATCACCGAGCTGGCTACCGAGATGCCGCGCTGCTTCTCGATCTCCATCCAGTCGGACGTGGCGTGGCGTGAGGCCTTGCGCGCCTTGACGCTGCCGGCGATCTGGATCGCGCCGGCGAACAGCAGCAGCTTTTCCGTGAGCGTGGTCTTGCCCGCGTCCGGGTGGGAAATGATGGCGAAAGTACGCCGACGGGAGACTTCGGGGGCGAGGGACAAGGGGAACTCCGGGGGCCAGAAAGCCGAAAGGCGGCCTGAAGGGGCGCGATTATCCCCTGCCGGACCCGGTGGGGCAAGGCTGAAACGCGTCCGCGATTGACGACAGCTTGCGCGCTCTGCGACACTGCGCGATTGCTGCCCGACCCTCGTGAATCCCCCATGCGCGCCCGCCTCCTTGCCTTAGCTGCCAGTTCGCTCGTCCTGCTGGCTTCCTGTGCCGTGCCGCCGCCGGTGGCGACCCACCTGGAGCGTGGCGACTTTCGGCACACCCGGGACTACCTGACCTGGCTGGTCGAGAGGGAAATGTCGCAGAACGACATCACCGGCCTCAGCATCGCGCTGGTCGACGACCAGCAGGTGATCTGGCAAGCCGGCTTCGGTTATGCGGACCGGGAGAACGATGTCCGCGCAACGCCGGACACCGTGTATCGGGCTGGCTCGATCGCCAAATTGTTCACTTCCGCGGCGGTGATGCAACTGGCCGAACAGGGCAGGCTGGACATCGACCAGCCGCTGGCGGTCGCGCTGCCGGAGTTCTCGATCAAGAGCCGCTACGCACATGCCGATCCGGTGACGCCGCGCAATGTGATGGCGCACTATTCCGGCCTGCCGTCCAACTACCTGCTCGACCTCTACGTGCGCAATCCGTCGCCGCACTTCGAAGTCGTCGTCGATGGCTTGCGCGACCAGTACCTGACCTTCCCGCCGAACAAGGTGTTTTCCTACTCCAATGCCGGCATGGCGGTGCTCGGTACCGCCGTGCAGCGGCTCTCCGGCGACCCCTTCGGCGACTACATGACGCGCCATTTCTTTGCACCGCTGGGCATGGCGCATAGCAGCTTCGCCGCCCGCCCGCGGGCCAAGACCTACGAAAAGCACCAGGAGGTGGAGGCCTTCTCGCTGCGCGACATGCCGGCCGCGGGCCTGCTCAGCAACGTGGTTGACCTCAGCCAGTTCATCAAGATGGAGTTCGCCGGCGGCACACTGGGCGACCGGCGCATCCTGTCGAAGGCCTCGGTCGAGGAAATGCTGCGGCCCCAGAACACCAAGGCCCCGTTCGCCTTCGATTCCCTGGTCGGCCTGGGCTGGATGATGCACGGCATCCAGGTGCCGGGCGGCGGCCCGGTCGCCAGCCACGGCGGCTCGCTGCCCGACTCGCACAGCATGCTGGCCATCCTGCCCGAGCACAAGCTGGGCGTGGTGGTGCTCACCAACTCGGGCAGTTCGCATACGGCGGTGTCGAAGATCGCCGGCGAGGCGCTGAGCCTGATGCTGGAAGCAAGAACGGGCGTCAGGCGGCCCGCGCCCAAGTCGCTCGCCGCCTCGCCGGAGCGCGCGCCGACCGCCGAGGAACTGCGGCTGTTCGAAGGTCATTTCGACACCATGGTCGGCCTGGCGAAGATTTCGACGAGTTCCGGCAACATCGATGCCGAAGCGGCCGGCCACCACTTCCGCATCGTGCCGCACGAAGATGGCCAGTTCAGCCTCAAGTACAAGGTGTTTGGCCTGCTGTCGGTGCGGGTGCGCGAGTTCGAGGACATCCGCCTGTCGATCGCCAACATCGACGGTCGCCAGGTGATCGCCGGCCGGATGGGCGGCGAGACCATGCTGTTCGGCGAGAAGATCGCGCCGGTCAGCCTGCCCGAGAACTTTCGGCGCTACCTCGGGCAGTACGAGCTGATCGATCGCATCGACGGGCCTTCGCCGGAAAGCGTGATTCTCAAGGAGGACAACGGTCTGTTGATCGGCGAAGCGCGCTTTGCCGAAGTGCCCGACATCCTGCTGCGCATCGGCTTCGTGCCTGTGTCGGACCACGAGGTGGTGACCGCCGGCCTGGGCACCGGCCGGGGCGACACCATGAGCTTTTCCATGGTCGGCAACGAGGAGCGCCTGGCCTACTCGGGAATTCGGCTGCGCAAGAAGGCCAACTGAGGCATGACGCTCACCGACCTGCGCTACGTCGTCACCCTCGCCCGCGAACGCCATTTCGGCCGCGCCGCCGAGAAGTGCTTCGTCTCGCAGCCGACGTTGTCGGTGGCGGTGAAGAAGCTGGAGGACGAACTGGGCGTGATCCTGTTCGAGCGCTCGCCCCAGGAAGTGCGGGTGACGCCGATCGGCGAGCAGGTCGTGGCACAGGCGGAACGCGTGCTCGGCGCGGCGGCGCAAGTGACTGAAATCGCTGCGGCCGGCAAGAACCCGCTTGCGGGGCCGCTGCGCCTTGGCGTGATCTACACGATTGGCCCTTGGCTGCTGCCGAAGCTGGTGCCGCTGCTGCACGAGCGGGCACCGGAGATGCCGCTGCTGCTGGAAGAAAATTACACCCATCGGCTGATCGACAAGCTGAAGTCCGCCGAGCTCGATATCGCGGTCCTGGCGCTGCCGATCGAGGAGCCGGGACTGGTTGCGCAGCCGGTGTACGACGAGGCATTCCGCACCATGGTGCCCGCAAGCCATCCCTGGGCGAAGCTGAAGTCGGTCGATCCGGGCAAACTACTGGAGCAACCGCTCCTGATGCTCGGCCGCGGCAATTGTTTCCGTGACCAGGTGCTCGACCTGTGCACTCGGGCCGGCCAGGGCGGACCGCAGGTGCTCGAAGGCAGTTCGCTGGAAACCATCCGCCACATGGTGGCCTCGGGGGTCGGCATCACGGTCATGCCGGCGACGGCGGTCGACGACATCGACCGCAACGATCCGCTGCTGAGGGTGAAGCCCTTCGTCGAGCCGACGCCGACCCGGCGCGTCGGCATCGTCTGGCGTGCCAGCTTCCCACGTCATCAGGCCATCGACCTGCTGCGCAAGACCTTGCTCGATTGCCGGCTGCCCGGCACCAGGGCGATCGGACGCCGATAGGCGCCCGCTATCGGAGCTTTAGGAAAATCCAATTTCCCTTTGCGGTTGTAGGGTACTAAGGTACTGCTACAAGGCTTAGCGCCTTGCCGCCCCCCAATTCCAGCGAGAGGAGATTGACCATGCAACTCAAGGGATCCAAGACCGAGAAACACCTGAAGGACGCATTTGCCGGTGAATCGCAGGCCAACCGTCGTTACCTGTACTTCGCAAACAAGGCCGACGTGGAAGGCTACGCTGACGTCGCCGCCCTGTTCCGCTCCACCGCCGAAGGCGAGACCGGCCATGCCCACGGCCACCTCGAGTATCTCGAGAAAGTCGGTGACCCCGCCACCGGCCTGCCGTTCGGCGCCACCAAGGACAACCTGAAGTCGGCCGTCGCCGGCGAGACGCACGAGTACACCGACATGTACCCGGGCATGGCCAAGGACGCCCGCGCCGAGGGCTTCGACGAAATCGCCGACTGGTTCGAGACGCTGGCCAAGGCCGAGCGCTCGCACGCCAACCGCTACACCAAGGCCCTGAACGAACTGGGCTGACCGGCAAGCCGGAAGTCAGTTGTGGCGTACCCCATGCGGGGCATTTCACATCGCCACGGCTGACTTTCGTCGGGAGGACAACATGGCCGCACGCGAAGGCAATCTTCAGGCACCGACCCGTCACGCCCTCGACTGGCGCAATCCGGACTTCTACGACGAAGCGTCGCTCCACAGGGAAATGGAGCGGGTCTTCGACATCTGCCACGGCTGCCGCCGCTGCGTCAGCCTGTGCCAGTCGTTTCCGACCCTGTTCGACCTGGTCGATGCGTCCGAATCGATGGAGGTCGATTGCGTCGCCAAGGCCGATTACGCCAAGGTCGTCGAACACTGCTACCTCTGCGATCTCTGTTACATGACCAAGTGCCCCTACGTGCCGCCGCACGAGTGGAACCTGGATTTCCCGCACCTGATGTTGCGCGCCAAGGCGGTTCACTACAAGAACCATGGCGCCAAGCTGCGCGACAGGGTGCTCACCAGTACCGACCTGGTCGGCAGCTTCGTCGGCATCCCGATCGTCGCGCCGACCGTCAACGCCGTGAACAAGATCGGCCCGGCCCGCAAGGCGCTCGAAGCCGTCGCCGGAGTGCATAGCCAAGCCTGGCTGCCCGAGTTCTCCGGCAAGCCCTTGCGCAAGCGGCTTGCCCGTCTGCCCACCGACACGCGCGGCGAACCGGCTGGCAGGACCACCGGCAAGGTCGCGCTGTTCGCCACCTGCTACATGAACCGCAACGAGCCGGGGCCGGGCGAAGACCTGCTCGCCGTCTTCGAACACAACGGCATACCGGTGACCATCGCCGAGAAGGAGCGCTGCTGCGGCATGCCCAAGCTGGAACTGGGCGACCTCGAAGCGGTGCAGGCGGCCAAGGAGGCCAACATCCCCGTGCTGGCGAAGCTGGTCGACCAGGGCTGGGACCTCACGGCACTGATTCCCTCCTGCGTGCTGATGTTCAAGCAGGAGTTGCCGCTGATCTTCCCGGACGACCCCGACGTGCTGAAGGTGAAGAACGCCTTCTACGACCCCTTCGAATACCTGATGCTGCGCCACAAGGAAGGCAGGCTGAAGACGGACTTCAAGCAGGCGCTGGGCAAGGTCGCCTACCACGCGGCGTGCCACCAACGGGTGCAGAACATCGGACCGAAGACGAAGGAGGCGCTGTCGCTGGTGCCCGGCACCGAGGTGGACATCATCGAGCGCTGTTCCGGCCACGACGGCACCTACGCGGTGAAGAAGGAGTTCCACCAGTACGCCATGAAGATCGTCAAGCCGGTGGTCGGTCGCGTCAATCAGGCCGAACCCGACCACTACGGCTCGGACTGCGCCATGGCTGGCCACCACATCGCCCACGCGCGTGCCGACGGCACGGCACCCGAACATCCCATGACGCTGCTGCGCATCGCCTACGGAGTATGACCATGCTGACCCACGCCGACCTCTACAGCCTTGAACACTATGCCCGCGCGCGGCCGGAGTTTCGCGCCAGGGTCATGGCCCACAAGAAGAACCGCCAAGTCGCCCTCGGCCCCAACGCCACCCTCTATTTCGAGGACAGGCTCACCATGCAGTACCAGGTACAGGAGATGCTGCGCCTGGAGCGCATTTTCGAAGCGGACCTGATCCAGGACGAACTCGACGTCTACAACCCGCTGATTCCGGACGGCACGAACTGGAAGGCCACCTTCATGGTCGAGTACTCCGACCCGGAGGAGCGCAAAGCCCAGTTGGCGCGAATGATCGGCATCGAGAAAGCGGTCTGGGTGCAGGTGGCTGATTTCGCGCGCGTGGCACCGATTGCCAACGAGGACCTGGATCGCGAGACCGAGGAGAAGACCTCGTCGGTGCATTTCCTGCGCTTCGAACTGACGGCGCCGATGATCGCCGCGCTCAAGAAGGGCGCGGCGCTGACCATGGGCATCGGTCATCCGGCCTATCAGGCGACGGCGACGCCGTCCGCTGCCGTCAGGGAGTCATTGCTGGTGGACCTGGAGTGAGCGCAATGCGATAGCCATTGGCTATCTTGTGAATTCGCAGCTTTCATTGGCCCGTCATGGCCGATGCCTCTAATATCCGAAGCGTCAACCGACGTTTCCAGGCAAAGGAGAACACCATGGCAAGCAAGAAGGTACCCGGCATCGACATCGGCATCGGCGACAAGGATCGCGCCACCATCGCCAAGGGGCTGTCGGCGTTTCTCGCCGACAGCTATACGCTCTACCTGATGACGCACAATTTCCACTGGAACGTCACCGGGCCGATGTTCAACACCCTGCACGTCATGTTCATGGGCCAGTACACCGAGCAGTGGAATGCGCTGGACATGATCGCCGAGCGCATCCGCTCCCTCGGCCACCACGCGCCGGGCACCTACAAGGAATTCGTCAAGCTGGCCTCAATCAGGGAAGTCGAGGGTACGCCCAAGGCGACCGACATGATCCGCCTGCTGGTGTCGGCGCAGGAAGCGACGGCACGCACCGCGCGCAGCCTGTTCCCGGCCGTCGAGAAGGCCAACGACCAGCCGACCATGGACCTGCTCACGCAGCGCCTGGAAATCCACGAGAAGACGGCGTGGATGCTCAGGAGCCTGCTGGAGGAATAGCGCGCCGGCCGCTCAGTGCCACTCGACCAGGGAGAAACCCACGCCCAGGTAGGTGGCACGGTGGTTGTAGTCGATCAGGTTCTCCGCGTAACCATTGAACAACTGGACGTGCCCCTTCAGGCGGTCGTTGAGGGGAAAGGCCCAGTCGGCGCGCAGCGAACCGTGGTTCCGGCTGCCGAGATGCAGCGAGTGGCGAGCTTCCAGCGACAGGACATGGCCGTCGATTACGCGTGTGACGAGGATTTCACCGCGTCCGGCGTAGTCGGCGAGGTCTGGATTGTCGTCATCGCTGCCACTCTCCTCCACGCGCCACCAGGGGCGCAGGGTAAGCGTCCACTGGCCGCTCTCGAAGGCGATGGCGCCGGTGATGCGGTTCCAACTGCGCGACAGCGCGCCGCCCTGGCCGTTGGACTGGTGGTTGATGCCCAGCGCCAGATAGCGCGCCGCCTTCACGCCCAGGATGCCTTCTTTGGTGCGCCAGACGAACATGGCCTCGGGTTCGTAGTTGGTCTCCCGGAACGGCCGCGAGTGATCGCGGTTGTACACCTGCCAGCGCGACGACTGTGTATAGGCACCCCACAGGTCGCCATTGCTGCCGAAGATGTCGGTGAGGATCTTGGTCTTGAAGCTGAGCTGGAACTTCGCCTCCGTGTTGTCGATCTGCGCCGGGTTGGCACTGGTCAGGCCGCGAGTCGGGCTGGTTGGCGTGGGATTCGTCTTGTCGGCATGGAAGTAGGGCAACAGGTAGACCGGTTTGTAATGGCGCAGGTGAAACAAGGCCGGGTTACCGTCGAGTTCCCAGCTTTCGGTCAGCAGCGACGGCCTGGACTCGGCGGCACGACGCTCCGCGCGCCCCGAGAGCCGGTCATAGCACGCCAGGCGCGCGGCATCGGCATCGATGGCGGCGCAGTCGGTCAGGCTGGGCTCGGCCTGCGATCCGACGGCGGTGAGCAGTGCGGCGCAGGCAAGGCCGATTTGAGCGGGGCGGATCATGCTGTCTCCGGTTAACTACCGAACAGCATAATCCCCCGCGGCTCGCCGGGGAACCCCCGGAGCTCGTGCCCGGTCAGGCAGTCTTGGCCAGCAATCGACTCATGGCGGCAACGCCCGGTTCGTCGGCATTGGCGGCCTCAGCAGGCCTGGCGGCGCCGGCCGGTTCGGCCGAGTTGAGCGACTTGATGTCGCCCGACACTTCGCCACCCTCATGCACGACGATCTTGCCGTAGCGGATCTTGCCGAAGACGCGTCCGGTCGAGTGCACGATCAGATGGTCGCGCGCCGTCAGCTCGCCGCTGAAGCGGCCGCGAATCTCGGCGACGTCGATGGTCACCTTGCCGTCGAACGAACCCTGGTCGGCGATCTGGATGAAGCGGCTGTCCATGGTTGCCTCGACGCGGCCTTCCACCAGCAGCGTATCGCAGTCCTGGATTTCGGCACCCTTGAGCTTGACGCCCGGGCCGACCACCAGCTTCGCGCCGGGCGGCTCGGGAATCGGGGCGGGTTCCGGCGGGCGAACGGCCGGTGACGTCGCGCTTCCTCCTGTGGTGACCGATGAATTCGTGGTGACCACGCGCCCGACCGGGGGCGGCGAAGCCTGGGCGTCGCGATTGGCTGCAAAAATGGATCCTTTGTTCAACATCGTGCTGTACCTCCAAGCTCTTTCTTGATTTGGCTCCCTGTCTGACGGGTACCCTAAACCCGCTGGCATGCAGATTCCCGGTGTCGTCTCAGGCAGACAGCGGAAGTCCCCGAATAAAAATTCTTGCAAATGCGAAGCGGCATCATGTAGGATGCGAATCATTCGTATTTGCGAGGACTCAATCAATGCTTCTGACATCGCCAAGCACCCCGGCGGCAGCAGGGTCGCCGCCGGCATCCGGCAGACGCGGTCCGGCGCCGCGTCCGCTGGATAGCGTCACCCTGCTCGGCGGCGGCACCGAGCTGCTGATCCGCCACGGGACGGAGACCTATCGCCTGCGCGTCACGCGGCAGAACCGCCTGATCCTGACGAAGTAGGAGCATACCGCCATGTACATCTGTGTCTGCAGGGCCATCACCGAACGCGACATCGGCAGTGCTGTGGCCGAGGGCTGCTGCAATTTGAGACAATTGCGCGAGCAAACGGGGCTCGGCGCCTGCTGCGGCCGCTGCACCCAATGCGCACGCGACGTGCTGAAGGACGCACTCCAGACGCACGCCCCCATCAGCCAGGCGCCGGCACGGTTTGCGGCGGTCCAGAGAGGAGCAGGAGCATGAAAGGCGACAAGAAGGTCATCCAGTTGCTCAACAAGTGCCTCGTCAACGAACTCACGGCGATCAACCAGTACTTCCTGCATGCGCGCATGTACAAGAACTGGGGCTTTCATGCGCTCGGCAAGCATGAATACGACGAGTCGATCGAGGAAATGCACCACGCCGACAAGCTGATCGAGCGTGTGCTGTTCCTGGAGGGGCTGCCCAACCTGCAGGCCCTCAACAAGCTGTTGATCGGCGAGAACGTGCCCGAGTGCCTCGCTGGCGACCTCAAGCTGGAACTCGGTGCACATGCAGACACCAAGGCGGCGCTCGCCTATTGCGAAAGCGCCGGCGACTACGTTTCGCGCGACATCCTGCAGGACATCCTGGACGATACCGAGGAGCACATCGACTACCTCGAGACACAGCTTGAACTGGTCCAGAAGGTCGGTTTGCAGAATTACCTGCAATCGCAGATGGGCGAGGGTTCCGGTTCATAGGCCCCGTCCGGTGTTTCCGGCGGCGGCGCTCCAGCCGGCGCCGCCGCCCCACTTAGCCAGCCAGCCGCCGGCAGTAGAAACGCGGCAAGCCAGCCAGAGATTTCAGAGCATCTTCTTTGGGAGGTTTGTCATGCGTTTCGTCCATTCTTTCGTTTCCATTTGCACCGCGCTTGCCGCGGGATTCCTCGCCACGCCAGCCGCTGCGCTGGAGTATCCGATCGGCACGCCGCAGAACCTGGCCGGCATGGAGGTCGCCGCCGTCTATCTGCAGGCGATCGACATGGAGCCGGCCGGCCACATGCGCAACGCCGCCGAGTCCGACATCCACCTGGAAGCCGACATCCACGCGCTCGGCAACAACCCGAACGGCATTCCCGAGGGCTTCTGGGTGCCCTACCTGCTGGTCAAGTACGAACTGACCAAGGCCGGCGACAGCGAAGTCATCAGGGGCGACATGATGCCCATGGTGGCGTCCGACGGCCCGCACTACGGCGACAACGTCAAGCTCAAGGGGCCGGGCAGGTACAAGGTTAGGTTCAAAATCTATCCGCCGAACGCGAAGGAAAATCCTCTGGGCAACCACTTCGGCCGCCACACCGACCGCGCCACCGGCGTACGGCCGTGGTTCAAGCCGGTCGAAGCCGAATGGGAATTCACCTACGCCGGCATCGGCAAGAAGGGCGGGTACTGAGATGCGATTCCTGCCCACCCTGTTGGCGGCAAGCGTAGCGGCGGCATTCGCGCTGCCGGCCGCCGCCAACGATACCGCGGCACTGCGCGCCGAGCTGCAGCGCCTGGCCGAGCGCATCGAAGCGCTCGAAAAGCACAACAAGGAACTGGAACAATCGCTGGCCGCGGAGCGGATCAGCGAACAGGAACCGGAGGTCGTCACCCGCCTCAAGGCTGTCGAGTTCCAGACTCTCTCCATGCAGAAGCAGGCGCGCCAGATCGAGGCGCTGGACGGTGTTACCGTCGGTGCCAGCCTGGTCGGCGTTGCCCAGAAAGTCAGCCGTGGCGGTACGCCGAGCGATCCGGAAACCCGTGCCAACTACCGCGGCGACGTTTCCGTAACGCTGCCGGTTGGCTCGATGGGAGACTCCGACGGCAAGCTGTTCACCCATGTCCGCTTCGGCCAGGGCACGGGCGTCGCGCTGCGGCCCACCTACACCAGCACGCCGAACACGGTCGGTTTCGAAACCAACGCCGGCCCCGACGATTCCTTCGCCATCCTCGCCCAGGCCTGGTACCAGCTTTCCGTGCCGCTCTCGGGCGACGGCTTGAAGGCGAACGCCCGCGAGCACCTGCATTTCACCGTAGGCAAGATCGATCCGTTCGTGTTCTTCGACCAGAACGTCGCGGCGGACGACGAATCGGCGAAGTTCCTGAACAACGTCTTCGTCCACAATCCGCTGCTCGACTCCGGCGGCGATATCGGCGCGGATGCCTACGGCTTCGCGCCGGGCGCGATCGTCAGGTACGAGAACAGCGCCGAAAAGGGCTCGGAGTGGGCCGTCTCGCTGGGCGCGTTCGGTTCCGGCCCGGGCGCCAATTTCAGCGGCAACTTGGCCGACCCCTTCGTCATCGCGCAGGTCGAGAAAGCGGCGCGCATCAACTTCCTGCCCGGCAGCTATCGTCTCTATGGCTGGACCAACGGCCGCGCCGAGGGCTACGACGGCATGACGCGCCGGCACAGCGGCGTCGGCGTCTCGGTCGACCAGAAGGTGACGGACGACCTGACGCTGTTCGCACGCTACGGCCACCACACCGCAGACAAGGTCGCCTTCGATCGCGCGCTGACGGTCGGCGCCGAACTCGAAGGCACGCCCTGGGGCCGCGCCGCCGACTCGCTGGGACTGGCCTTCGGCAGCTTGCGCACCAGCGACGACTACCGCGTCGACTCGCTCGCCGTGGCCGGCTACGAGGCTGCCGGCAGCGAGCAGTCGGTCGAGCTCTACTACCGCTACAAGCTCAACGACGCGGTGGAATTAACGCCCGACTTCCAGTGGATCAGGCGGGCCGGCGGCGACGGCGATGCCGCCGCCGTCAAGGTCGTCGGCCTGCGCGCCAAGCTGGGCTTCTGACCATGACGCGTTCCCTGCCCCATCTGCTGTTCGTCGCCGCGCTGTGGCTAGTCCTGGGATGGGGCATGGACGCTCGCGCCCAGTCCGGCGAACTGCCGAGCTTCCACATCGTCGTCGCAGACGGCCGCTTCACGCCGGCCCGTCTCGAAGTCCCCGCGGGCACGCGCATCAAGCTGACGCTGCAGAACGACGGTCCCGGCCCGCTCGAATTCGAGAACGACGAGATGCACATCGAGAAGATCCTCGCCGCGGGCGGCCGTTCCTTCGTCGTGCTGCCCAGGATGCAGCCCGGCGAATACAGCTTCGTCGACGAGTTCAATCCCATCACCGGCGAACTGATCGTCATCGCGAAATGAGCGCGCAGGCGATACCCCTGAGCTTCCATCCGCGTCGGCGCGGCCGCCTGGCGCGCCTGGGCGACTGGCTGGCCGCGCATCGCCGCGCCATCATCGCGGTCCAGTGGGCCATCGTCGCCTTCTATGCCATGCTGGTCGTGCTGCCCGCCTTCCTGCCGCATCCGAATCCGGAAGCGCGCCTGTTCTCCAGCGATTTCGGCGCGGCGAGCTTCGTCGATCCCGAGTTCTGCACCACGCCGGGCGGGATGGTCCTGCAGGACAAGGCGCCCACCGTCGCCGCCTGGCACGAACGCCTGGTGCTGCTCGCGCAGTACCTGTTCTGGGGCGTCTGGTGGCCCTTCGTCATCCTCTCCATCATGTTCATGGGCCGCGTCTGGTGCGGCGTGCTCTGCCCCGAGGGCGCACTCGCCGAATTCGCCAGCCGCCACGGCCGCGGCGGCGCCATCCCGCGCTGGCTGCGCTGGGGCGGCTGGCCTTTCGTCGCCTTCGTGCTCACCACCGTCTATGGGCAACTGATTAGCGTCTACGAATACCCGCAGGCGGCGCTGCTGATCCTCGGCGGCTCCACCGTCGCCGCCG
This sequence comes from Rhodocyclales bacterium, assembly GCA_016235765.1. Lineage (GTDB taxonomy): Bacteria > Pseudomonadota > Gammaproteobacteria > Burkholderiales > Rhodocyclaceae > Fen-999. The sequence continues at coordinate 10,578 of JACRIZ010000129.1, read as the reverse complement.
TCGGCGTCGGTTACTTCTACGGCAAGGGCAAGCGCGTCTGGTGCCGCTACCTGTGTCCGGTGTCCGGCGTCTTCGCGTTGCTGGCGCGCCTCGCACCCGTGCATTTCAAGGTCGACCGCGAAGCCTGGAACGCCCATCCGCAGCGCACCCACGCCGTCGACTGCGCGCCGCTGCTCAACGTCAAGAAGCTCGGCGGCATGGCCCAATGCCATGCCTGCGGCCGCTGCAGCGGCCACCGCGATGCGGTCGAGCTCGCCGCCCGCGCGCCCGGCGCCGAGATTCTCACCGGCGAGCCACCGCGCACCTACGAGGCACTGCTGCTGATGTTCGGCATGCTCGGCGTCGCCATCGGCGCCTTCCAATGGACCGTCAGCCCGTGGTTCGTGCAGATGAAGCAGGCCGCCGCCGAATGGCTGATCGACCACAACGTCCAATGGCTGCTCGGCGACAGCCCGGCGTGGTGGCTGCTGACGCGCTACCCGGGCGAGAACGACGTGTTCACCTGGCTCGACGGCGCCGCCATCCTCGCCTGGATCTTCGGCGCAGCGCTCGTCCTCGGCGGCACCGCCCTGCTCGCCAACGCGCTGGCCGCGCGCCTGATCGGTGCAGACTGGCGGCGCCTGGCGCTGGGCCTTACGCCGCTGGCCGGCATCGGCCTCTTCCTCGGTCTGTCGATGATGACCGCCACCCACCTGCGCGCCGAAGGCGCGACGCTCACCTGGCTGCCGGGCCTGCGCGCGGCGCTGCTCTCGCTCGCGGTCGCCTGGTCGGCGTGGTTGGGCTTCGGCCTGGTAAAAGTCAGCCGTGGTGGCACGCCGCGGAAAGTCGCCGCATTCGCCATCTCGCTGGTGCCGATAGCGCTCATCGCCGCCAGCTGGTGGCTGGTCTTTTTCGTCTGGTAGGAGCAATTCAGCTCGACGGGCTCGGCCCGCACATCGTCGAATGCGCATCGGCTTTCAGCAGGCTGCCGATCACTCGTGCTAATGACCGGCCAATTTGGCAGAATGGGTGCCCGATTCACCGCAAGAAAGGATGGGAACCCTCTGGTTCCCGGTATGTTAGGCAGCCTGGGCCTGATCGTCGTCGGCGAACTGGTGCCGAAGTCGTTGGCGATTCGTCGCGCCGGGCATGAGGCATACGCACCGACACCGACACGAACCCCAGGTACAACACACCCATGCCCATTTTCCGGATGCCCATCATGACGGCCACGGCCATTAGGCTCACTTTGTTGATCGCCGTCGTGCTGACCGGCACAGCCTATGCCGCCGACGACACGCCGGCCCCGAACCGGGACGGAATCCTTTTCGAGGGCGGCCTGAAGATCGATACCCTGCGCAATCGCGGCGCACTCCGGGACGGTACCAGGACGGTCAGCCATCTCGACCTCAAGCTCAAGATGGACCTCGAGAAGGCCGTCGGTTGGCAGGGCGGCAGCGCAATGATCAACGTCATCCGCGATGCGGGCCGCGGGCCAAACGAGGACCTCGTCGGCAGCCTGATGGGCGTTACCAACCTCGAAGTCACCTCCCCCACCACCACGCGTCTCTTCCATGCGTGGCTGCAGCAAAGCCTGTTGGACGAACAGCTGTCATTCCTGGTCGGTATCTACCCCGTGGACAGCGAGTTCCAGGTCATGGATGCGGCAGGGATATTCATCAAGCCGGAATACGGTCCGACCGCTGATTTTTCGTTGACCCGCGGCCCCTCCATTTTCAACAATGCCGCATTCGGTTTCCGAACCCGCTGGCAGGCCGCTGACAAGTCACTTTATGCCCAGTGGGCGTTGATGGATGGCATCCCCAACGATCCCGATCACCCGAAACGCACCAGTGTACGCTTCGAGCATGGCGACGGCGCCTTCAACATCCTTGAAATCGGCTGGCTGCCAGAAGCCGCGAACGAGGAATACAAGGGTCATGCCAAGCTGGCGCTGGGATTGTGGGGCTACACCGTCAGGGAAGACGACCAACTCGACGTCGCCAACATCGATGCCGGCATCACGGTTGGACCGGCCCGCAAGCGCCGCTCGCGCGGCAGCTATCTCCTGGGCGAGCGGACCTTGATGCGCCTCGGCCACGATGACGCCCGCTTCGTCAGCGCTTTTGGCCGTTACTCCTGGACGGATGGCGATTCGTCGCCGCTGAAGAACGTCCTGAGTCTCGGAATCCACATCAAGGGACCGCTGGCTTCACGCCCGGACGACATCTTCGGCCTGGCCTGGAGCCGTGCCGGTACCGCTTCCAAATGGCGTGACGCGCAGGCGGTCGACGCTGTCGCGGCCGATCGTGCCGAACGGGCGATCGAACTTACCTACCGCTACGTCGTCACACCCTGGTTTGCGGTCCAGCCGAATTTCCAGCGCATCGTCAATCCTGGCGCCTTGCGTGCAGTGCCGAATTCGACTGTCATCGGTGCGCGCTTCGAATTCACGTTGTAGGCCGCCTGGAAAGGCATGCCGTGGTATCGCCGGGTTTTGATATAGTGCATCCCATGCGTCGCCTCCTGCTCGTCCTGCTTGCCATCGTACTGCCATTCAACGCGGCGTTTGCCGCTGCGACGGCGATGTGCGGCGTCGTCGAGCACGATGAACATCTGGGGCACCATGTGCATGTCCATCACCATGAACATGATGGCGATCATGATGGCGATGACCCCGTGCAGCATGCCGATGACCATCAGCATTCACACAGCCATCCGGTGTTCTCGTCGATGCTGCCTGCGCTGGTCGGCCTAGACCTGCCGCTCGCTGCAGGTTCGCTCCAGCCTTCCCCGGCCAAGACCTTCACCTCGGCCCCGCTCTCCCGCCTCGAACGCCCACCGAGAGCCGCTTCCGTCGCCTGAGCCGACGGGACGCCGCTTCTTCTTGTGGTTCGCCATGCCTGCCCGACCGGGCGGCATTGGAATATCCCGTCGAAATTCCCACCCGTTCGAACGAGGATTTCGATGTACGACCATCGCTACTTTCATAGGCTGCGCCTGACCATCGTTGCCCTGGCGCTGGGCCTGTGCGCCGGCGCCACTCAGGCCGGCGCCGGCCTCACGGAGGCCGAGGCATTGCGCGTTGGCCTGGCCCGCCCGGAGTTTTCCGATCTGCTGCAAGCCCATGTCGGCGAAGCCGAAGCGGAAGCGCTGGCCGTCGGTACCTGGGCCAACCCGACGCTGGAACTGACCCGCGACAAGACCGGCGCGACACGCGAATCAGCCTGGCAGGTCGCCCAGCCGCTCGATCTTTCCGGTCGTCGTGGCCTGCGCGCGGACGCGGCACGCCACCGCATCCGCGCCGCCGAGGCGGACAATCTTGCCCGCCGAAACGAACGCGCGGTCGAACTGCGGCGCGCCTTCCACGAACTGCTGCGCACGCAGGAGACGGAACGCGCCGTCGATGCCTGGAGCGCGCGCTTCGGCACCATCGGCCGGGTCGTGGACAAGCTCGCCCGCGCCGGCGAGGTGGCCGGCTACGACCGCCGCCGCCTGATGCGCGAACGGCACAGCGCCGAAGCCAGACTGGCCGAGACGCGTGCCGACCTGGCGCGCAGCCGCGCCCGGCTGGCCGCACTGGTCGGCCGCAACGTGGATGAAGGCGCCGCCGGCCGGTTGCTGCCGGAACCGCCGCCGCCTCTCCCCGCATTGCAGGCTGCTCTCGATATGCGGCCCGACTTGACCGCACTGGCGGCGCGCGTCGACGGCGCGCAGGCCGACCATGCCGCGGCGCAGCGCAACCTGCCGGAACTCACCGTCGGCATCGGCGGCAAGCGCGTGGACGAAGGTGTACTGCGCGAAAACGGCAACCTGGTCATGCTGGCCTTCTCGCTGCCGATCTTCGACCGTCAGCAGGCGACCGACCGACGCAGCGCGGCGCAGGCCATGGCGGCACGTGCCGAACTCGGCTTGGCACGGCAACGGGCCGAAGGCGAACTTGCCGGGCTGCACCGGCAGCTCATGCAACTGATCGCGGCCGCCGAACGCTACCGCGGCGAAGCCGTCGTTCCCTCGGCCGATCTCGTCCGCATCGCCGAGACCGCCTATCGCGCCGGCGAAACCGGCGTTCTCGAACTGCTCGATGCCTACAAGGGAGCGCTCGATGCCGAACTGACGGCCATCGACCTCGAATGGAAGGCCCGCGCGGCCCGCATCGAACTCGACCAATTGACAGGAAACCATCCGCAATGAATACCCGACACCTTGCCTCGCTGGCGGCGGCCTGCTTCGCCGCATTGACCCTCACGGCGTGCGGCGATACCGCATCGCACGACCACGCCGCCCAACCCGCCGCCGAAGCCGGCCACGGCCACGGCCACGGGGCCGGCGGCGAGAAGATCACCCACTTCACCGACCGCACGGAACTGTTCGTCGAATTTCCGCGTCTGGTGGTGGGCGAGGAATCTGCCTTCGCCGCCCATCTCACGCGCCTCGCGGACTTTCGCGCACTCGCCGCCGGCAAGGTGACCGTCGTTCTCTCGGGCGGCGGCCAGCCGGCCGAGACTTTCGCCGTGGATGGCGCCAGCCAGCCCGGCATCTTCCGTCCGGTAGCAGTGCCGAAGCAGGCGGGCAAGCGGGAACTCGCCATCGAGGTCGCAACCGCGGAATTTAGCGTGCGCCATGATCTGGGGCCGATGACCGTGTATGCCGACCACAAGGCCGCCGACGCGGCCGGCGGCGCTCACGACGATGAAGGCGCAGGCGGTGAAATCGGCTTCACCAAGGAACAGCAGTGGAAAGTCGACTTCGCCACGACTGAAGTCGTGAAACGTCCGCTGCGTCCCGCCGTTACCGCTACCGGCGTGCTGCGCGCCCGGCCGGACGGCGAAGCGCTGCTCACTGCCCCGGCGCCAGGCCAGGTGCAGCCGGCAGGACGCTTCCCGCAACTTGGTCAAGTGGTGAAGAAGGGGGACATCCTGGCCTACCTTTCGCCGCGCCTGGGGGGTGAAACCGATTTCGCCTCGCTGCAGGCTGCCGCCAGCAAGGCCAGGGCTGAATTCGAGGTGGCGGAGCGCGAACTCGCCCGCATCGAAAGCCTGTACAAGGAAGAAGCGGTTGCGGAAAAGCGTCTGTTCGCGGCGCGCGCAGCCGAGGCATCGGCGCGTGCGGAACACGACGCGGCACGCCAGCGGATCGGCCAATACGGCGGCAGCGGCGGCATACCGATACGCGCACCGGTCTCCGGTTTGCTGGCCGACGTGCGGGTATCGCCGGGTGCCTTCGTGACCGAGGGCACCTTGCTGTTCCATGTCGTCGACCGCCGTGCGCTGTGGCTGGAACTGCGCGTGCCCGAGTCGGAGATAGCGCGGCTTGTGGCTCCCAGCGGCGCGGCATTTCGTGTCGAAGGCATCGAGCAGTCCTTCGCGATCGATGCCGGGAAGAACGGTCGCCTGATCGCCGTCGGCGGCGCCGTCGATGCCACCATGCGCAGCGTGCCCGTGGTGTTCGAGTTCGAGAAACCCGACCCGCGCCTGCGCGTCGGCATGTCCGCCAAAGGGCAGCTGTTTTCCGGCCCGGCGCGCGAGGCGGTCGCCGTGCCGGTCTCGGCCGTGCTCGACGAAAGCGGCGTCGCCGTGGTGTTCGTGATGACTGGCGGAGAGTCCTTCGAACGACGGTCGGTGTTGCTGGGCGTCCGCGACGGCGACTGGGTGGAGGTGGTGGAAGGAGTGGAAGCCGGCCAGCGCGTGGTATCGCGCGGCACCTACCTGATCAAGCTGGCCGGCGCGAATACCGGCCAGATCGGCCACGGCCACGCCCATTGACAGGAAAATGACATGATCGGACACATCATTTCCTGGTCGCTCAGGAACAAGCTTTTCGTCGTCTTCGCCGGCGTGCTGTTGCTGGCCTGGGGCGGCTGGCAGGCGACGAAGACACCGGTGGACGTATTCCCCGACCTCACCGCACCTTCGGTCACCGTAGTCACCGAGGCGCACGGCATGGCCCCGACGGACGTCGAAAGCCTGGTCACCTTTCCCATCGAGACGGCGTTGAACGGTGCGCCCGGCGTGCGGCGAGTGCGTTCGTCGACCAAGATCGGCCTCTCGGTGGTCATCGTCGAGTTCGAGTGGGGCACCGACATGTACCGGGCACGCCAGATCGTCGGCGAACGCCTGCAAGTGGCGCGCGCCACGCTGCCGCCGGACATTCCGGCGCCGGACATGACGCCGGCGGCCTCGATCATGGGCGAGATACTGTTCATCGCCCTGGCTTCCGACAAGCACAGCGGCATGGAAGTCAAGAACGTCGCCGAGCAGGTGTTGAAGCGGCGCCTCCTGGCCGTGCCCGGCGTGGCCGAGGTGCTGCCTATCGGTGGCGACACCCAGCAGTTCCAGGTGACGCTGAAACCCGAGCGTCTGGCCGCCTACAACCTCACCGTGCAGGAGGTGATGCAGGCGCTGCGCGACGCCAACCAGAATGCTACCGCCGGCTTCTACGTCGAGACGGGACAGGAATATCTGATTCAGGGCCAGGGGCGCATTGCGGTGTTGGCGGACATTGGCGAAACGCTGGTGGCTTTGCGTGCCGGTCAGCCAGTGCTGGTGCGCCACGTCGCCGACGTCGGCATTGGCGCCGCGCCCAAGCGCGGCGTCGGCTCCCACAACGGCAAGCCGGCGGTGGTGCTGGGCATCCAGAAGCAGCCCGGCGCCAACACGCTGGAACTGACCGAGCGGCTCGACCGCACGCTGGCCGAAATCCAGGCCGGGCTGCCGGCAGGGATGATGATCGAAAGCCACATCTTCCGCCAGGCCGACTTCATCCGCGTTTCCATCGACAACCTGAAGATGGCGCTCTTCGAGGGCGCGATCCTCGTCGTCGCCATCGTCTTCGCCTTCCTGCTCTCGGCGCGGGCCACGGCAATCACGCTGCTGGCGATTCCGCTGTCGCTGGTGGCGGCGATCCTGTCGATGAAGGCGCTCGGCATCACCATCAATACCATGACCCTGGGCGGGATGGCCATCGCGCTCGGTGCGCTGGTGGACGATGCCATCATCGTGGTCGAGAACATCGTTCGCCGCCTGCGCGAAAACCTCGCCAAGCCCCAGGGTGAGCAAACCGGCACGTCGCATGTGGTGTTCAAGGCGGCGCGCGAAATCCAGGGCTCCATCGTCTTCGCCACGCTGATCATCATGCTGGTGTTCCTGCCGCTGTTCTTCCTTTCCGGGGTCGAGGGGCGGCTGATGGTGCCGCTGGGACTGGCCTACGTGGTGTCGCTGGCGGCATCGCTGCTGGTGGCGATCACCGTCACGCCGGTGCTGGCGGCGCTGTTCCTGCCGCAGTCGAAGACCGTGCGCCAGAACGTCGAGCCGCGCTTCATCCATGGCCTCAAGGCCGGCTACCGGCGCCTGCTCGATGCGACCGTGACGCGCTGGCAGGCCGTGGCGGCGGTCAGCATCGTCGCCCTGGCGCTGGCGCTGGCCGCGCTGGCCTTCGCCGGCCGCGCCTTCCTGCCCGACTTCAACGAAGGCACGCTGACCATCGGCACCGCCACGCTGCCGGGCACCAGCCTGGAAGAATCCGACCGGCTGGGACAGATGGTCGAACAGATCCTGCTCGCGCATCCGGAGGTCAAGGCCACGGCGCGGCGCACCGGCCGTGCCGACGGCGACCCGCATGCCATGGATGTATCCGCCTCGGAAATGGAAGTGACGCTGCAAATGGGCACGCGTTCGAAGGAGGACTTCCTCGTCGCATTGCGCGCCGACCTGGCCAGTGTGCCCGGCAGCCAGATCGTCGTCGGCCAGCCGATCTCCCACCGCATCGACCACATGCTCTCGGGCAGCCGCTCCAACATCGCGGTGAAGATCTTCGGTCCCGATCTGGGCGAACTGCGCAAGCTCACCGCCCAGGTCAAGGCCGCGGTGCAGGGCGTTGCGGGTGCCGTGGATGTCACCGACGAGCAGCAAAGCGACATTCCCTTCCTCACCGTCCGCTTCAGACGCGACGCGCTGGCGCGGCATGGCCTCTCCATCCGCGAAGTGTCGGAAACCGTCGAGGCGGCGTTCTCCGGCGTCACCGCCAGCCGCGTCCAGCAGGGCCAGGCGAGCTTCGACCTGACGGTGCGCTTCGACCCCGAAGTGCGGGCGAATCTCGATGCGATCCGCGCCACGCTCATCACCACGGCGACCGCCGCGCGCCTGCCCTTGTCGGCGCTCGCCGACATTCGCAACGACCGGGCGCCGTATTCGATCAGCCGCGAGAACGTGCAGCGCAAGATGGTGGTGATGGCCAACGTCGCCGGCCGCGACCTCGCCGGCGTGGTCGCCGACATTCGCGCCCGGGTCGGCGCCGAGGTCGAGTTGCCGGCGGGTTATCACATCGAATACGGCGGCCAGTTCGAGAGCGCCGAAGAGGCGGCCCAGGTGCTGCTGCTGCTCGGCGCCCTGGTCACCATCGGCATCTTCCTGCTGCTGTACATCGCCTTCCACACGGTGCGTGACGCGCTGCTGGTGATGTTGAACCTGCCGCTGGCCATCATCGGCGGCGTGATCGGGGTCTTCGCCGCCGGGGGCGTGATGTCGGTGGCCTCGATCATCGGCTTCATTACCCTGTTCGGCATTGCCACACGCAATGGCGTGATGATGATTGCCCATATCCATCACCTGGTGGAGCACGAGGGCGTCGCGGATGCACTGCAGGCGGTCAAGCGCGGCGCCGAGGAGCGACTGGTGCCGATCCTGATGACCGCGCTCGCCGCCGGGCTGGCCCTGGTGCCGCTGGCCTTGGCCGCCGGGCAACCCGGCAGCGAAATCCAGTCGCCGATGGCCATCGTCATCCTGTTCGGACTGATCTCGTCGACAATTCTCAACATGTTGGTCGTACCCGCGCTGTATCTGCGCTTTGGCGCCATCCGCAGGGAAATCGACAGGGGGGAAAGCCGGCGCAATCGGACTTCCGACACGCTTGATGACGGATAAACCTGCAATTCTGGAAGAAAAAGCGCGGCGAAAACGACCGTTTTGGCGGCTTTGCTTGCCTTCGTCCTCGCCGGCTACCCAGGTTGCCACAGGCTGGTGGCCGATGCTCTTCGTCTGGTAGCCGGCTCCGATTCATTGCGCGCGGCGCCAGGCGGCGGGGGGCGTACCGACCAGCCGCTTGAAGGCGCGCGAAAAGGCGGCCTCCGAGTCGTAGCCGACCTCAAGGGCGATCGTCGCGACGCTGCGGTTCGATTCCCGCAACAGTCTGGTGCCGACCTGGATGCGCCAGCTGGCGAGGTACTGCATCGGCGCGTGGCCGACGAAGCGGCTGAAGCGGTCGTGCAGCGCGGAACGCGACAGGCCGACTTCATGCGCCAGCGCGTCGACACTCCAGTCGCGCGCGGGCTCGGCGTGGATCAGCGTCAGCGCCTTGCCGACGTAACGGTCACGCAGCCCGGCCAGCCAGCCGGTCGCGTCCGCGGGCAACGAGTCGAGATAGCGGCGGGCGGCATCCACGAACATGACTTCCGCGAGCCGCTCGAGCACGGCGTCGCCGCCGGGCTGGCGGTCGGCCGACTCGGTCGCCGCCTGGTCCATCACTCGCGATACCCACGCGCTGGCGCGGTTGGCAGGCAGATGCAGGATGCGCGGCAGCGCGTTGACCAAGGGATTGAAGGGGCGCAGATCGCAGCCGAGGAAGCCGCAAACGGCGATGGTGCTGGCCTCCTCGACCGGCATCGTTGCCCCGGGCTCGACGACGCCGTGGTGAAGGGCAATCGGTATGGGCTTGGGTGCGTCGCGGGTGGCGAACATCCATTCGGCCGATCGCCGCAACGGCTTCAGCTCGGGTGCGCTCGACAACACGTGGGAGTCGCCCTGCGGAAACATCACGACGTCGCCGGCGGCCAGGTGCACCGGCGGCAGGCCCGAGACGGCGGCCCATCCGGTGCCCTTGGTGATCATGTGGTACTCCATGACGTGCTCGCAGCCGGGCAGTACGGCCTCGGTGATTTCCGACGCCGGCGGCGCTTCGGCGGACCAATCGTCGCGGCAATTCACGTAATAGAAGACCGCGCCCCGTACGCGCACACTGCGCAACAGATCGGACAGGGTATCGCGGCTCATGCGAAGCCTCCTCCATGAAGACAGCGCGGTCTTTCAGTTCCGGACGTGCGATCAAGTTTGGCGTAGCCGTGGCGTAGCGTCAATGCGCGCTGCAGGAAACAATGACGCTGCCGACCCAACCGGCATACCCCAAACGGAGGACCTACAAATGGACCAAAGAGTAACTACCGCCACAAGCAAGCCAATCACCGTACCACCGGGCATCGTGACCCCGCCCGACTATGCGGCCGTCAAGCAGCGCCAGCAGGCCACCTGGGCCAGTGGCGACTACGCCGTGATCGGCACCACCCTGCAGATCGTCGGCGAAGCGCTGGCCGAGGCGGCCGACGTGCGCGCCGGCGAACGCGTGCTGGACGTCGCGGCCGGCAACGGCAACGCCAGCCTGGCCGCCGCGCGCCGCTTCGCCGAGGTTACCTCGGTCGACTACGTGCCGCTGCTGCTGGAAAAGGCGAAGCACCGTGCCGCCGCCGAAGGCTTCGAGATCCGCTTTCAGGTCGAGGATGCGGAAGCCCTGCCCTTCGCCGACGGCACCTTCGACACCGCCCTATCCACC
>JACRIZ010000130.1 GCA_016235765.1 Rhodocyclales bacterium | reverse complement strand
GCCCACCCGCATGCAACAGACCGAAAACCTCAATATCGAAGCCTTCGAGGCGATGCCGACCCCGGAGGAAATCCACCGCCGCGTGCCCATGACCGACGCGGCCGAAAAGTCAGTCGTGGCGGGACGCCGCGCCATGCAGGCCATCCTCGACCGCCAGGACCCGCGCCTGTTCATCGTCGTCGGCCCCTGCTCGATCCACGAGCCGGTGGCCGGACTCGACTACGCGCGACGCCTGAAGGCGCTGGCCGACGAGGTCTCGGACACGCTGCTGCTCGTGATGCGCGTCTATTTCGAGAAGCCGCGCACGGCCACCGGCTGGAAGGGCTACATCAACGATCCGCGCCTGGACGACTCCTTCCACATCGAGGAAGGCATGCAGAAGGCGCGCGAATTCCTGCTCGCGGTCAATGAAATCGGCCTGCCCGCCGCCACCGAGGCGCTCGACCCGATCGCCCCGCAGTACCTCGGCGACCTGGTCGCCTGGACGGCGATCGGCGCGCGCACCGCGGAATCGCAGACGCACCGCGAAATGGCCTCGGGCCTCTCCACTCCCGTCGGCTTCAAGAACGGCACCGACGGCTCGGTGGACACCGCCGTCAACGCCATCATCTCGGCCTCGCGGCCGCACAGCTTCCTCGGCATCAACATGCAGGGCCGCTCCTCGGTGGTGCGCACACGCGGCAACCGCTACGGCCACCTGGTGCTGCGCGGCGGCGGCGACCGGCCGAACTACGACACGGTGAGCGTCGCGATGGCCGAGCAGGCGCTGGCCAAGGCCAAGCTGGCGCAGAACGTAGTGGTCGATTGTTCGCACGCCAACAGCTACAAGAAGCCCGAATTGCAGCCGCTGGTCATGCACGACTGCGTGAACCAGATCCGCCTCGGCAACCAGTCGATCGTCGGCCTGATGATCGAGAGCTTCATCGAGGCCGGCAACCAGCCGATCGCCGCCGACCTGACCAAGCTCAAGTATGGCTGCTCGGTGACCGACGCCTGCGTGGACTGGCCGACCACCGAGAAGATGATCCGCGACGCGCAGCTTGCCCTGCGCGACCTGCTCCCGTCACGCATTTCCAGGTAATCGTCCCATGTCGCTCATCAAGCCCTTCCGCGGCCTGCGTCCCGCACCGCAGCACGCTGCCGATGTCGCCGCCCCGCCCTACGACGTCCTGTCGACCGACGAAGCGAGAGCGCGCGCCGCGGGCAAGCCCTGGTCATTCCTGCACATTTCGAAGCCGGAGATCGACCTGCCGGCCGACACCGATCCCTACGCGCCGGCTGTCTATGCCAAGGCGGTCGAGAACCTGAACAAGATGCTGCAGGCGGACATCCTGCACCGCGACAGTCAGCCGTCGTACTACGCCTATCGCATCGAGATGGGCTCCCACACCCAGACCGGCTTCGTCGCCGCGGCCTCGGTGGCGGCCTACGACGCCGGCCGGATCAAGAAGCACGAATTCACCCGCCCGGACAAGGAAGACGACCGCGTGCGGCAGATCGATGCGCTCAATGCGCAGACCGGCCCGGTGCTGCTCGCCTATCCGGATTCGCGCCAGGCCGACGCGCTGCTCTCACAGGCCTGCGCCGGCGCGCCGGTCGCCTCCGTGACGGCCGACGACGGCATCGTGCACACCATCTGGGTGGTCAGCGATGAGACGCTGATCGCCGACATCACCGCCGCCTTCGAGGCCATGCACGCGCTCTACATCGCCGACGGCCACCATCGTTCCGCCGCCGCCTCTCGCATCGCCGCCGCGCGCCGCAAAGGCGATATCGAGCAGGCCAGCGATTACTTCCTGGCCGTGATCTTCCCGCAGCACCAGATGAAGATCATGGACTACAACCGCGTGGTGAAGGACCTCAATGGCCTGTCCGCCGACGAGTTCCTGGCCAGGATTGCCAAGGCCTATGCGGTGGCACCGGCCTGCGGCGCGGTGAAACCCTCATGCCCGGGCGAAGTCGGCCTTTACCTGCCCGGCCGCTGGTTGCGCCTCAACATCGACCCGAAGCTGTTCGTCAGCGATCCGGTCGCCCGCCTCGACGTCAGCCTGCTCTCCGAGCATCTGCTCGGGCCGGTACTCGGCATCACCGACCTGCGCCGCGACAAGCGCATCGACTTCGTCGGCGGCATCCGCGGCCTGGCGGAGCTGGAAAAGCGCGTGGACAGCGGCGAGATGGCCGCGGCCTTCGCCATGCATCCGACGCGCATGGGCGACCTGATGGCCGTCGCCGACGCCGGCCAGGTGATGCCGCCGAAGTCGACCTGGTTCGAGCCGAAACTGGCCGACGGCCTGGTCTCGCACGTCCTCGACTAGGCCTTCACCTCGGCGATGTCGAGCAGCCCGACGATGCGCCGGGAGATGTGGTCGACGTTGGCGTAGAGTTTTTCGGCGGTCGCCTTGTCGCCGGCATTGCGTGCCTTGACGATCTCCTTGATGGTCCGGTGCAGTTCGGCGTGCGGCTGCTCGACATCCTTGAGTTCCTGGATGTGGCCATAGTTTTTCAGGCCTTCGCCGTAGTACCACTTGCCGAACGCGCATTCAGTATGCGACACGGCCTCGGCTTCGGTGAGCGTTGCCTGGCCGTCGAGGAATGAGCGCAGCCGCGTCTTCCAGTTGAGGTGGGCCATCTTGGCGGCCGACAGGTCCAGCTTGCGGTCGCCGAGCTTGAACTGGCCGACCAGCGTCTGCAATTCGACCAGCAGCTTGGCCAGATCGGCCACCGCGCTGTCGGTATCGCGCACGCCGTCGCCGGTCTCCTTGGCCAGGCGGCCGATGCTGTCCACGCTGGCATTGATGCCTGCAGTGGCGTTCGCCTCCGCCGCCGCCGTCTGGGCGATCTCGTTGTTCATGGTCCGGATGCTCGCCACCGCGTGGGTGATCTTCTCCAGCGATTCGCCGGCGCGGCCCGCTTCGCTGACGCTGGCGTCGACGCGTTCGCTGCCTTCCTTCATCACGTCGACCGCGGCGACGGCCTTCGCCTGCAGGCGCGCGATCATGTCCTGGATGCGCGACGTGGCCTCCTGCGTGCTTTGCGCCAGCTTGCGCACTTCGTCGGCGACGACGGCAAAACCGCGCCCTTGCTCGCCGGCCCGCGCGGCCTCGATCGCGGCATTGAGGGCCAGCAGGTTGGTCTGGTCGGCGATGCCCTTGATGGTATCGAGGATGGTGCCGATGTTGCGGCTGTCGTCCTCGAGCTCGCCGATCGCCTCGGCCGCCTTGCCGAATTCCTGCGCCACGGAATGGATCGAAGTGATGGTCGCGCGCACCACCTGCAGGCCCAGCTTGGCTTCCTCGTCGGCCTGCTCGGCCACGGCGACCGCGCTGCCGGAGCTCGCGGCCACCTGCTGCACGCTGGCCAGCAATCCCTTGATCGATTCCGCCATGCCAAGCGTTTCGCGATCCTGGCTGGTCACGCTGGTACGCGTCTTCTCGGCCACCGAGGAGAGGCGCGAGGACGCCGAACTCAACTGGTGCGTCGATTCGAGCACCTTCAGCATGGCCTGCTGGATCTTGGCGACGAAGTGGTTGAAGGCCTCGGCCAGGCTCGCGATTTCCCGCCCGCCCTTCGCGGGCAGGCGGGCGGACAAGTCGCCGTTCTTGTCCGCGATGTCGCCCAGGGCCTTGGCCGCCCCGCTAAGCGAGCGCGAGATGCTGCCCGCCAGCAATGCCGCGACCGCCAGCAGGACAATCGCCGCGATGCCGACGAACTCGAGGGTATGAAGCACCCGATCATTGACCGCCGCATCGACGTCGTCGATGTAGATGCCGGAGCCGATCAGCCAGCCCCAGGGCTCGAACTTCATGACGTAGGAGAGCTTGGGGAACAGCTCGTCGGTCACGCCGCCGCCCTCCTTGGGCTTCGGCCAGTTGTAGGTGACAAAGCCCTTGCCGCCCTTGTCGACCACGTCGACGAAGGCGACGAACAGGTTCATCTTGCCGTCGGTCGGCACCGCCTCGCCCGAGTTGCCGAAGGTCAGGCTGGTCGCGCAGTTGAACTTGTCGGCGTTCAGCACCTGGCCGTCGAGCGAGGGTACGGTCGGATGCATGACCATCTTCGGGAACGGCCGGCCGAGGTCGTTGATCCAGAAGTACTCCTTGCCTTCGTAGCGAAGCGCCTTGATCGCCGAGACAGCCTCGATGCGCGCCGCCGATTCGGTCAGTGCGCCGGACATCTGGAGCTTGTGGAAATGGTTGAGGACACCATAGGCCGCTTCGACCAGATGCCGCGTCTTGAGCTGCTTCTCGTCCTGCAGCGTCTTGCGGACGGTTACGGCGTCGATCATGGTGCCCACCAGCAGCGCGCCGATGAACAGCACGATCATGGCCCAGATCTTGTTGCGAATATTGAGGTTGTCGAGAAAGTGCATGATGCCCCCTCAGGTAATCACTTTCCTATTATGGTGATCGATAATAGCCCCGGTGCGAAAGCATTGGCAACGTCCATAGAACGCGAAAAGGAGCGGAATTCACCATGTCCTACCAGTTCATCGTCGCCGAAACGCGAGGCCGTGTCGGGCTCGTGACCCTCAATCGTCCACAGCAACTCAATGCGCTCTGCGACGCGCTGGTCGACGAGCTTGGCGCTGCGCTCGATGCCTTCGAGGCCGATGCGGCGATCGGCTGCATCGTCATCACCGGCTCGGAAAAGGCCTTCGCGGCCGGCGCCGACATCGCGGCGATGAAGGACTTCGACTACATGAAGGCCTACCAGGACGACTACATCACGCGCAACTGGGAGCGGGTGAAGACCTGCCGCAAGCCGGTCATCGCCGCGGTGGCCGGCTACGCGCTGGGCGGCGGCTGCGAGCTGGCGATGAGCTGCGACATGATCTACGCCGCCGACAGCGCCAGGTTCGGCCAGCCGGAGATCAAGCTCGGCATCCTGCCCGGCGCCGGCGGCACGCAACGCCTGCCGCGCGCCATCGGCAAGGCCAAGGCGATGGACCTGTGCCTGACCGCGCGCATGATGGATGCCGCCGAAGCGGAACGCGCCGGCCTGGTGGCGCGCGTGATTCCCGCCGACAAGCTGATCGAGGAAACGCTGGCCGCCGCCAACACCATCGCCGGCTATTCGCTGCCGGTGGTGATGATGGTCAAGGAATCGGTCAACCGCGCCTTCGAGTCCTCGCTGGCCGAAGGCCTGCTGTTCGAACGGCGCGCCTTCCACGCGGCCTTCGCGCTGGAAGACCAGAAGGAAGGCATGGCGGCTTTCGTCGAGAAACGAAAGCCGGCCTTCAGGAATCGCTGATTACTTGAACGGGTGGCGCAGGACGATGGTCTCTTCGCGGTCCGGGCCGGTGGAGATCATGTCGACCGGCACTTCGCAGAGCGCTTCCATGCGCTTGATGTAGTTCTGCGCCGCCTTGGGCAGGCCGTCGAAGGTCTTGATGCCGACCGTGCTCTCGGTCCAGCCCGGCATCGACTCGTACACCGGCTCGCAGCGCTCCAGGTCGTCGGCGCCGACCGGCAGAATGTCGGTGAACTGGCCGTCGAGCTTGTAGCCGGTGCACAGCTTCATCTCCTCGATGCCGTCGAGTACGTCGAGCTTCATCACGCACAAGCCGGAGACGCCGTTGATCTGGATGGCGCGCTTCAGCGCGGCGGCGTCGAACCAGCCGCAGCGGCGGGCGCGGCCGGTGGTGGCGCCGAACTCGTGGCCCTTGGTGGCCATGTGCTTGCCGACCGGGTCCTGCTTGTCGAGGGCGTCGTAGAGCTCGGTCGGGAACGGACCGCTGCCGACGCGCGTCGTGTAGGCCTTGGTGATGCCGAGCACGTAGTGCAGCATGCCGGGACCGATGCCGGCGCCGGTGGACGCGCCGCCGGCGATGCAGTTCGACGAGGTGACGTAGGGATAGGTGCCGTGGTCGATGTCGAGCAGCGTGCCCTGCGCGCCCTCGAACAGGATGTTGGCGCCGCCCTTGTGCGCTTCGTAAAGCGAGCGCGGCACGTCGGCGATCATCCTGGTCAGGCGCGGCGCCAGCGCCATGGCGCCGTCCAGCACCAGTTGGAAATCGACCGCTTCGGCGCCTAGGTAATTCTTCAGCACGAAGTTGTGATAGTCGAGCACCTCGGCCAGCTTCTCGGCGAAGCGCTTCGGCCGCAACAGATCCTGCACGCGCAGGCCGCGGCGGGCCACCTTGTCCTCATAGGCGGGGCCGATGCCGCGCCCGGTGGTGCCAATCTTCTTCGACCCCTTGGCGGCTTCGCGCGCCATGTCCAGCGCCTGGTGGTAGGGCAGGATCAGCGGGCAGGCTTCGGAGATGCGCAGCCGCGCATCGGCATCGACGCCGGCGGCCTTGAGTTCGTCGAGTTCCTTCACCAGCGCATCGGGCGACAGCACGACGCCGTTGCCGATGTAGCAGGTGACGCCCTCGCGCAGTATCCCCGAGGGGACCAGGTGCAGCACCGTCTTCTTGCCGCCGATGACCAGCGTGTGGCCGGCATTGTGGCCGCCCTGATAGCGCACCACCGCCTGGGCGTGGTCGGTCAGCCAGTCGACGATCTTGCCCTTGCCTTCATCGCCCCACTGGGTTCCCACCACCACGACGTTCTTGGCCATGTTCAGTCTTCCTTCAAAGATTCGACAATCCATTCAGAGCCGCGCCGCAACAAGCGCCGGTCGCAACCCGCCTCCCGCCAGTGGCCGTCATGGCCCGGCAGCGCCAGCACGACCGTCTCCCCACGGCTGCGCAGGCGTTCGACCTCGGCATGCAGGGCCGCGTCCTCGGGCCAGGGCGCGAGTATCGCCCCCTTGCCAGCCGGTCGCTGCGCCAGTCGCGCCAGGTCGCGTAAGTCGATCGAGAACCCCGTCGCCGCGCGCGCGCGGCCGAAGGCTGCCCCGACCTTGTCATAGCGGCCGCCCAGCGCCACCGCGCCGGGCGAGCCGTCGCAGTAGGCGGCAAAGACGACGCCGTTGTGATAGTGGTAGCCGCGCAGGTCGGCGAGATCGAAGCCGATCGGCAGATCGGCCAGGTCGCGCGCCAGGCGTTGCAGAGTATCGAGCGCACCGGCAATCGCCGGCGTCGCCGGCAGGCGGCGCGCCGCCTCGGCCAGCACCTCGGCGCCGCCGTAGAGCTCCGGCAGGGCCAGCAGGCCGGCGCGCGCGGGCTCGGCAACATTGGCCGCGAGTTCCTTCAGCGCTGGCGTGTCCTTGGCCTGCAGGGCGGCGAACAGCTCCTCCTCGGCATCGGCCGGGAGTCCGCTGTCAGCCAGCAGCGCGCGAAAGATGCCGACGTGGCCGAGGTCGATGCGCGTGGCAGCAATGGCGGCGAGCTCGAGCGCACGCGCCAGCAGGCGGACGATCTCGCTGTCGGCCTCGGGACCTTCATGGCCGTACAGTTCGGCGCCGATCTGCAGCGGCTCGCGCGAGGACATCAGGCCGGCGGGTCGGGTATGCAGGACGTTGCCGCAGTAGCACAGGCGCGTCACGCCCTTGCGGTCGAGCAGGTGGGCGTCGATACGCGCCGCCTGCGGCGTGATATCGGCACGCACGCCCATCGTGCGCCCGGAGAGCTGGTCGACCAGCTTGAAGGTGCGCGGATCGAGATCGCGGCCGCTGCCGGTCAGCAGCGATTCGACGTACTCGAGCAGGGGCGGCGCGACCAACTGATAGCCGTGGCGCTCGAACTCGTCGAGCAGGCAACGGCGCACGGCCTCGACGTGCCGCGCCTCGTCGGGCAGCAGGTCCTCGATACCTTCGGGTAGCAGCCAGTGCCGCATCAGACGACGAACGCCATGATGACGATCCCGATCAGCATCGAGGTCAGACCGATGAAGCGCAACTGGCCATCGTTCATTTCCGTAACCCGACGGAAAGTCTCTCGCCAGACGCGCGGCGCGGCAAAGGGCATGACCCCCTCAAGCACCAGCATGAGGGCGAACGCCAGCAACAGCGATGAAGCCATGCGCAACCTGCCTTACTTGCCGCCGCGGCCGGCGTTCTTCAGGTACTTGAAGAAGTCCGAATTCGGTTCGATGACCAGCAGATCGCCCTTGCTGCGGAACGAGCCGCGATAGGCCTCGAGGCTGCGATAGAAGGCATAGAACTCGGCGTTCTGGCTGAACGCCTGGCCATAGATCGAAGCCGCCTTGGCATCGCCCTCGCCCTTGATCTTCTGCGCATCGCGATACGCTTCGGCAATGATCACCTCGCGCTGGCGGTCGGCGTCGGCCTTGATCTTCTCGGCCTCGGCGGCACCCTGCGAACGCAGTTCGTTGGCGACGCGCTTGCGCTCGGTTTCCATGCGGCGATAGACGGCTTCCGAAACCTCGGCCGGCAAGTCGACACGCTTCAGGCGCACGTCGATGATCTCGACGCCGATGGCCCGCATGTCGGCATCGGCCTTCTTCTGCACGTCGGCGACGATCTTGTCGCGGGCGCCGGAAACGACGTCATGCACGGTGCGCTTGCCGAATTCTTCGCGCAGTCCCGCATTGACGGTCTGGGAAAGCCGTGTCTTGGCGATGGTTTCGTCGCCGCTGACCGAGATGTAGTACTTCTGTACGTCGTCGATGCGCCACTTGACGAAGGAGTCGACCAGCACGGGCTTCTTCTCGGCGGTCAGGAAGCGCTCGGGCTCGACCGAGTCGAGCGTCAGGATGCGGCGATCGAAGAAGCGGACGTTCTGGATCAGCGGCCACTTGAGGTTGAGGCCCGGCTCGCGGATCACTTCCTTGATTTCACCAAGCTGGAAGACGATGGCGTACTGACGCTGGTCGACCGTAAACAGGCTCATCGCGGCAACGACCAGCACGCCGAAGAGCAACGCGCCGACAAAAGGCAGATTACGAATCATGTCAGCGCTCCCCTCGATCACGCGAATTCAGTGCCGCGCGCCCGCGCGAATCGCCGCCCACTGTCGGCGTCCGCTCCAGCTGGGGCGGTATGTCTCCGGATATGGGCGACGATTGGGTCGCACCGGTAATGTTCGCCGCTTCCACCGGCGAATTCGCTATCTGCGCGCCGGTGGCCGCCTGCATCAGCTTGTCCAGCGGCAGGTAGAGCAGATTGCCGCTGCCCTTGGCGTCGACCATCACTTTGCTGGTATTGGCATAGACCTGCTGGATCGTCTCAAGGTACATGCGTTGGCGGGTCACCTCCGGCGCCTTGTTGTACTCGGCGAGGATCTGCTTGAAGCGCGAGGCATCACCTTCGGCGGTGGCGATCAGGCGGGAACGATAGCCCTCGGATTCCTCCTTCAGGCGCGACGCGGCACCCTTGGCGCGCGGGATCACGTCGTTGGCATAGGCCTGCCCCTCGTTCTTGTGACGCTCCTTGTCCTGGCCCGCCTTGACGGCGTCATCGAACGCCGCTTGCACCTGCTCGGGCGGCTGCGTGCTTTGCATCGAGACCGAGCGGATCTGGATGCCCGTTTCGTAGCGATCGAGGATGTCCTGGATCAGCTTCTGGGTACTGGCGGCAATCACCTCACGCCCCTCGTAAAGCACGAAGTCCATCTTGCTCTTGCCGACGATCTCGCGGATGGCCGTCTCGGACGCCTGAATGACGGCATCGTCGGGAAAGCGGTTCTTGAACAGGTAGGCCTGGACATCCTTGAGCAGGTATTGCACCGCGAACTGAACGCTGACGATGTTCTCGTCGTCGGTCAGCATCAAGGCTTCCTTGAGCACTTTAGTCTTCTCCGAGCCGCGATAGCCGACCTCGACCGTGCGTACCCCCGAGAGATTGACCACTTCATGGCTCTGGATCGGCCAGGGCAAGCGCCAACGCAGGCCCGGCTCAGTGGTTTCCTTGTAACTGCCGAACTGCAACACCACGCCGCGCTGGCTGGCATCGACGATGTAGAAGCCGCTGCCCAGCCAGATCGCCGCGATCAGGGCGACCAGCAGCCCGATGCCGCCGCCGAACTGGCGTGGATTGAGGACCGGCATGCGACCGCCGCCGTCCCCGTCGCCGCCGCCCTTGCGTCCAAACAGGCCGGACAGGCGACGATTGAAGTCACGCCACAACTCCTCCAGATCTGGAGGGCCTTGGTTACCACCCTTGTTGCCGCCGTTGGGCTTGTTGCCCCAACCGTGGTCATTCAGGGCCATCAGGATGCCTGCGAACATGTCGTTTGTCGGGTCGGGAAAATATCGGTTGTCGATTCTTGAATTCAGGCGTCTGCCGGTTCCGCCTGGCGGGCATGGCTGCGCGCCACATCGGCCAGCGCATCACGCAACAGAGCCAAGCCGGCGCCCGTGCGGGCACTTACCCGGACGCGCGCGATATTACCATACTCGTCCCGCTCGACGCCCGGCTCGACGCCGGTGGCGTCGATCTTGTTCCACACCACCACCTGCGGCACCGGACTGGCGCCGATCTCCTCCAGCACCGCGCCGACCGCGGCCATCTGCTGGTCGCGATCCGGGCTGGCGGAGTCGACCACGTGCAGGAGCAGATCGGCCTGCGCGGTCTCTTCGAGCGTGGCATGGAAGGCCGCCACCAGGGCGTGCGGCAGGTCGCGGATGAAGCCGACGGTGTCGGAGATCACGATCTGCCCGGCGCCTTCGATGAACAGCCGCCGCGAGGTGGTATCGAGGGTCGCGAACAACTGGTCGGCCGCGTAGCTGCCGGCCTTGGTCAAGGCATTGAAGAGGGTGCTCTTGCCGGCATTGGTGTAGCCGACCAGCGAGACGGCCAGCACTTCGCCGCGCGTGCGGGCGCGCCGCCGTACCTGCCGCTGCCGCCCGAGCAGTTTGAGGCGCTCCTTCAGGAGCGCAACCCGCTTGCCGAGCAGGCGACGGTCGGTTTCCAACTGTTTCTCGCCGGGACCGCGCAAGCCGATGCCGCCCTTCTGCCGCTCGAGGTGGGTCCAGCCGCGCACCAGACGCGTGGCCAGGTGTTGCAGTTGCGCCAGTTCGACCTGCAACTTGCCTTCGTGGCTCTTGGCACGCAGCGCAAAGATGTCGAGGATCAGGCTGCTGCGGTCGACGACGCGCATGCCGAGTTCGCGTTCGAGGTTGCGCTGCTGGCCCGGGGCCAGTTCGTGGTTGAAGACGATCAGGTCTGCGTCGTGCAGCCGGGCGGCATCGCCGATCTCGCCCACCTTGCCCTTGCCGGCAAAGGTGGCCGGATCGGGCCGCTGGCGACGGCCCGAGACAACAGCCAGCGGCTGCGCACCGGCGCTGGTCACCAGCAGGCGGAATTCCTCCAGCCGCTCGGCAAAGTCGCCTTCGCCGAGATCCAACTGAACGAGAATGGCTTTTTCGCCGGTGGCGGGCCGCTCAAACACGGGCCCGCTCCGGATGACCGGGCATCACTCGCCGCCGTTTTCCTGGGCGATATTGACGGGCCGGGCGGGAACGACGGTGGAAATCGCGTGCTTGTACACCATCTGGGTGACGGTGTTCTTCAGCAGCACCACGTATTGATCGAAGGACTCCACCTGACCTTGCAGCTTGATGCCGTTGACGAGATAGATCGACACCGGCACGTGCTCGCGCCGCAGCGCGTTCAGGAACGGGTCTTGTAGCATCTGCCCTTTGTTGCTCATACTGGCCCCTCGGCTCTAGTTATTTCGGACGACTAATGTAATCGATTTTCGTCTGGCTTGCCAGCCGGTCAGTCCTGCTTGGCAAACGGGTTATGCGCCGTCTTGTACTGGATGCGCAGCGGCGTGCCCTGCAACCGGAACGCTTCCATGAAGGTCTTTTCCAGGTAGCGCGTATAGGCTTCCGGAATGACGTCGAGCGAGGTGCCGTGGATGACGATGATCGGCGGATTGGAGCCGCCCTGGTGCGCATAGCGCAGCTTGGGCCGCATATTGTTGCGGCGCGGCGGCTGCTGCTTCTGGATCGCCGCCTGCAGCACCCGGGTGATCTTGGGCGTGGCCAGCTTGACCATGGCCGCCGCGTAGGCCTTGTCCACCGAGCCGAGCACGCCGGCGATGCCCTGCCCTTCCTTGGCCGAAATGTAATGCACCTTGGCAAAGCCCAGGAAATTCAACTTGCGGGCGATATCCTGCTTGATGATCTCGCGGCGATAGCTGTCGACCGCATCCCACTTATTGACCGCCAGCACCAAAGCGCGGCCGGCCTCGATGCAGAAACCGGCAATGTGGGCATCCTGGTCGGAAATGTCCTGGCTGGCGTCGACCATCAGGACCACGACGTTGGCTTCCTCGATGGCCTGCAGCGTCTTGATGACCGAAAACTTCTCGACCGCCTCGAAGACACGGCCCTTGCGCCGCAGGCCGGCGGTATCGATCAGGGTGTAGTTGCGGCCGGCGCGCTCGAAAGGCACCTCGATGGCGTCGCGCGTGGTGCCCGGCATGTCGAAGGCGATCATGCGCTCTTCGCCGAGCAGCGAATTGATCAGCGTGCTCTTGCCGACATTGGGGCGGCCGACGATGGCCACCCGCGGGCCGTGCTGCTCATCCGTGTCTCGCTCGTCCGGGAACGGTGTCAGGGCGATTTCGAGCAGTTCGCGCACGCCCTCGCCGTGGGCGCCGGAAATCGCCACCGGTTCGCCCAGCCCGAGTTCATGGAACTCGGCGGCGACGATGGCGCGGTTCATGCCCTCGGCCTTGTTGACCGCCAGGTGTACCGGCCGGCCGCGGCGGCGCAGCAGTTCGGCGATCACCTTGTCCTGCGGCGCCAGGCCGGTGCGGCCGTCGACCAGGAAGACGACCACGTCGGCCTCGGCGATCGCCGCTTCGGCCTGGCGCGCCATTTCATGGACGATGCCGGTCTTGGCCTGCGGCTCGAAACCGCCCGTGTCGACCACCAGGAAGGGCTTGCCGCCCATCCGCCCGTGGCCATAGTGGCGGTCGCGCGTCAGGCCCGGCATGTCGGCGACCAGCGCATCGCGCGTCTTGGTCAGGCGGTTGAAGAGCGTGCTCTTGCCGACGTTGGGTCGGCCCACCAGGACGAGGGTCGGTTTCACGGTTCAGCGCGGCTGCAGCGCGAATACGCCGCCGTCGCGTGTCTGCACCACGATGCCTTCGCCTTGCCGCTGGGGTTCGGCACGAACGGCACTGCCATCGGTCTTGGCGCGGGCAACGAAAGTGCCGGTTTCGCCGTCGAGCAGGTGCACGACGCCTTCAAAGTCAGCCACCGCGACACGCTTGCCCAAGACCAGCGGCCGGGTCAGGACGCGCATGAACAGCTTGTCCTGTTTCCAGACGCTGGCGCCGGAGTCGCGCGCGAACGCGTGCAGCGTACCCTTGTCGTCGCTGACATAGACGCGCTTGTCATCCATGTCGATGCCGGCGCTGCTGGAGATTTCGCGGCTCCAGATGAGGTTGCCGGTCGCGATGTCGAAGCAGGCGACGCGTCCCTGGAACGCGGCTGCGCAGATTTCGCGGCCCTGGACCACGGGGGAACTGGTCAGGTCGGCCACCCGCTCGAGTTCGGTCGCGCCTTTGGGCAGCGCCACCGCCACTTCCCAGATCGGAGCGCCCGACTGGTTGTTGATCGCAACCAGCTTGCCGCCGGGAAGGCCGGCCACCACCACCTTTTGGCCGAGCAGCACGCCGACGTTGGAACGCAGGCTGAGCGTCGGCGTGGCGCGCTGGAACACCCAGCGCCGCTTGCCATCCTTGGCATCGAGCCCGGCGACGCGCGCATCGCCGGAACGAACCACCACCAAACCCTCGCCAACCGCGGGCGCCGCCAGCACTTCCGAACTGACACGGGACTTCCACAGGGGCTTGCCGGTCTCGGCATCGAAGCTCAGCACCTCACCCTTGGGCGTGCCGACCGCAACCAGTTGCCCATCCGAACCGATGCCGCCGGAGAGCTTTTCGTCGATCGAGACACGCCAGATTTCACGGCCGTTGTCGAAGCGAACGATGCTGCCGTCGCGGCTGGCGGCAAACACGCTGTTGTCGACCACGGCCGGCGTGAACACGAAATCGCCGGCCTTGCCGACCGACCCGTGCCAAAGCTCCGCGAACTCCGCGCTGGGCGCGAACTGCGTCAGTTCCGCCGCCTTGAGCTTCGAGTCGCCGGAGAAGAGCGAACAGCCCGACAGCAGGGCTGCGGTGCCGAGCAGGACCAGCCGGAGTACGACCGTCCTCACTTGCCGCCTCCCAGCGCATCCAGCTTGACCTGCAGGACGTCGCGGTAGGCCGCGCGGACTCGCGCCTCGCTGCCGCCATCCTTGAGGAAGGCGTCCACTTTCGCCAGCGCCGCTTCGTAGGCCGTGCGCGCCTCCGCCGTCTTGCCCTGCGCGGCCAGCACGTCGCCGCGCAGTTCATTGAAGCGTGGCGCAAACGAAGGCGCCGGCTCCACCGCCAGGCGCTTCATGGCCTCGTCGTAGGCCTTGTCGTCGAGCAGCAGCGCCGCCAGCCGCAGGCGAGCCAGATCGCGCACGCCCTCGTCCTTGGCATTGTCGACCGCCCAGGCCAGTTGCGCCTGCGCCGACTTGGCATCGCCACCGTCCGCCTGCGCCTTGGCCGACAGCAGGGCGGCCAGCCCGGCGTAGGAGGTGCCGGCGTACTTGTCGATCAATTCGCCGGTCAGCTCGCGGGCTCGCTTGGCGTCCTGCTGCACCATCGCCACCTGCACGCCGCCGTAGAGCACCGAGGCTTGCGCCGCCTGGTTGCTCTGCCACCGGTTCCAGCCCAGCCAGCCGGCCACGGCCACTGCGGCGACGACGACGGCGGCGGTAACGAGATTGCCGTGCATCTTCCACCACGTCTTCAGCTCGTCGATCTGTTCCTGCTCTTCCAAGTCATAGGTAGCCATCGCTCGTTTCCCTGTTCAGCTATTCACATTCCGGTCCAAGAATCTGCTCGCCGACCGTTTCGGCGAGCTCGTCGAAGCCGACGCGGCACTGTTCGCCGGCCTCGCGCAAGGGCTTCACGCTCACTTCGTTGGCCTGCGCCTCGTCGTCGCCGATGATCGCCGCCACCGCGGCACCCGAGGCGTCGGCGCGCTTCATCTGCGACTTGAAGCTGCCGCCGCCGCAGTGCAATTGCACGGCGAAACCGACATCGCGCAGATGCTCGGCCACCTTGAAGGCATGGCGCCCTGCAGCCTCGCCCTGATGCACGACATAGACATCGGGCACCGGCCGGTCGACGCTGTTGCCCTGGTCGGCCCACAGCGCCAGCAGGCGCTCGATGCCCATCGCGAACCCGCAAGCCGGCGCCGGCTTGCCGCCCAGTTGCTCGACCAGTCCGTCGTAGCGGCCGCCGGCGCAGACGGTGCCCTGCGCGCCAAGTTGGTCGGTGACCCACTCGAACACGGTCAGATTGTAATAGTCGAGGCCGCGCACCAGGCGCGGATTGATGCGATAGGGCCGGCCGGCATCCTTGAGCAGCGCCTGCACGCCCTCGAAGTGTTTGAGCGAGCCTTCGCCGAGATAGTCGATCAGCTTCGGCGCCGCCTCGACCAGCGGCTGCATGGCCGGATTCTTGGTGTCGAGGATGCGCAGCGGATTGGTGTGCAGGCGGCGCTGGCCGTCGGCATCGAGCTGGTCGCGGTGCTTGTCCAGATAGGCGATCAGGTCGGTGCGATGGCGGGCGCGCTCGTCGGGCTGGCCCAGCGAATTGATCTCGAGCTCGATGCCGGTCAGCCCGAGGTCATCCCAGAGGCGACCGCACATCAGGATCTGCTCGGCGTCCACGTCCGGCCCGGTGTAGCCGAGCGCCTCGACGCCGACCTGGTGGAACTGCCGATAGCGCCCCTTCTGCGGCCGCTCGTGGCGGAACATCGGCCCCATGTACCAGAGCTTGCGCGGGCTGTCGTAAAGGAGATTGCTCTGCAGCACGGCGCGCACGCAGGATGCCGTGCCTTCCGGGCGCAGCGTCAGTTGTTCGCCGTTCAGGCTGTCCTGGAACGAGTACATCTCCTTCTCGACGATGTCGGTGACTTCGCCGATGGCGCGTGCGAACAGCGAGGTCGGCTCGACCAGCGGCATGCGTATCGGCCGGTAGCCGTAACCGCGCAGCCAATCGCGCACCAGTTCCTCGAACTGCTCCCACAGTTCCGCTTCGTCGGGCAGGATGTCGTTCATCCCGCGGATCGCCTGCAATGTCTGGGCCATTTCCTAGCTTCGCGACGCGTAATTGCGCGCCACGTAATCCTCGATGATTTGTTTGAATTCGGCAGCAATGCCTTCGCCGCGCAGCGTCGTCACGCGCTCGCCGTCGACATAGACCGGCGCCACGGGTTCCTCGCCGGTACCCGGCAAGGAGATGCCGATGCTGGCATGCTTGCTCTCGCCGGGGCCATTGACCACGCAGCCCATGACGGCCAGCGTCATCTCCTCGACGCCGACGCGCGCCAACTGCCACTCGGGCATGCGCTGCCGGACGTAGTCCTGCACGTCCTGCGCCAGTTCCTGGAACACCGTGCTGGTGGTACGGCCGCAGCCCGGACAGGCTGCCACCATGGGCACGAAGGAACGCAGACCCAAGGTCTGGAGTATCTCCTGCGCCACCACCACTTCGCGCGTGCGCTGGCCGCCGGGCTCCGGCGTCAGCGAAACGCGGATGGTGTCGCCGATGCCTTCCTGCAGCAATACCGCCAGCGCGGCGGTCGAGGCGACGATGCCCTTGCTGCCCATGCCCGCCTCGGTCAGGCCCAGGTGCAGCGGGTAGTCGCTGCGCGCCGCGAGGTCGCGGTAGATGGCGATCAGGTCCTGCACGCCGGACACCTTGCAGGAGAGCACGATCATCTCGCCCGGCAGGCCGAGCTCCTCTGCCCGGGCGGCGGACTCCAGCGCCGAGGCGACCATCGCCTCGCGCATGATGCCGGTCGCATCGAGCGGCTCGGCGCGCTTGTGGTTGTCGTCCATGACCCGGGCGAGCAGTTGCGGGTCGAGGCTGCCCCAGTTGACGCCGATGCGCACCGGCTTGCGGTAGCGGGCGGCGATCTCGATCAACTGCGCGAACTGCTCGTCGCGGCGCGCGCCCTTGCCGACGTTGCCCGGATTGATGCGCAGCTTGGCCAGCGCCTCGGCACAGGCCGGCACCTCGGCGAGCAGCTTGTGGCCGTTGAAATGGAAATCGCCGACCAGGGGCACGTCGAGGCCCATGGCCGAGAGGCGCTCCCGGATTTCGGGCACCGCCGCGGCGGCTTCCCGGGTGTTGACGGTGAGGCGGACGATTTCGGATCCGGCACGCGCCAGTTCGGCGACCTGCAGCGCGGTACCGAAGGCGTCGACGGTATCGGTGTTGGTCATCGACTGCACCACGACGGGCGCGCCGCCGCCAATGGCGACGCGACCGACCATGACGCGACGGGTATTTCGCCGCGGCGAGCGGCCAGCGGAAGCGGCAGGCACCGAAGACATCACTGGAGGGTGAGGCGAGCGACTTCCGAGCGGGTGTACGGCCTCAGGTCGACCGAACGCCCATCGTCGCGCAACGTCACGACGCTCGCGCTGCCGATCACCACCTCGAAGGGCGCCCGCCCGACGACCGATTGGGTGCCGGCGTGGTAGATGCCGGTCAGAATCACCAGGCCGCTGGCATCCTTGACCTCGATCCACGACTCGCCCTGGAAATGGAAGGACAAGCGCCGGCCGTCGCCTGCCGCCACCGCCGCCGCGGCGGGAGCGGCCGGCGGCGCCGCAACGTCCGGCGGCGCCTGGACAGGCGCGGCGACCGGAGCCTCGACGGCCGGTGCCGCCACCACCTCGGCTTGCGGCGCCAGGACCGCTGCGCCGACCGCGGGGGTGGCCGGCTGGCGATCCGGCTTGGCCGCATCGAGCGGCTTCAAGTCTTCGACGGCGGTCCGTGCGCTATCCACCGCGCTGCGGAATTTCGCCATGCTGCCGCCGCCCATGAAGTGCCAGCCGATCATTGCTCCGGCAACGATCAGCAGCAACACCGACAGCGCCACCAGAGGCGGAATCTGATGGATACCCCCCCTGGGCGTCGCGTTGCCCATGTTCTCGGGCGCCCGGATATCGGGTTCCTGGACCGGGGCTTGCGCCTCGATCAGGTCGAGCAGCGGCTCCGGATCGATCTTCAGCAGCCGCGCATAGCTGCGCACCAGGCCGCGCAGGAAGACGCTGCCCGGCACGATGTCCATGCGGTCGGCCTCGATCGCCTCGATCTGCCGGGCGCTGAATTTCAGGGCATGCACCACGTCGTCGACGCTCATGCCGCGGGCCAGGCGTGCCTCGCGCAGCCGTTCGCCCAGGCTGGGTCCGACTTCGGTCGCTTCGTGCTCGACGGCCGGCACGGCTTCGAAATTGTCGATCTCGCTCACTGATAGATACCCTGTTTCAGCAGTTGGAACTCGCGGCTGTCCTGAAACTCGCGCCGCAATTGCTTGCCATAGCGCGCCTCGGCCTCACGATCGCCGAGTTTGCGCTCGACGCGCAGGCCGAGCCAAACGGACTGCGCAGTCGGCGCGGTCAATCGATGTACGTCGGCCAGTCGCAGGCGGGCATCGATCAGGCGCCCGGTTCGATAATAGAGTTCGGCCAGCAGAAAGTGCGCGTCGCCGTTCTGGGGATCGGCACGCAAGGCCTTCGTCAGGAACTCTTCAGCACCCTTGTCGTCGCCCGCGCCAATGGAACAGATGGCGGCGTTGGTCAAGGGCTTGGTCGGGGCTACGTAGAGCGTGTTCTTGCTGGCCGCCACGAAGTACTCGATCGACTGCTTCTGGCGACCGGACTGGCAGAGGAACCAGCCGTAGTTGTTGTTGATCTCGGGATCGGCGGGCGCCAATTGCAGTGCCCGGCCCAGGCTCTCCTCGGCGGCGCGGTTGTCCTCGAGATACATCTGCACCAGCCCGTACAGGTTGTAGCCGAGCGGGTATGAGGAATCGGCCTCGATCGCCTTGCGCGCCTCGTCGAGCGCGACGTTCAACTGTCCTTCCCGCAAGTAGACCATGCCCAGGTCGGTATGCGCCTTGGCGGCGCGCTGCGCGTCGCCGACCGCAGCCTGCTGCGATACCGGCGTCTGCACGGACCTGTCGCTGTCGAGCGGCATGCCGCCGCAGGCCGACAGAACCAGCGGCACGACGACCGCCCACCACCCGCGCCTTACCATGACACCTCCGATGTGCGCCTGGGCGCAAAAGTCAGCCGTGACGATGCGCCTCGCCTGGACTTGTCCTTCACCTGGCCGGCCAACTGGCCGCAGGCCGCGTCGATGTCGTCGCCGCGCGTCTTGCGCACGGTGGCGACCACGCCCGCCGCCATCAGGATTTCCTGGAAGCGCCGCACGCGGTCGGGCGGCGAGCGATGGAAACCGGAGTCGGGGAACGGGTTGAACGGAATCAGGTTGAACTTGCTCGGCACGTCCTTGACCAGCGCCAGCAGGGCCCGGGCGTGGGCATCGCCGTCGTTGATGCCGTCGAGCAGCACGTATTCGAAGGTGATGAAGTCGCGCGGCGCACTTTCCAGGTAGCGTCGGCACGCCGCCATCAAGTCCTTGAGCGGATACTTCCTGTTGATCGGCACCAGGCGGTCGCGCAGCTTGTCGTCGGGCGCGTGCAGCGATACGGCCAGGGCCACCGGCACCGTTTCGCGCAATCGATCCATGGCCGGCACGATGCCCGAGGTCGATACGGTGACGCGGCGCCGCGACAAGCCGTAGGCATTGTCGTCGAGCATCAGCTTGAGCGCGGCGACCACGTGGTCGAAATTGGCCAGCGGCTCGCCCATGCCCATCAGCACGACGTTGCTGATCACGCGTTCGCCGGAATCGCCCACGCCGGGCTCCTTGACGGCGCCGAGCATGCGGTTGGCGTGCCAGAGCTGGCCGATGATCTCGGCCGTGGTCAGGTTGCGGTTGAAGCCCTGCTTGCCGGTCGAACAGAAGGCGCATTCGAGGGCACAGCCGACCTGGGTCGACACGCACAGCGTGCCGCGGTTGGCTTCCGGAATGAAGACCGTTTCGATGGCGTTGTCGGCACCTACGTCCAGCAGCCACTTGCGAGTGCCATCGTCGGCAGTCGTATCGCGGACCGGCGCGGGCCCGCGTATCTCGGCCTCGGCCGCCAGCGTCGCGCGCAGCGACTTGGCGACGTCGGTCATCCGCCCGAAATCGTCCTCGCCGAAGCGGTGCATCCAGCGCAGCACCTGGCGGGCGCGGAAGGGTTTCTCGCCATGCCCGGCGAACCAGGCCGCGAGTCCTTCAGCGTCGAAATCGAGCAGATTGACCGTCATCGAACCTTTGTTCAGCGGCCGGGGAAAACGTTCAGTTCCGGGAAGAAGTAGGCCACTTCGACCTTGGCGGTCTCGGCGGCATCGGAACCGTGCACGGCGTTGGCATCGATGCTCTCGGCGAAGTCGGCGCGGATGGTGCCCTGGTCGGCCTTCTTCGGGTCGGTGGCGCCCATCAATTCGCGGTTCTTGGCGATGGCGTTCTCGCCTTCCAGCACTTGGATCATGACGGGACCGGAGGTCATGAACTTGACCAGATCCTTGAAGAAGGGACGCTCCTTGTGGACGGCGTAGAAGCCGCCGGCTTCGCGCTCGGACAGCCAGGCCATGCGCGAGGCGATGATCTTGAGGCCGTTGGTCTCGAAGCGGGAATAGATCTTGCCGATCACGTTCTTGGCCACGGCATCGGGTTTGATGATCGACAGGGTACGTTCGACAGCCATCTGAATCTCCAGCAAAAAGTTGAGTGAAATCGATAACTTGATATTTTATCGTAGATTTCCCCCGCCAACCCGGATATCGGGCCCAAAAGAAAGCCCGGCTCGAGGCCGGGCTTTCCAAGCGGGAACTGCCGTTCCGGGTCAGGAAATCATGCCCAGGTGCCGCGGCAGCCAGAGCGACAAGGTCGGCCAGTAGGTCACCACGATCAGGAACACCAGCATGGTCAGCAGCCATGGCCAGACGGCGATGGTCAGTTCGGTGATGCCCATCTTGGTGATGCCGCTGGAAACGTAGAGATTCAGGCCGACCGGCGGGTGGCACATGCCGACCTCCATGTTCACCACCATCAGGATGCCGAAATGCACCGGATCGATGCCCAGCTTGACGGCGATCGGGAACAGGATCGGCGCGAGAATCAACACGATGGACGAGGGTTCCATGAAGTTGCCGGCCAGCAGCAGCAGCACGTTGGCGATCAGCAGGAAGCCGATCACGCCGACGCCGGTGCCGATCATCCAGTCGGCCATCTCCTGCGGGATGTTCTCGTGGGTCATCAGGAAGGAGAACAGCACCGCGTTGGTGATGATGTAGAGCAGCATCGCGCTCATGTTCGCCGACGACAGCAGCACCTTGGGCACGTCCTTCAGGCCCATGTCCTTATACACGAACACCGCGACGAAGAAGGCGTAGACGGCACTCATCGCCGCCGCTTCGGTCGGCGTGAAGATCCCGGAATAGATGCCGCCCATGACGACGATGATCAGCAGCAGGCCCCAGATCGCCTTCCTGAAGGTATCCCACCGCTCCGGCCAACTGGCCTTCGGCTGGCGCGGGTAGTTGAACTTCCTGGCGCGATACCAGGTCGTCATGCCGAGCATGAAGGCGAGCAGCAGGCCCGGGATGACACCGGCCATGAACAGCGCGCCGACCGAGGTATTGGTCGACACCGAGTACATGACCATGACGATGGACGGCGGGATCAGGATGCCCAAGGCGCCGGACGTCGTGATGATGCCGGCGCCGAAGCGCTTCGGGAAGCCGGCCTTGACCATGGCCGGCATCAGGATCGAGCCGATCGCGACCACGGTCGCCGGGCTGGAACCCGAGACCGCGGCGAACAGCGCGCAGGCCACCACGCCGCCCAGGCCCAAACCTCCGTACCAGTGGCCGACCATGGACGTGGCGAACTTGATCATCCGCCGGGCGACGCCGCCATGTGTCAGAAAGTTGCCGGCCAGGATGAAGAACGGGATCGCCATGATCTCGAACTTCTCGATGCCGGTGAACAACTTCAGCGCCACCGACTCGATCGGCACCTGGGTCAGGAAGAACAGGAAGGAAAGGACCGTCAGGCCCAGCGAAATGGAGATGGGCATGCCCGTGAGCATGAGCGCCACCAGCAGGCCGAAGATGATCGCGGTGTTCATTGCTGGTCGCTCCCATCCTTGCGTCGTTCGATGCCGCTACGCCGCTCGGCCTCCGGAGTTGCCGCGCTGGACGAATCCTCGCGGCGATCGGCGCCGTCGCGAAGGTCCTGGGGATGCAGGTTGTCGTCCATACTGTAGATGACGTCCTCCTCGCCGGGCTTCGGCGGCGCTTCTTCTTCGAGGCCGTCGACGTGGCCATGGTCATGATGCGGCAATTCGCCGGTCCTGAGGAAACTCCAGGTGACCTGCAGAAAGCGGAAGCACATCAGGTAAGAGCCGAGCGGCACGGCGGAATAGACAATCCAGGTCGGCCATTCGAGGTCGGGCGTGGTCGGTCCTTCCGGCACGTCGCCGACATCAAAGCCCAGCGCAGTGAAGGCGGCATAGTGCATGCCGTTTTCCCAGACGAAGCGCGCACCCAGGGTACCGACGATGCCGGTGAACGTCGCGCCGGCCAGCAGGCCGAACACGATGAACTTGCCGCGCATGTGGCCTTCGAGCCGGTTGATCAGTACATCGACGCCGACGTGGATGCCGGTGCGCACGCCGTAGGCGGCGCCGAACTTGGCCATCCAGACGAACATGATGATGCAAAGCTCCTGCGTCCAGCCGAAGTTCAGGCTGAGCAGCCAGTCCTGGAGTCCGGGAATCGAATAGCCGGAAGCATAGCGGTGCATCACCGCCACAAAAACGATGAGCGTCGCAGCGCCCATGAGGAAGGTGATCAACCATTCCTCAAGATGATCGAGGATCTTCATCCGCATGACTCCCGCACGGAAAGGAAAGGCAGGCACGCCACCCTCAGGTGGCGTGCCGCCGCGGCTGACTTCTACAGCTTGGCGGGATCGAAACCGGTTTCCTTGTAGATGGACTGGATCAGGTCCTTGCCGATGCGGGACTCCATGTCGGTATGGGTCTTGATCAGCGCCTTCTTGAGGGCCATGCGCTCCTGCGCGGTCGGGGTGTAGACCTGCGTCTTGCCCGCGGCCTTCACGGCATCCAGGGCCTTGTCGTTCTCGGCCTTGGCGATTTGGTTTGCATACGTGGTGGCCTGCTTCATCGCCTCTTCAAGCTTGGCGCGAATGTCGGCGGGCAAGCCGTCCCAGAACTTCTTGTTGGTAATCACTGCATAGCCCAGATAGCCGTGTTCGCTCAGGGTCAGGTGCTTCTGCACCTCATGCATCTTCTGGGTGTAGAGGTTGGAGATCGGGTTCTCGGTGCCATCGACCACGCCGGTCTGCAATGCCTGGTAGACCTCGGAGAACGCCATCACCTGCGGCAGGCTGCCCAGCGCGCGCATCTGCGACTCCAGCACCTTGGAGGACTGGATGCGCATCTTCAAACCCTTGAAGTCCTCGGGATTGCGCAGCGGCTTGTTGGCCGAGAACGACTTGAAGCCGTTGTCCCAGTAGGCCAGGCCCTTGACACCCTTGGCTTCCAGCTTGTCGAGCAATGCCCGGCCGGCGGGTCCCTGCGTGATCTTGTGCAATTCGTCGTAGTTGTCGAAGATGTAGGGCAGGTCGAAGACTTCGAACTCCTTGACGCCGAGCGGGCCGAACTTTGCCAGCGAGGGCGCCAGCATCTGCACGGCGCCCAGTTGCAGCGCCTCCATCTCTTCCTTGTCCTTGTAGAGCGTGCTGTTGGCATACACCTCGACCTTGACCTTGCCGCCGGTCAGTTCCTCGGCCTTCTTCTTGAAATACTCGGCCGCGTGACCCTTCGGGGTGTCGTTGGCGACGACGTGGCTGAACTTGATCACGATCGGCTGCTGGGCAAACGCAGTCAGCGAGAACGCGGCGACGGCAATGCCGACGATGAGTTTACGGATATTCATTTAGGTCTCCTCCTGTTTTGCCATGAATGGCATCCGGCGATTTTCAGCATCCCACCATTCCAGGGCTATTGTGGATATCCGCAAGCGCCCCGTATCATCGCCGCCATGACCGGAATGTCGCTTTCTCGCCGGAAGGTACCCGACAGCCACGCTGCGCGCTGGCTGTGGCTGCTGCCGCGGCTTTCCTTCGTGCTGTTCATCGCCGCCGTCGCAGCCCTGCTCTGGCTTTCCGATCGTGCCGACAATGAGGAGCAGCGCGCCACGCTGATCAGCGACATGCTGTGGCTGGAGCAGAACCTGCGCTTCGTCCTGGGTCACAACGCGGAACTGCTCGGCCAGATCGGGCCGCGCCAGGCTCGCGACCCCGCCGCCTTCGAATCCCATGCGCGCACGCTGACCAGCAACCAGACCGGCCTGACGCGCGTGGTCTGGCTCGACCCGGCTGGCGCGATCCTGTCCGGAAGCTCCGGCGGCGCGGTCCCGGAGCCGGACCGGGAGGCAGCGCGTCTCGCCCTGACGATCGGCAAGCCGGTCTATGGCAGCCCCTACGACGCCGGTCGCGAGCACTGGCAGTTCGACGTCCATGTGCCGGTCTTTTCCGGCGGTCAGGCGGCAGGCGTCGTGGTCGGCAGCTATTCCCTGACGCGCGTGCTCGACGAATCCGTTCCCTGGTGGCTGGCCGAACGCTACCGCATCGTGGTCGTGGACGCCGGCGGCAAGGTCTTCGCGGCACGCTCGAAAGTCGAAGCCCCGGCCGGCGACGGCAGCTACCAGCTCGCCTTCGATCCCCCCGGCCGCGGTCTTGCCCTGGAAGCCTTTCCCTACCGGTCGCCGCCACCGCTGGCCGGGCGCCTGCTTTCGGCGGCGCTGGTGGTTCTCGCCGTCGCGGTGCTCTGGAGCATGTGGGCATTGCGCCGGCATACCCAGCGGCGACTCGCGGCGGAACAGGCGCTGCGCGACGAGCATGCCTTCCGCAAGGCCATGGAAGACTCGGTGCAGACGGGTCTGCGCGCCCGCGACCTCGAAGGACGCATCACCTACGTCAACCCGGCCTTCTGTGCCATGGTCGGCTGGACCGCCGAGGAACTGATCGGCCGCAAGCCGCCCATGCCCTATTGGGTCGAAGAGCAGATCGAGGCGACCCAGGCGCTGCACGACCGCATCCTCGCCGGCGAAGGCCCGGAGCGCGGCTTCGAGGTTTCGTTCAAGCGCAGCAATGGCGAGGTATTTCCGGTGCTGATCCATGAGGCGCCGCTGATCGACGCCAGCGGCCGGCAGACCGGCTGGATGAGTTCGGTCATCGACATCTCGGACCAGCGGCGCGCCGCGGAGCTGGCCCGCCAGCAGGCGGAGCGCCTGCAGGCCACACAGCGCCTGATCGCCATGGGCGAGATGGCCTCCAGCCTGGCGCATGAACTGAACCAGCCGCTGGCCGCCATCGCCGGCTACAACGCCGGTTGTCTCAACATGCTGAACTCGGGCAAGGCCAACCTGGCCGACGTCGAGGCAGCGTTGGCCAAGAGCACCGAACAGGCCCAGCGCGCCGGGCGCATCATCCGCCGCATCTACGAATTCGTGCGCCGCGCCGAGCCGAAGTCGGAACCCTGCGATCTCGCCGGGCTGATCGACGAGGTCATCGGCCTGGTGGAGCCCGATGCGCGGCGCCAGGGCATGCGCATCCAGCTTGAGCTTGGCGCAGCCTTGCCGCCCGTCCAGGGCGACCGCATCCTGCTCGGGCAAGTGGTGCTGAACCTGATCCGCAACGGCATCGATGCCATGCGCGACGTCGCGCCCGAACGACGCAGCCTGACCGTCGCCGCCGAGCACGATGCCGACCAGGTGCACTTGCGCATCGCCGACCGTGGCCACGGCATTCCCGCCGATGTCGCCGAACGCCTGTTCGAACCATTCTTCACGACCAAGGCCGAGGGCATGGGCATGGGACTCAACATCTGCCGCTCGGTGGTCGAAGGCCACAAGGGGCGGCTCTGGATCGATCCCAACCCTGAGGGTGGTAGCATCGTCCATGTCCTGCTGCCGACCAGACGCAGATGAAATCAGGCATCGCCCACATCGTCGATGACGACGACGCCATCCGCGACGCGCTGGCGTGGCTGTTGCGCTCGCGCGGCCTCACCTCCCAGTCCTGGGCATCCGCCGAAGCCTTCCTGGCCGACTATCTGCCGGACATGCGCGGCTGTCTGGTGCTCGACATCCGCATGGCGGACATGAGCGGCCTGGAACTCTTCGACCGCCTGCTGGCGCTCGGCTGCACGATGCCGGCAATCTTCCTCACCGGGCACGGCGACGTGCCGCTGGCCGTACAGTCGCTGAAGAAGGGCGCCTTCGATTTCATCGAGAAGCCGTGCAACGACAACGACCTCGTCGACCGCATCATCGCAGCGCTGGCGCTCGACTACGAGCAGCGCAAGCATGCCGCTTCGACGCAATCCATAGAGGTGCGGCTGCGCAGCCTGACCACCCGGGAGCGGGAAGTGATGGACAGGGTGCTGGCCGGCCAGTACAACAAGGTCATTGCCGCCGAGTTGAACATCGCCATGCGTACCGTCGAAGTCCATCGCTCGCGCATCTTCGAGAAGATGGACGTCAAGTCGGCGGTGGAACTCGCGCAATTGCTGGCCGGCGGCCAGCAGGACTAGGGTTTCAGGCCGGATCGAGGAGAATCCGGCCGGCCTTGCGGCGCATCACGTGGCGGCCGAAGGCCAGCGCCGGGTGCCGGTCCGGCGCGGCGGCCAGGCATTGGCGCAGCGCTTCGGCCAGGCGCTCCTCGCTGGGGATGCCGACACCGTGCCTGCTGAGAAGATAACGCAGCACATTGCGGGCGCGCGGCTCCGGGAGGGCCGCCAGGCACTCGATGTCGATCGGGAATGAGGGGGCGCGCTGGCCCAGGTCCAGCCGTGCCAGGTCGTCGAGCAGGTCCGCCGCCTCGGCAAAACGTGCCGCGGCGCTCGCCAGCCTTTGCTCGACGGCGGGGAAACGGGGCTGAATGGCGGGCAGGATGCCGTGGCGCAGGAAGTTCCGCGAATAGCGGGTGTCGGCGTTGCTGTGGTCGTCGACCCAGCGCAGCTCGTGTTCCGTCGCGTAGCCGGCGATCTCGGCGCGGCCAACGTCCAGCAGCGGACGCAGGAGCCTGCCGCTGCATTCGCGCATCGCCCCGGCGCCGCGCACACCCGCGCCGCGCAGGAGATTGAAGAGCATGGTTTCGGCCCGGTCGCCGCGATGGTGGCCGAGCAGGATCCAGTCGGCGGCGACGTCGGCATAGACTTGATGGCGCGCCCGCCGTGCCGCGCCCTCGAGCCCGTCGGCGCTGCCGCGCTCGACGTCGACCCGCGCCACCTGCAGTGGAATCGCCCATGAGTCGCACAGCGACCGGCAGAAGTCCGCCCAGCGATTCGCGTCCGGACTCAAGCCGTGGTGGACATGCAGCGCCGCGATCGGACGCCCCAGCGACTTCGCGACATGCAGCAGGACAACCGAGTCGATGCCGCCGGAGAGCCCGACGACCGGCCGCGCGCCGGCAGCCACGTGACGATCGAGACAGCCCGCGGCGGCGGAACGGAGCAGCTCAGTGAATTGGTATTTCCTTGAAGCGGCCATAGGCCATGATGCGCTCGAAGCGACGCTCGATCAGCTCTGCGGACGATAGCGAGACAAGCTGCTTCAACTGATCCTGGAGGGCCTTCTTGAGCGCAACCGCCATCGCCCGATGGTCACGGTGCGCGCCGCCGGTCGGCTCGGTGATCACGCGATCGATCAGGCCCAGGGTCTTGAGGCGAGAGGCCGTGATGCCCATGATCTCGGCGGCCTCGCCCGCCTTCTCCGCGCTCTTCCAGAGGATCGACGCACAGCCCTCGGGGGAGATCACTGAGTAGGTCGAATACTGCAACATCATCACGGCGTCGGCGACCGCGATCGCCAGCGCCCCGCCAGAGCCGCCCTCGCCGATGATCGTCGTGATGATGGGCACCTTGAGTTCCGCCATTTCATAGAGATTGCGGCCGATGGCCTCGGACTGGCCCCGCTCCTCGGCATCGATGCCGGGATAGGCACCGGGCGTATCGACGAAGGTGAACACCGGCATGCCGAATCGCTCGGCGAGGCGCATCAGGCGCAGCGCCTTGCGGTAGCCCTCGGGCCGCGGCATGCCGAAGTTGCGGTGGATCTTTTCCTTGGTGTCGCGGCCCTTCTGGTGGCCCATCACGACACAGGACTGGCCGGCTAAGCGGGCGATGCCGCCGACGATGGCATGGTCGTCGGCAAAGGCCCGGTCGCCGTGCAGTTCCTCGAAGTCGGTGAAAATGTGCTCGACGTAGTCGAATGTATAGGGACGCTGCGGATGACGGGCCACCTGGGCGATCTGCCACGGCGTCAGCTTCGCGTAGATGTCCCGGGTCAGGGTAAGGTTCTTGGCCTCGAGGCGGCTGATCTCCTCGGAGATGTCCACCGCGGAATCGTCCTGCACGAAACGCAGTTGCTCGATCTTGCCTTCGAGTTCGGCGATCGGCTGCTCAAAATCCAGAAAGGTCGTTTTCATGGGCGCTGATTCTACCAGCCCACAAAAGCAAACGCCCCGACCTGGAAGGGGCGGGGCGTTTGTACTTAAGGGATAGTCTGGCGCTGACCTACTTTCTCGCGGGTGATCCGCAATATCATCGGCGCAATCCTGTTTCACGGTCCTGTTCGGGATGGGAAGGGGTGGTTCCGGGACGCTGTGGGCACCAGACTGAAAGGGGTGTGACCTGGG
>JACRIZ010000128.1 GCA_016235765.1 Rhodocyclales bacterium | reverse complement strand
GCGTCTTGTTCATCATCCAGACGACCAGGAAGGAAATCAGCACCCCGACGACGATGCCGATGCCGACGCCCAGCAGCGTGTTGCCGCGTTGGTGGTTCTCGAATTTCATCACATAGCCTCCGGCGCCGAAACGCCCAGAATTCGCAAGCCGTTCTTCAGCGCTTGGCGCACCGCGACCGCCAGGGCCAGGCGGGCGCGCTTCTGCGCCTCGTCGTCGACCAGCAGCCGCTCGGCGTTGTACCAACTGTGGAATTCGCCGGCCAGATCGCGCAGATAGAAAGCCAGCGCATGCGGCGCGAAGTCGCCTGCCGCGCCGGCAATCACTTCCGGGAAAGATTGCAGCTTGCCGCACAGGCCCAACTCGCGCTCGCCGATCAGCGGGGCCAGGTCGGCACCGGCCAGTTCGGCTTCCTTGCCGCCCCATTGGTTGAGCACCGAACAGATGCGGGCATGGGCGTACTGCACGTAATAAACGGGGTTGTCGTTCGATTCCGATTTGGCCAGCGTCAGGTCGAAATCGAGCGCCTGGTCCTGCTTGCGCAGCAGGTAGAAGAAGCGGCAGGCATCGTTGCCGACTTCCTCGCGCAGTTCGCGCAGGGTGACGAAACTGCCGGCGCGGGTGGACATCGAGACCTTGGCGCCATCGCGGAACAAGCTGACGAACTGCACCAGGGCCACGTCCATCCGAGTGGGGTCGAGGTCGAGCGCCTGCAGGGCTCCCTTGACCCGGGCGATGTAGCCGTGGTGGTCGGCGCCCCAGATGTCGATGACGCGGTCGAAGCCGCGCTCGAACTTGTTGGCGTGATAGGCGATGTCGGAGGCGAAGTAGGTATAGAAGCCGTTGTCGCGCTGGACGACGCGGTCCTTCTCGTCGCCGAAGGCGGTCGAGCGGAACCACTTGGCGCCGTTCTGCACATAGATGTGGCCGCGCTTCTCCAGCTCGGCGACGGCCTTGGCCACCATGCCGGTATCGTAGAGCGAGCGCTCCGAGAACCAGCAGTCGAAATGGACGCCGTAGCCTTCGAGGTCCTCGCGGCAGTCGGCCAGTTGTTCGGTCAGCGCATGCTGGTGCACGTAGGCCCATTCCTCGCCCAGCAGGTCCTTGGCGGCGGCGATCAGGCCGTCGAGGTGCAGTTCCAACTGCTCCTTCTCCTCGGGCGTATAGCTGCCGTCCTCGCGCCGCATCGGTGCGGCCGGCACGCTGGCCAGCACGGCCGCGGCCGGATGCACATAGCGATGGGCGTGCGCCTCGCGGATCTGCTGCGCCATCTCGCGCACATAGTCGCCCTGGTAAGCGTTGGGCGGGAAGGGCACCGACTCGTCGAACAATTCCAGGTAGCGCAGCCAGGTCGACACTGCCAGGATGTCCATTTGCCGGCCGGCATCGTTCACGTAGTACTCGCGGCAGACCTCGTTGCCGGCGAAGGCCAGCAGGCAGGCCAGGCTGGCGCCGTAGGCGGCACCGCGGCCGTGGCCGACGTGCAGCGGGCCGGTCGGGTTGGCGGAGACGAACTCGACCTGCAGCTTGTGGCCGGTGGGCGCGCCGCGGCCGTAGTCGTCGCCGCGGGTCAGCACCGCCTTGACCACGTCGGTCTTGGCCGCCGAGGCCAGGCGGAAGTTGATGAAGCCGGCGCCCGCCACCTCGGCAGCCGCGACCAGCGGCGAAACAGGCAATTCGCGCACCAGGCGCTCGGCGATCTTGCGCGGGTTTTCCTTCAGCGCGCGCGCCAGTTGCATGGCCAGGTTGCTGGCGAAATCGCCGTGCGTGGGGTCGCGCGGCCGTTCCAGTTGGATGTCGGCGCTTGCGCCGGGCGCCACGCTCGCCAGCGCGGCGCGCAGCAGGTCGGCCAGGTGGGTCTTGGGATCCGATGACATCGAGATTCTCGTGGGGCAAAGAGGCATTATAGCGGGCCGGCCCGGCGCCCACCCTTCCGGCAGGGAAGGAAACCGGGCACAATCGGCCGTTTCCGAATTCACTCGCCGCCATCTTGCGTCTATTCCGCCTCG
Organism: Rhodocyclales bacterium; assembly: GCA_016235765.1. Lineage (GTDB taxonomy): Bacteria > Pseudomonadota > Gammaproteobacteria > Burkholderiales > Rhodocyclaceae > Fen-999. The sequence continues at coordinate 710 of JACRIZ010000128.1, read as the reverse complement.
CCAAGATCCTCCGCATCGGCCTCGGCTATGGCCTCGATCAACTGATCCTCGACCACGACCCGGACAACCGGCTCGCCCGCTGGACCGGCCGGCTGTTCTTCTGGCGCGACCTGTCCAGACCGCGCGCGGTGCGGCTGCGCCTGGCGCTGGAAGCGCTGGGGCCGATCTTCGTCAAGTTCGGCCAGGTGCTGTCGACCCGCCGCGACCTGCTCGCCGACGACCTCGCCGAGGAACTGGCCAAGCTGCAGGACCAGGTGCCGCCCTTCCCCTCGGCGCAGGCGCTGGCCGAACTGGAGAACGCCTACGGCAAGCCGGTGCGCGAGGTGTTCATGACCTTCGACGCCGCGCCGATCGCCTCGGCCTCCGTGGCGCAGGTGCATTTTGCCACCCTGCCCGACGGCCGCGAGGTCGCGGTCAAGATCCTGCGGCCCGGCATCGCGCCGGTCATCGACCACGACATCGCCCTGCTCGACACCCTGGCCGGCCTGCTCGAGCGCCTCTGGGCGGACGGCAAGCGGCTCAAGCCGCGCGAGGTGGTCGGCGAGTTCGCCAAGCACCTGCACGACGAGCTGGACCTGATGCGCGAGGCCGCCAACTGCTCGCAGCTGCGCCGCAACTTCAATCCTTCGCCCCTGCTGCAGGTGCCCGAGGTCTACTGGGACTGGTGCACACCCTCGGTGATGGTGATGGAGCGCATGCGCGGCATCCCG
>JACRIZ010000127.1 GCA_016235765.1 Rhodocyclales bacterium | reverse complement strand
CGTCGATCCAGGCGTGGCTGGCGGCGTGGCCTTCGTCGCCGGTGTAGAGGTAGCCGCTGACGTAGCGTGCCGGTATGCCGGCGGCGCGGCAGCAGGCGAGCATTACGTGGGCGTGGTCCTGGCAGACGCCGTGGCCGTGCCGCAGCGCCTCGCTGGCGGTGTCTTCGACGTCGGTCATGCCGGGGCTGTATTCGATGCGGCTCTCGACGGCCGTCATCAGCGCCAGCAGTCGTTGCTCGAAGTCGCCCGTGCCGGGCAGGCTGTCGGCAACGAGCCTGCGCAGCGCATCGTCGGCACGCGTCAGCGGCGTTTCCTGCAGGTAGGCGAGCACGGGCAGCTTGCCTTCGTCCTCGATCCAGGCGCTGGCCAGGTCGTCGGTCTCCACCCAGCCCTCGGCGAGCACGCTGATCTCGTCGTGCGGCTGTTCCAGGGTCATGAAGTGATTGACGTTGCCGTAGGCGTCGGTCTGTGCCCGTTGGCGGCCGGGCGAAGAGATCCGCCATTCCTTGACGCGCAGGCCGGCTTCGAGGCGGGGCGTCAGGCGCAACGCCTGGATGCTGTATTGCACCGGCTTGTCGTAGTGATAGTGCGTTTCGTGGCGGATGTGCAGGAGCATGATGGCCTCGGTTCTGTCAGTGCTTGGGGACGAGGAAGTCGTTGGCGATGCGTTCCGACAGGTCGGCGGCGCGCGCCAGGAAGTCGAGCAGGAAGGGGTGCAGCCCCCCGGCGAAGATGTCTTCGATACGGCCGTATTGCAGCGTCGAGTGCAGCAGGCCGGCGCGCCTCCCGGTCTCCGCCGACTGGCGGTTGGCGACGCGGTCGAGCAGGTCGTGTACCTCGGCCAGGCAATGGTGCAGCGAGCGCGGCATGTCGGCGCGCAGGATGAACAGTTCGGCGACGCGGCGCGGCGTGATGCGGTCACGATACACCTTGCGGTAGATCTCGAAAGCCGAGACGGAGCGCAGCAGTGTGCTCCACTGGTAGTAGTCGCCGGCATTGTCGGCCTCGTCGCCCGCATTGCTGCCTTCGGGCAGCAGGGCCTGGAACTTGACGTCGAGGATGCGCGCGGTGCTGTCGCCGCGTTCGAGATAGGTGCCCAGGCGGGTGAACCACAGCGCCTCGTCCTGCAGCATGGTGCCGATGGTGACGCCGCGCGACAGGTGCGAGCGGTACTTCACCCACTCGAAGAATTCGCCGGCACCGTTGCCTTCGACTATCGCCGGGCTCGATTCGCGCACGCGGATCCAGGTGTCGTTGATGGTCTCCCAGAGCTCGGAGGTGAGCGTGCCGCGCACGGCATGGGCGTTCTCGCGCGCCGCTTTCAGGCAGCGCATGATCGAGGCGGCGTTTTCGGTGTCGAAAGTCAGGTAGCGCAGTACGCCTCCCGGCGTCACCTTGTCGTGGGTCTTGCGATAACCGGGCTCGCAGCCGGCGATGGCCAGCGCGGCGGTCCAGCCCGCCTCGTCGACCTGGCCGCCGTGCAGCAGCGACATGCGCTGCGTGACGTCGAGCATGCGCGCGAGGTTTTCGGCCCGTTCGGTGTAGCGGGCCATCCAGTAGAGGTGGTCGGCGGTTCTGGACAGCATGGTCAGTCCTCCAATACCCAGGTGTCCTTGGTGCCGCCGCCCTGCGACGAGTTCACCACCAGCGAGCCTTCGCGCAAGGCGACGCGCGTCAGCCCGCCGGGCACGATGCGGATCTCGCGGCCCGAGAGCACGAAGGGCCGCAAGTCGATGTGGCGCGGCGCGATGCCGCTGTCGACGAAGATCGGGCAGGTCGAGAGCGCCAGTGTCGGCTGGGCGATGTACTTGTCCGGCGCGGCGACGATGCGCTCGCGGAAGTCTGCGATCTCCCGCTTCGTCGCGGCCGGCCCGACCAGCATGCCGTAGCCGCCCGAGCCATGCACTTCCTTCACCACCAGCTCGGCCAGGTGGTCGAGTGTGTAGGCGAGGTCGTCGGGCTTCCGGAGCATCCAGGTCGGCACGTTGTTGAGCAGGGGTTTCTCGCCGAGGTAGAAGCGCACCATCTCCGGCACGTAGGGGTAGATCGACTTGTCGTCGGCGACGCCGGTGCCGATGGCGTTGGCCAGCGTGATGCGGCCGGCGCGATAGACCGACAGCAGGCCGGGCACGCCCAGCATCGAATCCTGACGGAAGGCGAGCGGGTCGATGAAGTCGTCGTCGAGGCGGCGATAGATCACGTCCACCTGGCGCGGGCCCTGCGTGGTGCGCATGAACACCTGCTCGTCGGCGACGAACAGGTCCTGGCCCTCCACGAGTTCGATGCCCATCTGCTGGGCGAGGAAGGCGTGCTCGAAGTAGGCGGAGTTGTAGGCGCCCGGCGTCAGCAGTGCCACGGTCGGATTGGAGACCCCCACGGGGGCGACGGTGCGCAGCACTTCCAGCAGGGTGTCGGGGTAATGCTCGACTGGTGCGATCTTGTGGCGCGCGAACAGGTCGGGAAACAGCCGCATCATCATGCGGCGGTCTTCGAGCATGTAGGAGACGCCCGAGGGCACGCGCAGGTTGTCCTCGAGTACGTAGAACTCGCCCGCACCGGCGCGCACCAGGTCGACGCCGGCGATGTGCGCGTAGATGCCGCCGGGGACATCGAGGCCCTGCATCTCGGGCCGGTACTGCACGTTCTGCAAGACCTGCATGGCGGGAATGTGGCCGGCCTTGAGGATCTCCTGGCCGTGGTAGATGTCGCCGAGGAAGGCGTTCAACGCGCGCACGCGCTGGCGCAGGCCGGCGGCAAGCTGGGTCCATTCGGCGGCCGGCAGGATGCGCGGAATCTGGTCGAAGGGAATCAGCCGCTCAGTGCCTTCCGCTTCGCCGTAGACGGCGAAGGTGATGCCGAGGCGGTGGAACACGAGGTCGGCTTCCTCGCGCTTGCGCGCCAGCACCTCGGCCGGCTGGCTGGCCAGCCAGGCCGCGAATTCTGCGTAATGCGGGCGCACCGCTCCATCGGCGGTGTACATCTCGTCGTAGGCGCTTGCCTTCATGGTTTTCACATCTCCCACCGGGAGATCAGCGAAAACCGTGCCACGTCGGAAACGCGCTCTGGTAGTGCGCTCCGGGCCCGGTTTCGGCCCGGATGCACCGATTACGGGCCGGCTGCGATCCCTGCGCCCTATCGGGGTGCGGGGGTGAGTTTCAGCAAGTCCTCGGTCTCGGCGTGGGTCGGCAGCAGGGCCGAGAGCGCGGCGACGTAGGTGGCGAAGGCACTGCGGCCGATACTGGTCAGCGAATACACCGTTTGCGGCCGGCCGGCGGGAGAGGCCTCCTTGCGCGATTCGAGGTAGCCAGCCTCGACCAGCTTGGTGAGGTGGGCATCGAGGTTGCCGTCGGTGGCCGCCAGCGCGCGCTTCAGTTCGGCGAAGGTCGCTTCGCCGCGGCCGGCCAGATAGGCGGCGATCTGGGTGCGCACCGGCTGGTGCAGCAGTGGGTCGAGACTGGGCAGCAGGATCATCGCCGTTCTCCATGGAAGACGAAATCGCCGTGCATGCGCACTGTGGGGTTGCCGTGGGTCACCTGCGGGCGGATGCGGTCGATGCGCAGCGTCAGGATGCCGTCCTTGACCGAGTGCCAGTCGCCGCCGTCGAAGCGATAGCGTCCGTCGGGCTGGCCGTCGGTCAGGGCGACCTCCGTGTCGCGCGTCACGCGCATCGACAAGGCGTCGGTCGGCGCGATGGCCAGCAGGGGACTTTCCATGTCGACGTACAGCGGCACCGCGCTGCCGGCGGGTAGCTTCAGGGTGGCGGTGGCCGGCGTCGGCGGCGCAGCCGAGGGAACCATGCGCGCGGCGATCAGGCCCGCGGCGATGACCGCGACGAGCCAGAGCGTGACGTAGGCGATGCGCAGGCGGATGCCGCCGTTGTCGCTGCGCGCCGCCAGCCACCCGGCGAAGGGCAGGCCGACCGCGAACACGGCAGCGGTCAGCCAGCGCGCGGTGACGAAGGGCAGGCCGGCGGCGAGGCCGGCGATGCCGAGCAGGATGGTGGCCAGTCCGATCCATTCCACCAGCGGCCGCGAGAACAGGCCGAAGACGAACATGCCCAGGCCGAGCAGCACCGTCCACAAAGCGTAGACCATGATGCCGCCGCCGTGGAAGAACATCGCGAAGGTGGCCAGGGTGCCGATCGCCAGCAGCATCCACCAGGCGCGGGTGACCTGCGCCTGCGCGAACGGCAGCGTTTCGGCACGGGCGAGGCGCGCCTTGTGCGTCAGGCGGTGGTCGAGCCAGGACATGCCGCCCAGCCATGCGGCCAGCCACAGGAATACCGCGATGGCGCGCTGCGTGTTGTCGGGGAAGCTGTCGCCGTTGATGAAAAAATCGGTAAAGCCGCACAGCCATCCCCCGATCAGGCCCCAGAGCAGCAGGCTGTGCCGCTCCAGTTCCACGCAGCGGTGGCCGGCGGCCAGCATGGCCTGGATGGACTGCATGCGTTCGAGATGGACGCTCATTGCCTCAGCCCTTCCTTGTTTCGCATTGGGTCAGCATCGTCTTTCCTTCCAGGAAGTGGGGCACCACCAGCGGTGTCACGCAGCGCGTCTTGCCGTTGATGGTCACGTACTCGCCTGCCGTGCCGCGCGTTTCGACCGGCGTGTCGCGCTGCGCGGCGCGGGCGATGGCCGCCGTCACGGTAAGCAGCGGAGGCGCATCGAGCGTGGTGTGGGGCGGCGCTTCGCGGGCCTGGCTGCGGGCCGTGGCGAACGCCGCCTCGAGGTTGATCACCGGCGCGGCAGGTTCGGGGGCCGGGGCCGCCGGGCGAGTGCGCGCTGGATCGGGAGCGGGTGCCGCGGCGACGCCGCGCTCTGCTCGGCGCGCCACGGCGACTGACTTTTCTGGCGGGGCCGGTGGAACGAGGTGTGCGATCAGTGCGCGCGGAGTCGGCAGCGCACTGCGCGTGGGCAGCGGAATCGCCAGCCAGAGCAGGTGCAGAATCATGGAAATCGCCAGGAAGCCGAGCAGGCGGCGATCCGCGGCCGATGCCATTTCAGTTTCCCACTCGTTTCAACGCGTAGCCGGCGAAGGAACACTGCTCGGTGCCGCCTTCGGCTGTCGCGCAGCGCAGCGTGCCGCCGCCATCGGCGAGCGGGCCGAGGAGGAGGGCAGCGTGATCGGACAGGGGTTGCAGGACGAGGCGTTGCGGCGACCCCAGTTGGTCGGTGACCGTGAGTTCGACGATCACGAAGCCGCGTTCTTCGGTCAGGGCGACGCGGTCGACGAAGGTGTGGTCGTCGCCGGCATTGGCGATCTCGTAGCGGCCCATGCGCTTGCGCCAGGGTTCGATGTTCTTGGCGGGCACGATGCGCTCGCCGAGCAGCATTTCCTGCTGGCCGACGCTGGCGACCAGCACGTCGCGGCCGGCGACCTTGCGCCGCGCGAAGCCGATCACGTCGACCGGCCCCAGGTCGATGTGCAGTACGCCGAGCAGCTTGTACTCGATGCCGAGCAGGCCGTCGGCGCGCGGCACCAGGTTGAACGTGCGACCGAGCGCTTCGGCGCGCAGGTTCGTGCCATTGAGGCGGATGCGGATGTGGCCGAACTGCGTCGTGTAGTCACCGACGTAGGCTTGCAGGTTCTCGACCGGCCAGGGCTGTGCGGCCGGCGCGACCTTCTCGGGTTTATGTTGGCGGATGCCGGTCTTAGCTTCGAGCGCCAGGCCGAGCGCCTCGGTGGCGATGTGGTCTACCGAAAGCCCGGCGCTACCCGAATTCGCCAGCACGACGACGCCCAGCTTGTGCTCGGGCAGCGCATACAGTTGGGCGCGGTAGTTGATCATGGCCCCCGCATGGTGGGCGACCGGCCCGCCCCCCTGGATCGTCGAGGCACCGAGCGTCGACAGCATCCAGCCCAGACCGTTGTGGAAGTTCATGTCCAGCGGTACGTCAGTGTTATGCGGCCGCAGCATCTCGCGGACCGATTCCGGGCGCAGCACCTGCGTCGCGCCGGCGCGGCCGTCGGCGAAGACCATCGACAGGAAGCGGGACAGGTCGAGCACGCTGGCGTTGAGGCCGCCCGCCGGCATATCTCGCAGCCCGGGTTCTTCGACCAGCGCGCCCTTGCGGTAGGGTTTGGCCATCAGGCCGGATTTCGCGATGCCCGGTTCAAAGCCCGCAGTGTTCATGCCCAGCGGTGCCAGCAGCGAACGTTGCATGTAATCGGCGAACGGAATGCCGCTGGCGTTCTGGATGGCGTGGCCGAGCACGGTGATGCCGACATTGGAGTAGGAGAACAACTGGTTCGGCGGATAGGCGGCGTCGCTGGCACGCACGTGGCGGACAAGTTCGGTGAACGGTTCCGGATTCTTCGTAAACATGCCCTTGCTGAAATCGCGCGGCAGGCCCGAGTGGTGCGTCATCAGGTTGCGCGGCGTGATTGGGGCGCTGCCGGAAAAACGCGAGCGGATCGAGAAGCCGGGCAGGACGTCCTTGATCGGCCGATCGAGGTCGAGCTTGCCTTGGTCGACGAGTTGCATCGCGGCAGCAGCGGTGAGCAGCTTGGACACGGAGCCGACACGGTAAATCGTTTCCGGCGTCGCGGGCCTGCCGGCCTCCTTGTCGCCATGGCCGAAACCTTCGGCCCAGATCACCTTCTGGTCGTCGACCAGCGCGATGCTCATGCCCGCGATCTGGTTCTTGTCCATCTCGTGGCGGGCCAATTGCCGGACATAGGCCTTGACGCTGTCAATGTCGTGGCGCGCCACGCTTTCGGGGCGTTGCGGCACGGTGCCACAGGCGGCCAGGACGAGGGCAGCGCAGGTCGTGGCGACCAGATGGCGTGGAATCATGGGCAGGTCTCCGACTATAGCTCTGTAGCGCAGAGTATTGACTCTGAATGGCAGAGTGTCAACCGGTCGGCTACTTTGTCACCTTTGCGACAAACAATTTCCCTGCAATTTCAGTGGCCTGTCGCTGGCATGGTGATTGCACAACGATAGGCAAAGAGGACCGCCATGAAAGCCACCGAAATCGCCGCCCTGCTCGACGAACCCGCCTGCGCCCACAATGCGAAGGAGAAATCCGGCTGCGCCAAGCCCAAGCCCGGCGCGACCGCGGGCGGTTGTGCCTTCGACGGCGCGCAGATCGCGCTGCTGCCGATTGCCGACGTCGCCCACATCGTGCATGGCCCGATCGCCTGCGCCGGCAGTTCGTGGGACAACCGCGGCACCCGGACGACCGGCCCGACGCTGTTCAAGATCGGCATGACCACCGACCTCACCGAGCAGGATGTGATCATGGGGCGCGGCGAGAAGCGCCTCTTCCATGCCATCAAGCAGGCCATCGACGACCATTCTCCCGCGGCGGTGTTCGTCTATTCGACTTGCGTCACGGCCCTGATCGGCGACGATTTCGAGGCGACCTGCAAGGCGGCCGCCGAACGTTTCGGCGTTCCCGTCGTTCCGGTCGACGCGGCCGGCTTCTACGGCACCAAGAACCTCGGCAACCGCCTCGGCGGCGAAGCGATGTTCAAGTACGTGATCGGCAGCCGCGAGCCCGATCCCGTGCCCGAATCCGCGCAGCGGCCGGGCATCAAGGTGCACGCCATCAACCTGATCGGCGAATACAACATCGCCGGCGAGTTCTTCCACGTCGCGCCGCTGTTCGACGAGCTCGGCCTGCGCATCCTGTCGACCCTTTCCGGCGATGCACGCTTCCGCGAGGTGCAGACCATGCACCGCGCCGAGGCCACCATGGTGGTGTGCGCCAAGGCGCTGCTCAACGTCGCCCGCAAGCTCAAGGAAAACTACGGCGTGCCCTTCTTCGAGGGCAGCTTCTACGGCGTGCGCGACATGTCGCAGGCACTGCGCGACTTCGCCAAATTGCTCAACGATCCCGACCTGACGGCGCGAACCGAGGCGCTCATCGTCCGCGAGGAGGCCAAGTCCCATGCCGCCCTCGAACCCTGGCGCGCCCGTCTCAAGGGCAAGCGCGTGCTGCTTTACACCGGCGGCGTGAAATCGTGGTCCATCGTGTCCGCGCTGCAGGACCTGGGCATGGAAGTAGTGGCGACCGGCACCAAGAAATCGACCGAGGAAGACAAGGCGCGCATCCGCGAGATCATGGGTCCGGACGCGAAGATGATCGACGATGGCAGCCCGAAGGCGCTGTTGGGCGCCTACAAGGATCTGCGCGCCGACATCCTGATCGCCGGCGGCCGCAACCTCTACATGGCCCTCAAATCCCGCATTCCGTTCCTGGACATCAACCAGGAGCGCGAATTTGCCTACGCCGGCTACGCCGGCATGCCGGAACTGGCGCGGCAACTGGCCCTGACCATCGAAAACCCGGTCTGGGCGGCGGTGCGAAAGCCGGCGCCCTGGGCGCGCGAAAAGGCGGCCGGTCAACCAATCACCTAGGTTGCTCATTATTGGCTGGAGGATGGCATACTACGCCCCGGCCAGCAGCAGACGCTTGGCACCCGTTTTGCGGAGCGAAGACCCGATCCCCAACGGATCAATCATCAACCTAGGAGGCAACATGTCTGACAGCATCAACCAAACCCGTCGTACCTTCATGAAGATCGGTGGCATGGCCGTGGCCATGATCCCCGTCGCGGCCTTCGCTGCCAAGAACGACGCCATGCGTACCGCCATGAAGTACGTCGACAAGTCGGCTGATCCGGCCAAGCTGTGCTCGGCCTGCATGCACTTCGTCCCGGGCAAGCCCCTGGGCGGCTGCAAGCTGTTCCCCGGCGACACCGAAGTGAACCCGAACGGCACCTGTACCGCCTGGGCCAAGAAGGCCTGATTCCAGAGCACCGGAATGCGACGGGGACCGGCCGCGAGGCCGGTCCCCGTTGTTTTTTGCGCCGCCCTCAGCCCGCAGCAGTGCCTGCTTCGCCCCAGAACTTCCACCAGGGCCGCATGTGGATGCCTTGCGCCCCGACCTCGGTGCGCGCGCCCGATGCCCAGGCGTCCGTGGCAAAGCCGGTCCGGGCCAGGTGCGCCGCATACTCCATGTCCGACTGGCGGATATGGTTCTGCAGCCAGTTCCTGAGGAAGTTGATCAGTTCGAAGGTGACGCTGCGGTCCTCGACATGGAATCTTTGCGCGATGCCGTCGACCTTGTCGATGAAACGCAGGTGGTCTTCGCGGTGCCCGGCAAGGCCCGCGTAGCCGGATTCTTCGAGCAGCCGTTCCTCGAGGCCGAAGTGCGTCTTCGTGTAGTCGACCAGTGACTTCAGCACTTCGACCGTGAGCTGCTGGTCTTCCCGCTTCACCGCTGCCAGGAACAGGCGATTGACGAGTTCGAACAGCATCTTGTGCTGGTCATCGATCTCATCGACGCCCACGCTGTATTCGTCCGACCATGTGAGTTCGATCATGCAGGCTCCCTGTAGTGAGCGAATACTACTTTAGTATTATGGGAACCGTAATGCAATGATGTTGCTGCCACATTGCGCTTGCCGGGCCGGTTCAAGACGATAATGGCCGCATGGCGGTCTTCGAGTCCTCCACCCATGCCTGAACCCGTCCGACTGGCCAGCGTCTTCGATCTTGCCGAGGCCGACTGGCAGAGGCTTGCCACCCAGGGCGATCCCTTCGTCAGCCGCGCCTTCCTGGGTGCCGCCGAGCAGTGCGTCACCGAACACGGTCCGCTCGGCTGGCAGCCCATGCACCTTGCGCTGCATGACGGCGCCGGCCGCGTGGCCGGATTGCTGCCGCTCTACGCGCGCCACCACTGGTACGGCGATTTCGCGGTGGACTACGGATGGGCGCCTGCCTGGCAGCAGGCCGGACTCGCCTACTTCCCGAAGTTGGTCACGGGCGTGCCCTTCACACCGTCGCCGGGGCCGCGCCTGCTGGTTGCCGACGATCCCGGCGTACGCGCCGCATTGATTGCCGCCGCCATCGACGCCGCCGCCGAGGCAGGCGCATCGAACTGGCAGTGCCTGTTCGTGCACGAGGCCGACCGTGCCGCGCTGGAAACCGCCGGCCTGCTCATGCGGCGTGGTGTGCAGTTCCACTGGTTCAATCACGGCTACCGCAGCTTCGCCGATTTCCTGGCCACATTTACCGCCGAGAAGCGCAAGAAGCTGAAGCGCGAGCGCCGTGCGGTGGCCGATGCCGGTCTGCGCATCGAGGCGCGCCACGGCGACGAGATCGACGACGCGCTCTGGCGGGCGATTCATCGGCACTATCGCAGCACCTTCGAGCGGCTGGGCGGCTACGCCACCTTCTCGCTCGACTTCTTCCGCAGTGTCGGCGCCGCGCTCGGCCGGCAGATGGTGGTGTTCTGCGCCTTCGATGGCGATCGGCCGGTCGCTTCGGCGATCTGCTATCGCGACGACCTGGCGCTCTACGGTCGCCACTGGGGCACCGACATCGACTGTCCCGGCCTGCATTTCGAATTGTGCTACCACGCGGGCATCGAGTACGCGATCGGCAATGGCCTGCAGCGCTTCGAGCCCGGCGCGCAGGGCGAGCACAAGATCGCCCGCGGCTTCGAACCGGTGTCGACCTGGTCCGCCTTCTGGATTGCCGACCCCCGCCTGCGTGACGCGGTGGCGCGCTACCTGATGCGCGAGGACGGCGCGATGCTCGGCTATCAGGCCGAACTGGCCGAACACCTGCCGTATCGGAGCGAGGCGCGCTGAGTCGCTGCCGCGGCCGGCTTCAGCAGTGTGCCTGGCAGAAGGCTTCCGTCTTGGCAGCCTCGGCGAACAGCCACTGCCTGAGCGCGACAATGGGCGCACGCTGGGCCGTGGCCTCGGGTGCCACCAGGTAGTAGGCGAAGCGCTCGCGGAACGAAATCCGGAACGGCACCATCAGCCCGCCCGAGGCGACCTCGGTCGCCGCCAGCGGCTTCGACGCCAGGGCGATGCCAAGGCCGTCGATGGCCGCCGCCAGCGCGAGGCCCGAGTCGCGGAAATGCGGCCCCGCCGTGGCGTCGACATTCTGGACGCCCGCCACGCGCAACCATTCGCTCCAGGTCGGCCGGGCCCGTTCGTCGGTGATCGTGTCGTCGTGGATGAGGGTGTGGCAACGCAGGTCGTCCAGCGCGCGCAACGGGTGTGTGCTGGCCGCGAGCCTGGGGCTGCAAACCGGCACATAGCCGGACGACAGGATGCGGTCGACGCGGTAGCCGGGGTAGGAGCCGGTGCCGAAGCAGATGGCGGCATGGGAATCGCCATCGCGCAGGTCGACCTGGTCGAATATCTTCGCGACGCCCATCGGGTCGGTGTCGATGGCATTGAGCGAACTGACCAGGTGTAGTTCGATCGTTGGCTGTTGCTCCGCGAAGCTCTTGAGGCGAGGTACCAGCCAGCGCGTGGCGAAGGAGGGCGGCGCGATCACCAGCAGGCGCTGCTTCGCATCCGGACGCCGCGTGCGCTCCACCGCTGCGGCGAAGCACGCCATGCCCTCGCACACCTTGGGCAGCAGGGCGACCCCTTCGGGCGTCAGCTCAAGGGAGCGTGTCAGCCGGCGGAAAAGTTCCACGCCGAGGAATTCCTCGAGTTGCTTGATCTGGTGGCTGATTGCGGTCGGCGTGACGCAGAGCTCCGCGGCCGCGTGCTTGAAGCTCAGGTGGCGCGCCGCAATTTCGAAGGCGCGCAGCGCGTTCAACGGTGGCAGGCGGTAGCTCATGGCTGAGATTTTTTGAGCTGTCGGATGAAAATCGATCGGTTGTTGCGGCGCACCACGACAGTTATGGTAGCACCCAAGGCCCAATGCGGGCTCCCGATTTCAAATGTCCAGTGGGGGTGCAACATGAAAGCTCTGTTTATCGGTACTTATTCCTGCATGGCCGTATTCGCCATCCTGCTTGGCCTGGCCGCTGTGCTGAGCCTCGTGACGTCGGCCTTCAGCCTGGCCTGGGGCGTCGTCGGCGTCCTGTTCCTGTCGATCGCGGCGATGTGCCTCTGGCTGGTTTGCGACTGCCGTTCGGAAGGACCCGAGCAGCACGCCTGATAGTCAGTCGTGGTGGAGCGCCGCTGGCGTCCTGGCCGGCGCGGCGGCGCGGATGAATTGACCCAGGCGCCGGTCGCTGGTCATGATGTGGTTGACGAGCCAGTCGCGCAGGAACGCCACCAGCGCGTTCCGCGCACCCGGTTCGCCCCTGCGTGCATCGTTGCGCAGCGCGACCACCTGTTCGGAGAAACTGCGATGCTCGCCGACGTGCTTTGCGGCGTCGTCTGGAGCGTAGCCGCATTGCCGCATCAGTTGCTCCTCGGTATCGAAGTGGTAGATGGCGTAGGCAAGCAGGTCGCGGGTGATCTGTTCGAATAGCGGGTCGCTGGCATCGGCGGTCAATTTGGTGTTGGCCTCGATCAGCGTGTCGACCAGGATGCGGTGCTGCGCGTCGATTTCGGCGACGCCCGTCAGCATGTCGTCGTTCCACTTGATCGAGTCGGGCATGGAATCTCTCCGCTGGCCTTGTGTCGGGTTCAGTTTGGAATGTCTTTGCCGGGCGAGGCGAGCCAGGCCGGATCCGGCCTGAATTCGCGCGCCCAGCGCAGGAAATCGTCGGCCGCCATCGGTCGCGCCAGGGCATAGCCCTGCATCACGTCGCAGCCGAGCTCCAGCAGGCGGCCGATGTGGGCCGGCGTCTCCGCACCCTCGGCGACGACGGAACGACCGAAGGCGTGCGCCAGGCCGATCACGGCGTCGACGATGGCCAGGTCCTCGCTGCGCACCAGCATGTGGCCGACGAACGACTGGTCGATCTTGATCTCCGTCGCGGGCAGATGCCGCAAATGGGCGAGGGTCGAGTAACCGGTGCCGAAATCGTCCAGCGAGAACTCGACGCCAAGCGCTCGGCATTCCTCGATGACCAGGCGCAGGTTATCCAGCTCATTGAGCGCGGCGGTCTCGACGATCTCGATCTGCAGGCGGTTTGGTGCCGACGGCGCCACTTCGGCGAGCAGCGACGCGAGCCTGGCGACGAAGTCCGGATCCACCAACTGGCGAATGAAGGCGTTGACGCTGACGACCAGTTCAAGCCCGGCTTGGTGCCAGCGCACAATCTGGGCCAGCGCCTCGCGGATGACCCAGTCGCCGACATCGCACGCCAGGTCGCTGTCCTCCATCAGGGGGATGAATTCAGCGGGCGACAAGCACCCCAGAGTCGGGTGGTGCCAGCGGATCAGCGCCTCGGCGCCGACGATCTGGCCACGGCGGCAGTCGACCTTGGGCTGGAAATGGAGGGTGAACTGGCCTGCCTTCAAGGCCCCGGCAAGTTGGCGCAGGGTGGCGTGGCGTGCTTCGATGCGCTGCTCGAGGCGGGTGTCGAACATCTGGTAACGGTTCTTGCCGGCCTGCTTGGCTGCATACATGGCGTGGTCGGCGTGACGGATCAGCGTATCCGGATCGACAGGGTCGCTCGGGAACACCGTGACGCCGATGCTCGCCGAAACCCCGGATTGCTCGGCGTCTGCCACGACATAGGGGGCCGAGCAGGATGCCAGCAGACGGTCGAGCGCCTGTCGGCATTCCTCGTCGCCGGCCAGACCGGCAAGCAGGATGACGAACTCGTCGCCGCCGAGGCGAGCCACGGTGTCGCCACCGCGCACCGAGCCGGTCAGGCGGTTCGCAACCTCGACCAGCACCTTGTCGCCCGCCTGGTGGCCGAGCCGGTCATTGACGTCCTTGAAGCCGTCGAGATCGAGGTAGCAGACGGCGACGCGGGTGCCTTCGCGCTTGCTGCGCTCGATCGCCTGGCGCAGCCGGTCGCCGAGCAGCAGGCGGTTGGGCAGGCCGGTCAGTGAGTCGTGCTGGGCGATCTGCTCCATGTGCTCGGCATGCTGCTTCTGTTCGGTGATGTCGTGGAAATTGACGATCACGCACTTTTCGCCGCCAATGTCGATCAACTTGCCCGAAATCTGCGCCACGCCGATGGTGCCATCCTTGCGCCTCAGCGGGGTTTCGAAGCCGATCACCTCGCCCTCGCTGTCGATGCGCCTCACCCATTCACGTCGATGTTCTGCCTCGATCCAGATGCCCAGATCATCCGGCCGGGTGCTGCGCCCGATGACTTCGTGCGCCTGGTAACCCAGGAATTCGGCGTAGCTGCCGCTGACGTCCAGTATCACCCCGTCGCGCAAGCGGGTCAGTGCCATCGGTTCGGGCGTCAGCCGGAACATCGCGGCAAATTTGGCCTCGGACCTGCGCAGCGTCTCTTCGTCGCGATGGCGGCTGATGGCGATGCTGGCCATGTTGGCCGCATGGGCGAGGTAGGCGATGTCGCGCTCGCTCGGAGTGCGCGGCGCGGGCGCATGCATGGCGATGGTAGCAGCCAATTCGCCATGGGCATCGAAGATCGGTTGCGACCAACAGGCCGTTGGGTCGTCATCCGCGTCATCCACCAACTTGATGGATGCGGTGCAATTCGGCTGCTCCGTCTCGATCGCGCGCACCAGGGCGTCGAGCAAGCTCGGCAGGTCCATGCCGCGCGCCAGCTTCTCCAGGATGTCGGCGCGCAGGCGCTCGTGGGCCTCGTTCCACTTGCGTTCCGTAATGTCGTGGGCGGTGGCGAGGACGCAGGTCTCGCCGTCGATCTCGATGAGCTTGCCCGATACCATCACGGCGGCGATCGTGCCGTCCTTGCGCCGCATCGAGGTCTCGAAGCCGTGTACCTGGCCTTCGAGCATCACCGCTTCGAGCCACTGGCGCTGGTGCTCGGGCTTGGTCCACATGTTGAGCGGGCCGGAACGTGTCGTCTGGCCAATCACCTCCTCGGGCTGGTAGCCGAAAAAGGCCGCGCCGCTTCGGCTGACATCGAGGATGACGCCGTCGGCCAGGCGCGTCAGCACCACCGGATCGGGCGTCAGGCTGAACATCGCGGAGAACTTGGCTTCCGACTTGGTCAGGTCGCGCCGAATCCGTTCATTCTCGCGCAGCGCCTTTTCCAGCGCCTCGGTACGGGCGCGGACCTGTTCCTCCAGCAGGGCTGCGGTCTGGAACAGGCTAAAGTCCGAGCCCTGCAGTTCGGTGCTTTGCTCGGCCCGCTTGATCAGGGCGCGCACAATCTTGTTCAGGCGGACGACTTCCGCCCGCAGGCCGCTTGCCTCGTCGGCGTCGGGCGCGATCGGTTCAGGGGACTTCTTCTGGTCCATGGCACCCGATGGCGATTCCGGTGAATGTCTGGTTGACATGCATGCCTCGGTATTGCTCGCCATAACTGTTGAACCCCACAGTCTTGCCGCGCCGCATGACGTCGTCAACCTTTTCCGTTAAGTGGTCTTGGATGACCTCCAGCCGACGCAGGATGCAATCGCAGCCAATGGTCAACTGCGGCTCGCCGATTTCGTCGCGTACCGCGGCGAAGGCTTGCTCGAGGTTGCCGACCAGATCGGTGCCATGGGCCACGCGCAGCACCACGCCTTCGTCGATGGCGCAGAAGAACTTCAGGCTGCCGTCCGGCTTTGCTTTGCTGATCGAGCGGACATAGTGCGTGCCGCCGATGGTCACCACCATCGGCGATGCCGCGAAGCGCATTGGGTCGAGGGCGTCCGTGGCGACGCCGACCAGGTCGGCATAAGCCTTCGCGGCCGGCCGGCCGTCGATTTCGCGCACCACGCGCGTCCCGGTGTCGGCTTCGGTGACCACTACCGGCTGCCGGGCGGCAACGAAGTGCTGCGTCATGAAGGGTTTGAACGGCAGGGAGGTGGTGACCAGCGTCAATAGGGCGCTGTCGGCATGGAAGCGCCCCGCGTGGAATACATGGGTGTTGCCGAAGCGCAGCCCGTCGCCCGCGGAACCGCCGGTCAGCGGTACCCTGCCCAGCGCGTGCTGGAGGGCGCGCGTGACCTGTTCCTCGCGCACAGAGAGCCCATCGATCAGCAGCAGGGCGAAGCTGTTTTCCGGTGCCGCCGTCGGCGCCAGGCCTTCCAGCTTCTGCAGGGTTTCCCGGACGAATGCCTGCCCGCGGTCGATCCCGAATTCCTGGAGATGGTCGAGGAGGCCGACGGCCGCGCAAAAGCTGTCGGCGGGAAAACTCGCGCCCGTGATGCTGTGTTCGCAATAGCCCGCCGGCCCGATTTCCCCGGCCGTCGTGCAGCCCGCGACCTGCACGCCCTCGAAGAGGCGACGCATTTCCGCCGCCACGGCGTCGAGGTCGTAGACGCTGGAACAGAAGAAAAGGACCAAGGCCATGTCGGGTTGGCTTACGGCGGCGTGGAACTCGCGCACAGCCTCCTGCGCGTCGCTTGCGCGCGATTGCGCACGGCGTATCCCGTTGCGATTGTTGTTCATCCACACTCCCTGCCGGCCACGCCGCACGCCCTGTGCGGCGGGGGGCGACCGCTATAACCTTAGGCATAGTGTGGCACCGATAGGCCAGATATGCAATCGTCTTCATATGGCTCGTTCGGACCCATGGCGCCTAATGGTCAGGCGCCGCAGTCAAGCTTTGGGGGCCGGTGCGGTGTAGAAGCTGTAGCGGTTTCTTCCCATTGCCTTGGCGTCGTACATGGCCTGGTCCGCCGCGTCGGTCAGCGCATCCGGGTCTTCGGCATCGTCGGGGCAGAGGGCAATGCCGATGCTGGCCGACAGGCTGACGGTGGCTTGGTCGAGCTTGAAGGGGGCAGCGAGGGCCTCGATCACGTCGCGCGCGACGCCGGTCGCCGCGTCACGGTCTTCGACGCCTTGCAGGACCACGGTGAATTCGTCGCCACCCAGCCGCGCCACGGTGTCCGAGTTGCGTACGCAGGCCGTGATGCGCCGCGCCGCTTCGACCAGCAACTGGTCGCCGGTGACGTGGCCGAGCGTATCGTTAACCTCCTTGAATCGGTCCAGGTCGATGAACAGCAAGGCCAGCGCCTGTTCGTCGCGTTCGGCCTTGCGGATCGCCTGCCGCAAGCGGTCGCGGAACAGGCTGCGGTTGGGCAGGTCGGTGAGCGCGTCGTGGTGGGCGAGATGCTCCAGCCGCCGCTCGCTCTCCTTCTTCTGCGTGATGTCGGTGAATACGCCGACGTAGTGCGTCAGTTCGCCGGCGGCATCGCGCACGGCGCTGATGGTCATCAGCACCACGCTGATGGCGCCGGCCTTGGTGCGGTTCCATATCTCGCCCAGCCAGTGGTCTTCGCGGGCGATGGTGTCGAACATCTGTTCGAAGAAGGCCTTGTCGTGGTGCCCCGAGTCGAGCAGGCGCGACGACTGGCCGATGGCTTCGTCGCGCGAGTAGCCGGTCAGGGCGCAGAAAGCCTGGTTGACGTCGAGGATGGTGCCCGCGGGGTCGGTGACCATGATGCCGTCGTGGCTGCTCTGGAAGACCCGCAGCGCCAAGCGGCGCTGCTCCTCGATGCGATGGCTTTCGGTGATGTCGCTGCCCTCGGCCATGGCCAGGGCCAGTTTGCCCGCTTCGTCGAGGATCGGGTGCAACTGGAAATCCACGTAGTGCAGCGAGCCGTCGGCGGCGGGGTGGGTGGCCTCGAAGCGGCTCGGGCGGCCGCCGGCCACGTCGGCGACTGCCTGGCGCAAACGCGCCTGCATCTCCGGATCGTGGGACCACCAGGGCGTGTTCCAGAAAGGCTTGCCGATCACATCGTCGAGATCGGGATCGCCGATCAGTTCCAGTGACGAGCGGTTAGCATCGCGCAAGGTGCCGTCGAGGTCGAGGATGCCCATGAACTGGCGCGCCTGATTGAACACCGCATTGCGTCTCATCTCGCTTTCCCGCAACTGCTTGCGGGTCCGGCGGCTGTCCTTGAGCGCGAAGTCGAGGTATTCGCTTTCCAGTTGGCGCACTACATCGTGCTCCGACAGGATGCCGGCGACCTCGCCGCCATCCCCGACGACGACCAGATGGCGGATGTGCTGCGACTGCATGCGCTCCATTGCGTCGTGCAGATGGGTGCCCACCGGTATGGTCGCCACCGGCTTGCTCATCACGTCGGCCACGGTCATGTCCAGGGTGCCGTCGCCTTCGCGGTAGAAACGCACCGCATCGCGCTCGGTGATCATGCCGACGGGCTTGCCGTCGACGGCGATCACGGCGCAGTTGGCATCGCGGGCCGCCATGCCCGACACCGCCTCGCGCACCAACGCGGTGGGCGGCAAGACCGGCACGCGCGAACTCATCACCGTGCGCACGTCCTGCAATCGCCGGTAGAACTCGAGGCCCAGGTGGAAACGGAAGTCGCTTTCGCTGACGATGCCGACCGGGTTGCTTGCCGCGTCGGTGACCAGCAGGTGGCGCACGCCCTTCTTGGCCATGTAGTGGTAGCCGTCGTGCACGCTCATGTCCTTCGGTGCGCTGACCAGGGGCTTGCCCATAACCGTCGCCACCGCCTGGTCGCGGGGGACGGTGGCTTCCAGGGCCCGCAGCACGTCGCGCTCGGTGACGATGCCGACCGGCCGGCCGTACTCGCTGACCAGCACCGAACTGATGCGGGCCGTTTCCATCACCTCCGTCGCGCGCGCAAGGCTTGCCCCGTGGTCGATCGTGACGATGTTCCAGGTCATCAGCTCGGCAAGCGTGCGTTCGGTCATGGCGGGTTCGCGGGGAAAGACCTGTTCATTCTATGGTCTTGACGCTGCCGGGGCCAGTACTAAAGAAATAGACGGTCCGGAACAACGAGGCTATTACCGGATTTCAAGAGGTGCACTACCATGCAATCGGTATAGGGGCGCTCGCCGGTACTGCTTAGAATCGCGACGATCTCATCCATTGAAAGCACACATGGCCAATATCTCCATACGCAGGCTGCTTGAACTGATCAGTATCTTGTCCGTGGCCTTGCTGCTGGTGCTCGGCGGCATCAGCCTGTACAACGCCAGTCACCTCAACGAGGTCGTTGGCGTGGCCAACGAGACCAGTTCGGCGGTGCGCCGTCAGATGGATGCCGACATGATGCACGATGCCATCCGCTCCGACGTGCTCAACGCGCTGCTGCTGGCGGCGGAAGGCCAAACGGCGAAGGCCGCCGAGATCAAGGCGTCCCTGGAAGAGCATATCGCCCGGCTGGAAGAGGCGATGCGGGGCAATGCGGCCGCCAGCCTGCCGGCCGCGGCGCAGGATCAACTCCGCGGACTGCAGCCGGTCGTCGACAGTTATGCCGCCAGCGCGCGCCAGGTCGTCGGCGAAGCGTTCGTCAATCCGGTCGAGGCTCGGCGCCAACGCCAGGCTTTCGACAAGCACTTCGCCGCGCTCGAAGCGGGCATGGAACAACTGGGCGATTCGATCGAGGCGCATTCGACGGTCATCGGCAAGCAGGCGGACGCCACCCTGCGGGCCAATACATGGCAGATCGGTATCGTGCTGCTGCTGGCCCTGCTGACCATGATTCCTGCCGGCCTGTACCTGATCGGCCTGATCAGCCGCCCGATCGAGGATCTTGCCGCAACGACCCGCGCCATCGAGAAGACCGGCGACCTCACCTTGCGGGCACCGCTGCACCGGCAGGACGAGATCGGCCAGACCGTTGCGGCCTTCAACGCACTGGTCGGCAATCTCCAGGCCATCGTCAAGGAGGTTCGCACCAGCAGCGCCGGCATTCTCGACAACAGCAGCGCCCTGACTGCCGTCGCCGACCAAACCTGCCGCGCCGCGGAAAACAGCAGCGACGCGGCGAGCAGCATGGCCGCCGTGATGCAGCAACTGTCCGTCAGCATCGATCACCTGTCCACGCATGCCCATGCGGCATCCGCAGCCTCGGTCGACTGCGGCAACCGTTCCCGCGAGGGCGAGGCGGTGGTCGGCCGTGCGGCTTCGGAGATGAAGCAGATCGCCCGGAGCGTGCACGCCTCCTCGGAGGCGATCCAGGTCCTGGGCGCGAGCGCCGAGCAGATTTCCGCCGTCGTCAGCGTCATCCGCGAGATCGCCGACCAGACCAATCTGCTCGCGCTCAACGCGGCCATCGAGGCGGCTCGCGCCGGCGAACAGGGCCGCGGTTTCGCCGTCGTCGCCGACGAGGTCAGGAAGCTGGCCGAGCGCACGTCGCAATCCACCCAGGAAATCTCGGCCATGATCGGGAAGATCCAGGACGGCACCCGCCAGGCGGTCTCGGTCATGGAGGAGGGCGTGGCACGCGTCGGGCAGGGCGTCGAGTTGGCGACCCAGGCCGGCCACACGATCCAGCAGGTTGCGGGCAGCGCCGCGCACTCCGAATCGGCCGTTAGCGAGATATCAAACGGCCTGCGCGAACAAAGCACGGCGGGTCAGGAGATCGCGCGTAGCGTCGAACACGTTGCGCAGGTGTCCGAGCAGTCGCACGCCGCCGCCAAGGAATCGTCGCGCCGCGCGCTCGACCTGTCGACCCTCGCGCGCAAGCTCGACGTGACGGTCGGCCACTTCACTACCTGAACGCCGGGCGGCGCTTGGCCGGATGACGTCGCGGGCTCAGTAGATCGGCGCCGGCTGCGGCAGGACCGGCAATTCGGCGGGCAGGGCAGCGTTGTCGCCGCACACGAAGCCCACGGCCGTCCGTACCACGTCCGCGTCGCGCAGGATGCGGTAATGGCCGAGTCCGTGGGTCTTGAGCAGTTGTGCGCCGGGCAGGCGCCCGGACAGGCGCAGTGCATGTTCGAAGGGCACTTCGGTGTCGCCGCCGTCGTGCACGAACAGCGCGGGCGCGCTCAGCTTCGCCAACTCCTCGATGCGATCGATGTCCGCGAAGCGCACGCCGTAGCGGTGCTCGAGGCGGCGCCGCATCGCTTCGCGTATCCGGGGCGTAATGCCGAGCAGGCGGGCGAAGTTGTGCGCTTGCTCGATCATCGATGCCGGCGCGGCAATGAAGGCGACCCGGCCCAGTGCCACTCCCCGGCGCAGCGCCAGCGCGAGTGCCGCTGCGCCGAGCGAATGGCCAACAGCCGCCGCAAACGGCCCATGCGTTTCGGCGAGCGCTTCCGTCGCCCGCACGAAATCCGGCAGGCCGACCGGGCCGTCGCCGCTTTCGCCGTGACCTGGCTGGTCGAACCACACCGCCCGATAGCCACGCGCCAGCAGCGGCGCGACGAAACTGCCCATCTGCACACCGCTGCCGCCCCAGCCGTGGCTGAGCAAGACGGCCGGGGCCGTCACCGGCCCCGCCTGCCAGACCGCGATGCGCCGATTGTCGACCACCACGGTTTCGCGCCGCGCGGCCACCGGATGCGTGCGGCGACCGGCATAGCGCGGCGGCCGGGTGAACCAGTGTTCCGCCTGGCGGCGCGCCATGCCGGGCAGCACACGCGAAGCGATGCCGAACCAGGCACGAATCACGGGTAGCGCCGATAAGCGAACGGTCGTGCGATTCATGGTCGCGGTAATGGGTGTGTTCATGGTCATCTCCTGTGGGGGTCAGGCGGCGGGGGCGGCCGCCGCGATGAGGCGCTCGAAGGCCTTGCGGGCCCGCGCCACGGCTTCTTCGCGCCGGAACAGGCGGGCGCTGTGGTAGTAGGCGAAGATCACGCCAAGCATGTCGAACACAAACTGCTCGACGTCGAGATCGGCGCGCAGGTGGCCCTGCCCGATGGCCAGTTCGACGGCGCGGCCCAGTTCCTGTTCGAGGCGCTTGTAGTGGGCGAGCACGGCATCGCGCACCTGTCCCGGCCGGTCGTCGAATTCCACCGCCGCAGCCTGCATCGGGCAGCCGGCCAGGCCGTTGCGCTCGGTCCAGTCCAGCCAGCCCTCGAACAGCGCGCGTATCCGCGGCAGGCCGCGGCGCGCCTTCAATGCCGGCAGGAATACGGTCTCGGTGAAGCGGGCGGCGGCCGCCTCGACGGCGGCCACCTGCAGTTCCTCGCGCGAACCGAAATGGGCGAACAGGCCGCTCTTCGAGAGCCCCGTCCGCTCGGCCAGCGTGCCGATGGTCAGGGATTCGAAACCGGCCGTGCTGGCTTGCGCCAGCGCGGCATCGAGAATCGCAGCGCGTGTCTCTTCACCTTTGCTCATGTCGTAACGATACGAACGATCGTGCGCTTTGTCAACCACGATGGCCCTGGGGAAATGGTGCACCGTTGCCGCTTGGCCCCACTTGGGTTGATGTTGTTGTCCTACGGATATGCGGCTATGGTGGAACCTGAACCGTAGCGTTCATCTCAGGTGGCAGGCCAACCAACCAGAGGAGACCGGGATGCAAACCAACAATGTACGGATGTCTCTGGCGGTCGTCGGCGCGCTGGCCCTTGCCGGCTGTGCGGGCATGGCGCCAGGCCCGCAGAACATGACTTTCTTCGTCACCAGCGTCGGGCCCGGCAAGGGCGGCGACCTGGGCGGACTGGAGGGCGCGGACCGGCACTGCCAGTCGCTGGCCCAGGCGGTCGGTGCCGGCAATCGCACTTGGCACGCCTACCTGAGTACGCAGGCGCCCAAGCTGGCCGATCCCAATTTCGTCAATGCCCGCGACCGGATCGGCGCCGGGCCGTGGCACAACGTCAAGGGCGTCCGGATCGCCTGCTCGGTCGAGGACTTGCACTCGGCGAGCAGCAAGCTCAACAAGGAGACGGCGTTGAACGAGAAGGGGCAACTGGTCAACGGCCGCACCGAAAAGCCCAACATGCACGACATCCTGACCGGCTCGCGGGCCGACGGGACGGCCTTCCCGGGTGCGCCATTCCCCGACATGACGTGCAGCAACTGGACCAACGGCACCGAAGGCGGCTCGGCCATGACCGGCCACCATGATCGCGTCGGCCCGACCGCTGCCTCGTGGGCGACCTCGTGGAACGCCGCCCATCCGACGCTGGGCTGCAGTCCGGACAAGATTCGCCCGACCGGCGGCGAGGGCTTGTTCTACTGCTTCGCCGTCAAGTAGGCGAACCATCGGGGGGAGGGAAAGTCAGCCGTGGCGGCCCGCCTGTCGCGGACGGGCCATCTCGCGGTCATATTCGATTCACATCGCTCCACTAGCATCGATGCTCCAACCAACCCCCTGGAGCATTTCATGCGCGTACACGCGTCTTCCCTCGCCAGCCTGCTGTTGGCCGGCGCGATGAGCTTCACCGCGGCCCTGCCGGCGGCGGCCCACGACGAGCACCACGCCAGCGAAGAAAAGTCCCCCCTGGTCATCGGCCATCGCGGTACCGCGGGCTATCTGCCCGATCACACGCTGGAGGGCTACGCTCTGGCCATCGAGCTCGGCGCCGACTACATCGAGCCGGATCTCGTGTCCACCAAGGACGGCGTGCTGATCGCCCGCCACGAGCCGAACATCATCGCCACCACCGACGTTGCCGACCATCCCGAATTCGCCGCCCGCAAGCGCGTCATGCTGGTGGATGGCGCTGGCGAAACCGGCTTCTTCGCTTCCGACTTCACGCTGGCCGAAATCAAGACCCTGCGCGCCAAACAGCCGATCCCGGCCGATCGTCCGACCCAGTTCGACGGCAAGTTCCAGATTCCGACCTTCGAGGAAGTCATCGCGCTCGCCAAGCGCAAGTCGGCCGAAACAGGCCGTACCATCGGCATCTATCCGGAGACCAAGCACCCGACCTACCACCAGGCGCTGGGCCTGCCGCTGGAGGACAAGCTGCTTGCCGCCCTCGGCCGCGCCGGCTGGAACCGCCGCAATGCCCCGGTGTTCATCCAGAGCTTCGAACAGGCCAACCTCAAGGCCCTGAGCAAGAAGACCTCTGTGCGCCTGATCCAGTTGGTCGACGCTGACGACGTCAATGCCGACGGCTCCCTGGCCTACAACGCCCCGTTCGACCGCCCCTACGACTGGACGGCATCCGGCAAGCCGGAACTGCTCGCCCGTACCTTCGGCTGGTTCGCCACCGACGAGGGCCTCGACGACATCGCTACCTACGCATATGGCATCGGCCCCTGGAAGCGCTACATCGTCAGCACGGTCGCCTCCGGTGCCACCGGCCCCGGCGAATCCGCCCGCGCCCTCGCCGAGCCGACCGACCTGATCGAGCGCGCCCATGCCCGCGGCCTCAAGGTGCACACTTGGACCTTCCGCAACGAGCAGCGCCGCCTGGCGAGCGACTATGCCGGCAATCCGGTGAACGAGTACCTGCAGTTCTACCGCCTGGGCATCGACGGCGTCTTCTCCGACTTCGCCGACACCGCCGTGGCCGCCCGCGTGCTCTACAGGCTGGAGCAGGACGGCTACAACAAGTGCTTCACCGGCGCCGGCCTGCGCCGCGGCGAGAAGCACGCCTGCGAGGCGATGGAGTAAGAACCCTGGAGGAGGGTGGCGGGGGAGGGCTCGAGGGCCTTCCCCCGTTTTTTCAGAGGATGCGCGGCACCGGATACCTGACCAGGAACTGCGCGTACAGAGTGGCGAGTTGCCGTTCCTTCGTCCTGTCCCGGCCGGCGGCCAGTACCGCCAGGCGATCCAGAAACATCCCGTGCAGGCGATAGAGCCCCTTGGGCGTCTCGAGCAGCGTTTGCGCCAACTCCGCAGCGATCATCAGCGGCACATGCTCATGCTCGGCGACGACGGCGATTTCATCCTCCTGCAGCCCGCTCATGCCGATGCATTCGTCCAGAGAGATCATCTGGTCGCTCCATCAGTCTGGTTGCCGATCCGGTCACTATGGGCGAGCAAGATGCAGGCCGCATTACGCGGACAATCATTTTTCAACCGGATCAGCGAGTTCTTTTCACTACCGGGGTCAGGTGTATTCGCGCTGCTGATCTGGAATGGTGCGCGGAGCGTCGCGATGCATCACGAATGTGCGCAGGCGCGAAAGAAAGTCAGCCGTGGCGATGCGCCACTACGACGCTTTCTTGCCCAGCAGTTCGCGGTCCAGTTGCCGCGCGAAGGCGTGCTGGTCGCTGGCCGAGAACGAGGCTGGCCCGCCGGTCTCCACGCCCGTCGAACGCAGCGTGTCCATGAAGTTGCGCATGGTCAGCGCCGCGGCGATGCTGCCTTTGTCATAAGGCTCGCCGCGCGGTGTCAGCACCCGGCCGCCCTTGGCGATCACGTCGGCAGCCAACGGAATGTCGGAGGTGATCACCAGGTCGCCGGCCGCGACGCGCCGCGCGATCTCATTGTCCGCCACGTCGAAACCCTTCGGCACCTGCAGCGCACGGATGTGCGGCGAACGCGGCACGGCAAGCATCTGGTTGGCGATCAGCGTCACGGCAATGCCGGTGCGTGTCGCCGCCCGGAACAGAATTTCCTTGATCGGCTTCGGGCAGGCATCGGCATCGACCCAGATTTGCATGGGGCGATTGTAACGTCGCGTCGATGCACGATCGTCTGGGCCCAAGGTCAGCCACGACCGGTTAGCCGAGCAGCGTCGAGACCAGCATGAATTCGTTCAGCGCCATCAGTTGCTGCGTGGCGGTCGTCGCGGTACCCGAATTGAAGGACGCCAACGCCAGCAGGTTGATCAATCCCGGCGATCCGAACGTCGTCTGCCCAAGGCCGAACTGCGCGAGGCTGGCGACGGTTGCCGTTTCGCCGGCAACCTGGCTGACGAAGCCGGCGGCAGTATCGCCGAACAATTGAACTGCCTCGTCCAGCGCGGCAAAGGTCTCCGTCGGCTTGCTTTCGAATGCCGAGCGCAGCGTATCCAGGTCGATGGTCAGCGTGCCGCCTATCGTCGTCGGGGAAGCCTGCAAGGTGATGCCGAGCTGCTCCAGGCTCGTCAACGCCGATTCGCCACTGCCGAGCGGCGCCGCCACCAACTGGTTCAGCGTCTGGGAGAACCGCGCCGCGAGCGGTTGCGCGGAGAGCGCGCCGAATGGTTGCGCCAGCCTGGCGAGATTGCTTTGCACGGTGTTGAACGCATCGACGAAGTTCTGCGCTTCGGCGGCGAGGCTGACGACGTCGGTGCCGAAGTTGTCGCCGAGGCCGCTTTCGGTCGAACCCGGTCGCAGGTTTGCCAGCGTGCCCCGGAAGATGTCGGTGGCCGACAGCAATTGTCCGAGCCCGGAAAGTTCGACCGTCGTCGAGCCGCCGAAGAAGCCCGACAGCGCCGGGGCCGCCACCGTCGCCGGCAGCAGCGACGTCAGGCGGGGCGTCAATGGGACCGCGAACGGCGCAAAGATCGAACCTGTCGGCGTGATGGCTACATCGGTTGCCACGCGGTGTCCCTCCTGCATCAGCGGACTCGCCCGTGTCCGCATTCGGGGCATGGACAAAAGGGAAACGAGCCTACGGAGGATTGGATGCCCGCTGCCGCGCGGATGTTCCCGCAGCCGGCGCGACTATCGGCGTGGCGGGACCTCGTATCGCAATTCCGCGAACCCCGGCCCGACCTGGCGCACCGATACCAGCGTGAGAGGCGGGGAAACGATCCTCCGCGGCAGCAGTTGCTTTCCCGAGCCGAGCGTTACCGAGCCGACCTGAACGATCAATTCGTCCAGCAGCCCGGCGTCGTGAAACTGCCCGACCAGGTCCCCGCCGCCGACCAGCCAGATATTCCCGCCGGCCGCCGCTGCGCGCATTTGCGCATGAACCGGCCGAACGTCGCCGGCCGCAAAGCGGATGTCGGCGCCGGGTATGACCGGGAGGTTCCGTGTGGTGAAGACCCAGGTCGGCTTCGAATAGGGCCAGGGCGAACCCGAGCCGGACCCGGGCTTGACGACATGCCGCAACATCCACTCGTAGGTGGACGACCCCATGGCCAGCGCGCCGACCTGCCCGATGAACCCGGGATAGCTCGTCTCGTTGATGTCGCCGAGCGGAAACAGCCATTCCAGCGAGTCGTCCAGGGTGGCGATGAAGCCGTCGAGGCTCGTTGCCGTGTAGTACTGGGTTCGCACGTTCGGCCGCCTTTCTCGAACTGGAAGAGCGGGATGCAAAGAAGACCGCGAGCCGGGAGGAGTGGTTCCGTGGGCGTCGACCCTGCGGTGGAAAGTCAGCCGTGGCGCTACGCCACTACTGTTTGCGGCCGATCAGCTCGATGAAGTAACCGTCCGGGTCGGCGATGAAGGCGATGACGGTCGTGCCCGCGTTCATCGGCCCCGCGTCGCGGACGATGCGCGCGCCCTTGGCCTTCGCGGCGGCACAGGCCGCGTAGACGTCGTCGACCTCGATGGCGATGTGGCCGTAGGCCGTGCCGAGTTCGTACTGGCTCACGCCCCAGTTGTAGGTGAGTTCGATCACCGTGTTGTCGGCTTCGTTGCCGTAGCCGATGAAGGCGAGCGTGAACTTGCCCTCCGGGTAGTCCTTGCGGCGCAGGAGTTTCATGCCGAGCAGGTCGGTGTAGAAGGCGATGGACCGGTCGAGGTCGCCGGTTCGGAGCATGGTGTGGAGCAGGCGCATGGTGGTCCTCAAAAAGTCAGTCGTGGCGGTACGCCACCACTAGCGAATTCCCACCAGGAAGGCTGCGGGCGGCATGATGGGGATGTCGTGCCAGGGATGCATGTTGGTCAGGTGCGGGTCGCTGGCGACGATCAGTTCCGCCTCGGCCGTTTCCGCCAGCGCCAGGAACTTGTTGTCGGCAGGATCGGGGCAGTCGCGAACGTCCAGGGAGACGGGAATCAGCAACGCGCGTTCGCGGAATCCGGCGACGAAGGCCTGCCGCAGTTCGCGCAACGCATAGCGATCGAACTTGTCGCGCAGCAGCACCGTTTCCAGTTCGGCCAGCGTCTCTGCGCTGGCGCAGACCTCGAAGTTGAGCAGCGCCTTTTCGAGCGCCAATGCAGGAATCGAGGCCGGGCGTATCGCCGCGCTGACCAGCACGCCGGTGTCGATGACGATGCGCCTAGCGAAGCTCATGCACCAGTCGGTCGATATCGCTGTC
Source organism: Rhodocyclales bacterium (assembly GCA_016235765.1). Taxonomy (GTDB): domain Bacteria; phylum Pseudomonadota; class Gammaproteobacteria; order Burkholderiales; family Rhodocyclaceae; genus Fen-999. Next base: position 7,907 of record JACRIZ010000127.1, on the reverse strand, counting down.
GGTCAGTTCCGTCGCGGCGGGTTGTGCCACGACATTGGCCCGATACTGCGAATACCAGCGGGCGGCTTCCTCGCGGCGCTTCTTCACATCGGCGAGTTCCTGCATGTCGTGGCCGGAAACCACGTAGGCGACGGTTCGGCCGCGACGCGTCACTTCGATCGGTTCGCGCTGCGAGCGGTCGATCAACTCGCCGAAGCGGCTTTGGGCTTCAACGGATGTCACGGTAATCATGGCAAACTCCTGAAATAGCCAATATGGCCATGATAGCTAATACACGGAATTAGACAAGTGCTAGGAGTCAGTCGTGGCGGTACGCCACCAGGCGATCAAGCCGCTTCCTGCAACGGCTCCACTTCGGCACTGATGGCCTTGGCGCTGGAAATTTCCGCCGTTCGCAGGTCGTAGATGGATTGCAGGTTCAGCCAGGTCTGCGCGTCGCCGCCGAAACAGCGCGACAGGCGCAGAGCGGTGTCGGCCGTCACGCTGCGCCGTTCCAGCACGATGTCGTTGATGCGCGAAGCCGGCACGTGCAGGCGCTTGGCCAGCGCATTGGCGCTCATGCCCAGCGGCAGCAGATAGTCCTCCCGCAACACCTCGCCCGGGTGCACCGGGCGCACGCAATTCTTCACCATCGCTTTCAGGCGGCCATCAGCACGGACACCGAGCCGGACGCGTGATTGTCAGCTTTCGGCCGAATCACGATTTCCACATCGCGGTCGAGCAGGGTAATGAAATGCAGCAGGCGTTCCGACGAGAAGCGCGTCAGCTTGTAGTTGCGCAGTTCCGAAACGTGCGGCTGCGGGATGCCGAAGATCTCGGCCGCCGCAGTTTGCGTCAGCTTGCGATCCTTGATCAGGTCATTGAGGCGCATGGCGAGCTGCACGCGCAGCTTGCGCTCGCCCGCATCGGCAAACCCGAGATCGCGAAACACGTCACCCGTTCCGGCTTCCACTGTTTCAATCTTCTTTGCCATATCGCACCTCGTAATCGTTGCGAGCCGCCTTCAGCCGCTCGTGAATCAGGTCAACGTCGCTCTTGGCGGTCCGAATGCCCGATGGCGACTTCTTCTGAAAGCAGTGCAGCACATAAACCGCCTTCGCGAAGCGCACTGTGTAAGCCACTCGAAACGTGTCGCCGCGATGATCTTCGACCAGCTCGAACACGCCAGGTCCTTCACCTCTCCACGGCTTCGCCGCCGGCGGCTGTCCGCCCATCTGCACCGCGCCGAGCGCGTAACCGAACTCATCCACCACCTCCTCCGGAAAACCGAGCAGATCGCGCTTGGCCGAACCGACCCAGTGCAATGGCCGCTCTGTTCTTGAAGGAGTAGTCATGGCTGGAGTATACCGTATAGGGTATGTATTCGGGGCACCAAAGTCAGCCTTGGTGGTACGCCTCCACTACTGTGCTTTGCTGGCGGCTTCCTTCGGCTTCACCCAGTGGGTCAAGTCTTCCTTGCGGGTCTCAAGGTCCGGGTAGGTCTGCACCATTTCCAGCAGTCCAGTGTGGCCGTACTTCTTGGGGGTGAAGCTTGAATCGCTGCGGCGCAGGTAGTTGCCGAGTGCACCAAGATGCACCCAACCATCTGCCGATTCTGCCGCCAGTAGCGCAACGGCGGTGAGCAGTGACTTCGGCCGCTGCTTCTGCACCGGCTTCGGCGCCGCCTTCTTCTGCGCCTCGGTTTCAGGCGGCAGGTATTCGAAGAACTTGTCGCTAGCGTTGCGTAGCGCGTCCGGCGTCTTCTCCTCGCCGACTATGCACACCGTCGCCCCGCGCTCGCGCAGCTTGCGGCACAGGTAGGCGAAGTCCGAATCGCTGGTCACCAGGCAATAGGTCTCGGCGCGCTGCTCGAACAGGTCCTCGATCGCGTCGAGCGCCAGCGCGATGTCAGACGTGTTCTTGCCCGAGGCGTACTGGTACTGCAGGCAGGGCGTGAAAGCCAGCCGCACCAGTGCCTCCTGCCACTTGTTCGCCAGCGTCTGGTAGTTGCCGTAACCGCGCCGCACCACCACCCGGCCGAACTGCGCGACCACGCTGAGCGCGTATTCCAGGATCTCGGGCGACGTGTTGTCGCAATCGACGAGCACCGCGACGCGATCCTCAATGGTGCCGTTGTTGGACATGGCGATCAGGTTTTCAGTTGTTGCTGGTGCGGGCAGGCTAGCACGGTGGCATGCTACGCGGCAATCCGATCTGCCGGAAAGTCAGCCGTGGCGATTCGGCTCGATACTTGACGACTCTGACCGTGTATGGTTCTTGAAGGCAAGGAGTTCCGCAAGGAGTTCGTCTGCATTCGGGAGCGTGGCGAGCCACGCGCGGCCTTTCTCGGAAATTGCCCAAATGCCTTTGCCACCGGCAACGGTGTGATGGAGCATTAGCGCTTGCTCCTTCAGGCGCAGAACCGCAAACTGCACGCGGTTCGCCCAATGGCTCAGACTGTTCTGATACGGGTCATGCAGTTCAGCTGTTGTTAACTGTGGGAACTGCCTTGCGAGGAGCCAGTAGGCGTCGTTGCAGTGCATTTTTCCGTCGAGTGATTGTTCAAGAAGCTGAAGAAGAAATACTTGAATTGCGTGGTCGTTTGGAATGCTCATTTCGTGGCTCCAGTCTTGTGTCCCTGAGTTTGTTAGGTCTGACCTACTGTTACCTACGACCAGCGGTATGCCGCAACTCGTCGGCAAGCCGGAATTCGATATCGCCGGGTCGCTTGATTCGGAGGTCTCGCCAGGCGTTGCGACTCGTACCATTCGCTAGATGTGAGGCGAGTACTGACGGCGACGTCATCTCCTCGTCTCCGAGGAGAATGCGTTCGTGGCGGATTTCGGCCTCGTATGTCTGGCCCCCATAGGGCATCATGATTCGCGTTCCATTCGGCAGGAAGAGAGGCGTCCAGTAATACCCTTTGTCAGGATCGCCAAAGCGTGCGCGGAACTCCGCAGCCGGCTCCGACTGCTCCTTCCATAATTTGTACGCGTCACTCCAGTCGTCTTCCTCCGTTCGATCTAAATACGTCTGGACAGCGTGTTCAACGTAACTAGCTACGTCGGCATTGGGGTGGCCGATGCGAAGGACCAATTCGTTGTACAGATGGGAAGGAATTGGTATGAAGACGAAAGGGCTTGGTTCCATCTCGGTTCTCCATTGAACTAGTTGGTGCTGTAGATAGTATCGAGTCTGGTTGGTACTTGCAATAGTGTCCGTCCGATAAATTCTTGGTTGCTCACCTTTTCTTCTCGGCGACCAATCCGATGTCGCCTTTCCTACAAACCATATCTCCGCCAACCCATTGACCCGTAAGTAATTCCGCTCTGGCATGGCCATTGCAATGGGAGGGGTGTCTTCCCTTTGCACGGGTCCATTGTCATGGCCGAGATACTGAAACGCGCGAAACCGCTGGCGGTGAGTCCGCTGAAGGTGAGCCAGCCCGTCGGGGCGTCGCTCGCATTCCTCGGCCTGCGCCATGCGATCCCCATGATGCATGGCTCCCAAGGCTGCACGGCCTTCGGCAAGGTGTTCTTCGTGCGCCACTTCCGCGAGCCGATTCCGCTGCAGACGACGGCGATGGACCAGACGTCCACCGTGATGGGCGCGGACGAGAACGTCGTCGAGGGCCTGAAGACGATTTGCGAGAAGAACGCGCCGGAGATCATCGGCCTGCCGACGACTGGCTTGTCGGAAACCCAGGGTACGGACATCCGCCGCCTGGTGAAGCAGTTCCGCGATAAGTATCCGCAGTTCGACCACATTGCCGTGGTGCCGGTGAATACGCCCGACTACGCGGGCTCGCTGGAATCCGGCTTCGCGGCCGCGGTCGAGGCGATCGTCGAATATATGGTGCCCGAGACGAACCACGTTGGGCGCCGCCGCCGGCAGGTTAACGTGCTGGCGAACTCGTCCCTCACGCCGGGCGACATCGAGGCGCTCAAGGACTGGATCGAGGCCTTCGGCCTGCGCCCGGTGGTGCTGCCGGACATCGGCGATTCGCTCGACGGGCACCTGATGGACGGCCAGTTTTCCGCGCTCACGGTCGGCGGCACGCCGAAGGCGGAGATCGAGGCGATGGGCGAGTCGATCGCGACGCTGGTGATCGGCCGCTCGCTCGATCGCGCGGCCGATGCGCTGAAGCGGCGTACGGCGGTGCCTGACTTTCGCTTCGACCACCTGATGGGCCTGGATGCCTGCGACAGCTTCACGCAGACGCTGGCGCAGATCTCCGGCCAGCCCGTCCCCGAGAAGATCGAACGCCACCGCGCGCAGTTGCAGGACGCGATGGTCGATACCCACTTCCAGACCGGCTTCGCCCGCATTGCGCTGGCGCTGGACCCGGACCACCTGATCGGCTTCGCGCGCTTCCTGACCGGCATGGGCGCCGAGATCGTCGCCGCAGTGTCGCCGGCGCGCGCCGAAGTGCTCGCCGACATGCCCTGCAACACCGTGCAGATCGGCGACCTCGAAGACCTCGAACACGCCGGCGCCGATGCGCAACTGATCATCTCGAATTCGCACGCCGCCGGCACTGCCGAGCGGCTGGGCGTGCCGCTGCTGCGCGCCGGTTTCCCGCAATACGACTGGGTGGGCGGCTACGCCCGCCAGTGGATCGGTTATCGCGGCGCCCGCCAGGCGCTGTTCGATTTCGCCAACGTCATCCTGGGCCACCACCATGAAATCCCTGCCTACCGCTCGATCTTCCGTCCGGTCGAGGAAGCTGGACCTGGCGTGGTCAAGCACTGACGAGGTGCCCGCCATGCTCCAGGTCGCCTTCGCCACGGACGACCGCGTCAAAGTGAATCAGCACTTTGGCGCCTCGGTCGGCTTCGCCATCTACGCGCTCGACGGCGAGCGCGCCAAGCTGGTGTCGGTGGCCGAGTTCGCCGAGGAGTCAATGGACGGCAACGAGAACAAGCTGCCGGCGAAGATCGCGGCGCTGTCGGGCTGCGCGGCCGTGTACTGCCTGGCCGTGGGCGGCTCGGCGGTGCGGCAGTTGATCGCCGGCGGCGTGCAGCCGATCCGGCTGGAAGAGGAAACCAGCATCGAGCGCCTGCTCGGCGAACTCCAGAAGGCGGTGCGCGAAGGCGGCGTGCCCTGGGTCGAGAAGGCGATCGGCCGCGACAAGGACGACGGCCGCTTCGACCGCATGGCGGAAGAGGGCTGGCAGGAATGAACTTCAATCAGGGGGATTTACCATGACTACTGCTGTCGCCGAACGCGATCCGATCTTCGAGACGGACTTCATCAAGGAAATGCTGCGCCAGTTGCGCGCGCTGGACAGCTACGGCACCTGGGACGGCCAGCCGGCTGAAGCGATCCTCGCTCCGCTGGTGCTGACCAAGGAACGCAAGGCGGAGATCCCGCTGATCGGCGACCCCGACGAGGAGACGCTGTCGCGGGTCAAGGCCTTCTACAACGCCATCGCGGTGCTGATCGAGAAGGAGTGCGGCATGATGGCCGTGCCGCTGGTGCACCTGACGCACGAGGGCTTCGGCCGCGTGCTGATCTCGGTGGGCAAGCTGATCGTGCTCGACCGCACCCTGCGCGACGTGCATCGCTTCGGCTTCGAAAGCCTGTCGAAGGCGAAGACCGAAGCCGACAAGTACCTGTCCGTGGCGCTGGAGATCGTCGGCAAGTACCCGGACGTCGCCGGCATGTGAGGTCGCCATGAGCGAGGAGGAATTGAAGGATCTCGAAAAGGAAGTGAAGCGGCTCAAGCGCATCGCCAGCGAATGGGCCGGCCAGATGCACGACCTGGTCGAAGAGCGGCTGCCCGCCGCCTACGAGGAAATCCCGGCGCTGGCGCAGTCGACCTTCGACGCCTGCCGCGCCTGGGCGGAAGCGAATACACGTTTAACCACTTTGCAGAAAGGATGAAACCATGACTGCCGCTACTGCTGTTACCCGGGGTGGCACCCCCTGGACCCCGATCTACGTCGAGGCCATCGATTCCAAGGTCTGCATCGGCTGCGGCCGCTGCTTCAAGGTCTGCCCGCGCGACGTGCTGACCCTGCAGGACCGCGGCGACGACGAGGTCGATGACGATTGGGACGACGAGGATGCCAAGGCCATGATGGTGGTCCACAACGCGATGGACTGCATCGGTTGCGGCGCCTGCGGCCGGACCTGCCCGAAGGGCTGCTTCAAGTTCGTCGAGGCGTAAACGCATGGCCAGACCGCAGAAGCATGTCTTCGTCTGCGCGACCCAGCGGCCGCCCGGGCACCCGCGCGGTTCCTGCGGCCAGAAGGGCTGCGCCGAAATAGTGGACGAGTTCCTGTTCCAGTTCCAGCAGCGGCAATGCTTCGACAAGGTGATGGTCACGCCTTGCGGCTGCATCGGCCCCTGCGGCCAGGGACCGAACGTGCTCGTCTATCCCGAGGGCGTGTTCTACTCGGCCGTCAGCAAGGAAGACGTCACGGCGATCTTCGACGAGCATCTGCTCGGCGACCAGCCGGTCGAGCGCCTGCGCGCGCCGGCGGACATGTGGTGATGGCAGGCGCTGCGCGGCTGATCCTCTTCCACAAGCAGAAGACCAGCGCGCGCACGCGCTTCCTGCGCTTCGCCGACACGGTGCTGGCCTTCGGGCCATTGCCGGCGTCGGCGACGCTCAATACCGAATCCGGTTCGGTGCGTCCGCACCCGGCCGCCCACCTGCAGGCGGCGGAGGAGCGCTTGTCGCTGCCCGCCGGTTCGCTCGAAGCCGTCGCCGATTTCCAACTGGATGTCGATACGCCCGACGGTACCGTGCCGGTGCTGCTGGCCGGCTTCACCAGCATCGATCCGCCCTTCGCGGCGGCGGAAGCCATCGGTGCGCGCTTTGCACCGATCACCGAGGCGCGCGGCCTGCCGCCCGTCGAACTCGAACTCCTCAGGCACGCCTACGAAGTCCTGATCGGCTGATTGTCGCGTTTGCGACAAGCGGATCCTCGCATCAAGTCATTGCTGGCAAAGCGTTTTCCAATGCCGGAGCGCGTGGCACGGGCTTTGCACTTCCTTGGTCAAGCTTCCCCAAGGAGAGAGCCGTGATTCAACTGACACCCAGTGCCGAAAAGGCCATCAAGCGCTTCATCAAGTTTTCCGAAACCCCGGTCGTCGGCCTGCGCGTGTCCGTCTCCGGTGGCGGCTGTTCCGGCTACCAGTACGGCGTGAAGCTGGTCGCGGAAGTCGAGGCGGATGACGAAACCATCGACGTGGGCGGTATCAGGATGCTGGTCGATCCGGTGACCAAACCGCTGGTCAATGGGCTGACCATCGACTTCATCGACACGATGACCGAGAGCGGCTTCAAGTTCGACAACCCCAACGCCAAGGCCGCCTGCGGCTGCGGCAAGTCATTCAGTTTCTAGTCAGGAGCGCGCCATGTGGGACTATTCGGAAAAGGTCAAGGAACACTTCTTCAGCCCGCGCAACTCCGGTGTGCTGGAGGAGGCCAATGGCGTCGGCGATGTCGGCTCGATCTCCTGCGGCGACGCGCTGCGGTTGATGCTGAAGGTCGACCCGGAGTCCGAGCGCATCACCGATGCGCGCTTCCAGACCTTCGGCTGCGGCTCGGCCATCGCCTCCAGCTCGGCGCTGACCGAGATCGTCAGGGGCATGACGCTGGAAGAGGCGCTCAAGGTCAGCAACCAGGACATCGCCGATTACCTCGATGGCCTGCCGCCCGAGAAGATGCACTGCTCGGTGATGGGGCGCGAGGCACTGCATGCCGCCATCGCCAACTATCGCGGCGAAGTGTGGAGCGACGACCATGAGGAAGGTGCACTGGTCTGCAAGTGCTTCGCCATCGACGCGGTGCTGATCGAAGAGACGATCCGGGCCAACAACCTGTCGACGGTCGAGCAGGTCACCAACTACACCAAGGCCGGCGGCAGTTGCGCCACCTGCCACGAAGGCATCGAGGAAATCCTGACCAAGGTGG
>JACRIZ010000126.1 GCA_016235765.1 Rhodocyclales bacterium | reverse complement strand
TTGCGACGTTTTGCCCGCGTGTAGCGGAGGCCGACCCAGAATTCGTAGCGCATATGGCACGCATGTTAACATGGGTCATGCATCTCACCCTGCTCGTGCCCGGTCTGCTCTGGCCGCGCGAGATCCTGCGCGACACCACGTTCGACCTGCCGCTGCCCGCCCTGTCCCGCCTGCTCGGGCGCGGCCGGCGCACGCCGCTGGCCGGCGAGGAAACCTGGCTGGCCGACACCTTCGGCGTTGCGGCACCGCTCCCGGCCGCGGCCTTGCGCCTGCTCGCCGACGGCGGCAAACCCGGCGGCGACGAATGGATCTGCCTCGACCCGGTGCATCTGCGTCTGCACGAATGGGCCGTGATCCCCGACGCTCCTGCGACCCTCGCGCTGACGGTCGAAGAAGATGCCGCGCTGCGCGATTCCGTCGCGCCGCTGTTCGCCGGACTCGGCGAGCTGGTCGCCTCGGCGCCCGGTCGCTGGCACCTGCACCTGATCCGGCCTGCCGCCATCGAGACCAGGCCGCTGTCCGACGCCATCGGCCGCGCCGTCGAACCGACGCTGCCTGGCGGACCGCAGGGCGCCGAGTGGCGCCGCCTGCTGGCCGAAGTGCAGCCGCTATTGCACGCCCACGAGGTCAATCGCGAGCGCATCAAGGCCGGTCGCACGACGGTCAACCATCTCTGGCCCTGGGGTGGCGGGCGGCTGCCGCAAAATGCGCAGCGCCCGTTCGACCGGGTCTGGACCGACGACCCCGTCCTCCAGGGCCTGGCCGTGCTGGCGGGCAGCGAAGTCGCCCCGCCCCCGGCTGATTTCACGGAAGCACCGGGCCGCGTACTGGTCAAGCTCGACCAGCTCGTCGCCTCCTCGACATCCTTCGACGCCCTGACCTGGCGCGCGGCGCTGGCGAAACTCGAAGCGGACTGGCTGGCGCCGGCACTGCGCGGCGGCGCATCGCCACGGCTGACTTTCGTTGCCAGCGGCCACGACCGCGCACTGGCAGTGACGCTGTCGACCACCGATCGCTGGCGCTTCTGGAAGAAGCCGCTGAAGCTCGCGGAGCTCGACGCATGACGCGCATCGTCACTCGTCCGGTGCCGACGCGCGCCGCGCTGATGCTGGAGCAGTCCGGCGTGCATCCATTGCTGGCACGGCTGTTCGCCGCCCGCGGCATCAAGGAAAAATCCGAGCTCGACACCGGCCTCGCCGCATTGCTGCCGCCCGACGAACTCAAGGGTGCCGCCGCCGCTGCCGTTCTGCTCGCCGACAGCATCGCGGCGAAGCGCCGCATCCTGATCGTCGCCGACTACGACTGCGACGGCGCCACCGCCTGTGCGGTCGGCCTGCGCGCGCTGCGCGGCTGCGGCGCGACGGTCGACTATCTGGTGCCGAACCGCTTCGATACCGGCTACGGCCTTTCGCCGGAAGTCGTGCGGCTCGCCGCGCCTATGCGGCCCGACCTGATCGTCACCGTCGACAACGGCATCGCCAGCGTCGAAGGCGTCGCCGAAGCGAAGCGCCTCGGCATCGCGACGCTGGTCACCGACCACCACCTGCCCGGCCCCGAACTGCCCGATGCCGCCGTGATCGTCAATCCGAACCAGCCCGGTTGCCGCTTCCCGAGCAAGGCACTGGCCGGCGTTGGCGTCATGTTCTACGTGATGCTGGCGCTGCGGGCGGAGTTGCGGCAACGCGGCGCCTTCGCCGACGGCAAGGGACCCAATCTCGCCGACCTGCTCGATCTCGTCGCGCTCGGCACGGTCGCCGACGTGGTGCCGCTCGACCGCAACAACCGCGTACTGGTCGCGCAGGGCTTGGCAAGAATCCGTGGCGGCCGCATGCAGGCCGGCCTCAAGGCGCTGTTCGCCATGGCCGGCCGCGATCCGGCGCAGGCGGCCACCTTCGACCTCGGCTTCGCGCTCGGGCCGCGCCTCAACGCCGCCGGCCGGCTGGCCGACATGTCGCTCGGCATCGAGGCCCTGATCACCGACGACCCCGCCCGCGCGCTCAACATCGCCCAGCAGCTCGATGCCATCAACCGCGAACGGCGCACCATCGAGGCCGACATGCGCGAGGCCGCCGCCATCCTGCTCGACGACCTCGATGCCGAGAGCCGCGCCAGCCTGGTCCTGTTCGACCCGGACTGGCACCAAGGCGTGATCGGCATCCTGGCCGGCCGCGTCAAGGAACAACTGCACCGGCCGACCTTCGCCTTCGCGCGCGGCAACGAGGGCGAAATCAAGGGCTCCGGCCGCTCGATTCCCGGCTTGCACCTGCGCGACGCGCTAGACCTGGTCGCCAAGCGGCGGCCGAGACTGCTCAAACGCTTCGGCGGCCACGCCGCTGCGGCGGGCCTGACGCTGCTCGAAGACGACCTGGCCGATTTCGAGGCCGAGTTCGAGGCCGTGGCGCGCGAACTGATCGCTCCCGAGGAACTGCACCGGACACTGGTCACCGACGGTACGCTTGAGGAAGGCTACCGCGGCCTGGAAACCGCGCGCATGCTGCAGGCCGAGATCTGGGGCCAGGCCTTTCCGGCGCCGGTATTCGCGGACGTCTTCGAGGTCGACAGCCAGAAGCTGCTCAAGGAAAAGCATCTGAAGCTCGCCCTGCGCCAGGGCCGGACGCGCTTCGAGGCGATCCGCTTCAACTCCGCCGAGCCGGCGCCGGCGCGCATCGAGGCCGCCTACCGGCTCGACATCAACGAATGGAACGGCCTGGCCAGCGTGCAACTGCTGATCGAGGACTTCCGGCCGGCGGTATAATCGCAGGCTAATCTCTAGGAATCCACCATGGAAGCAGAACGCATCAACAGCCTCGCCCACCACCTCACCGACCTCGCCCGCCGCGAGGCCGAACTGCGGAGGTATCTTTGACTTCGACGCCAAGGCGCTGAAGCTCGAGGAACTCAACCGGGAACTCGAAGACCCGACCGTCTGGAACGACGCCGAGCGCGGCCAGGCGCTGGGCCGGGAAAAGAAATCGCTGGAGAACGTAGTCGTCTCGCTGCGCGACATCGCGCAGGAACTCGCCGACACGGGCGAACTGTTCGAGATGGCGCGCACCGAGGACGACGAGGACACCCTCGTCGCGGTCGAGAGCGATCTCGCCGGCATCGAGCGGCGCGTCGCCGACCTCGAGTTCCGCCGCATGTTCGCCAACCCGGCCGATCCGAACAACTGCTTCATCGACATCCAGGCCGGCGCCGGCGGCACCGAGGCGCAGGACTGGGCCTCGATGCTGCTGCGCATGTACCTGCGCTACTGCGAGCGCAAGGGCTTCGGCGTCGAGGTGCTGGAGGAATCGGAAGGCGAAGTGGCGGGCATCAAGACCGCCGCGCTCAAGGTCACCGGCGACTACGCCTACGGCTACCTGCGCACCGAGACCGGCATCCACCGCCTGGTGCGCAAGTCGCCGTTCGATTCCAACGCGCGCCGCCACACCAGTTTCTCGTCGGTGTTCGTGTACCCGGAAGTCGATGACTCCATCGAGGTCGACATCAATCCGGCCGACCTGCGCATCGACACCTTCCGCGCCTCCGGTGCGGGCGGCCAGCACATCAACAAGACCGACTCCGCGGTGCGCATCACCCACGCGCCCTCGGGCATCGTCGTGCAGTGCCAGAACGACCGCTCGCAGCACCGCAACCGCGCCGAGGCGATGGCGATGCTGAAATCGCGCCTCTACGAAGCGGAGATTCGCAAGCGCCAAGCCGAGCAGCAGAAGCTGGAGGACTCCAAGACCGACATCGGCTGGGGCCACCAGATCCGCAGCTACGTGCTCGACCAGTCGCGCATCAAGGACTTGCGCACCAACCACGAGGTCGGCAACACCCAGGCCGTCCTCGACGGCGATCTCGACGATTTCATCCAGGCCAGCCTGAAGCAGGGCGTTTAAGGAAACACCATGACCGAACCGACCGCAGCCCCCGTCCAGGACGAGAACCACATCATCGCCGAGCGCCGGGCCAAGCTGGCCGAGTGGCGGGCGAGCGGTAAAGCCTACCCGAACGACTTCCGCCGCGAGAACACCGCCGGCAAGCTCGACGAACTGTACGGCACCAAGGAGCGCGAAGAACTGGAAGCCACGCCGATCGAGGTCAAGGTTGCCGGCCGCATCATGCTCAAGCGCGTGATGGGCAAGGCCAGCTTCGCCACCATCCAGGACCTGTCCGGCCGCATCCAGCTGTACGTGACCCGCGATGGCGTCGGCGAGGAACGCTACGCCGAATTCAAGCGCTGGGACCTGGGCGACATCGTCGGCGCCGTGGGCACGCTGATGAAGACCAAGACCGGCGAGCTGACCGTGCAGTGCTCCGAAATCCGTCTACTGTCGAAGGCACTGCGGCCGCTGCCCGAGAAGTTCCACGGCCTCGCTGACGTCGAGCAGAAGTACCGCCAGCGCTACCTCGACCTGATGACCAACGAGGAATCGCGCTTCACCTTCGTCGCCCGCAGCCGCATGGTCGCCTCGATCCGCAGCTACATGACCGAGCACAGCTTCCTCGAAGTCGAAACGCCGATGATGCACCCGATCCCCGGCGGCGCTTCGGCCAAGCCCTTCACCACGCACCACAACGCGCTCGACATGCAGCTCTTCCTGCGCATCGCGCCGGAGCTGTACCTGAAGCGCCTGGTGGTCGGCGGCCTCGAGAAGGTGTTCGAGATCAACCGCAACTTCCGCAACGAGGGTTTGAGCCCGCGCCACAATCCCGAATTCACCATGATGGAGTTCTACGAGGCCTACGCGGACTACAAGAGCCTGATGAACTTCACCGAGGGCCTGATCCGCCAGGCGGCGCGCGAGGCGCTCGGCACCGAGGTCTTCAACTACCAGGGGCGCACGCTGGATCTCTCGAAGCCCTTCCGGCGCATGACCACGGTCGAGGCGATCCACTACCACCATCCCGGCTACAGCGTCACCGACCTCAACGACGCCGGCTGGCTCAGGCAGAAGCTCGCCGCCCTCAAGGTCGAGGTCGTATCGACGGCCGGCCTCGGCACGCTGCAGATGCAGTTGTTCGAGGAGACCACGGAAGCGGAACTCTGGGAGCCGACCTTCATCATCGACTACCCGACCGAGGTCTCGCCGCTGGCGCGCCGTTCGGACAGCAACCCGGACGTCACCGAGCGCTTCGAGCTGTTCATCGTCGGCCGCGAGATCGCCAACGGCTTCTCGGAACTGAACGACCCGGAGGACCAGGCGGCGCGCTTCCTGGAACAGGCCAAAGCCAAGGAAGCCGGCGACGAGGAGGCGATGTACTACGACGCCGACTACATCCGCGCGCTCGAGTACGGCCTGCCGCCGACCGGCGGCTGCGGCATCGGCATCGACCGGCTGGTGATGCTGCTCACCGACAGCCCCGCGATCCGCGACGTCATCCTGTTCCCGCAGATGCGGCCCGAGTGAAATACGACCCGGTCGTTCCCGCCGAACTCGGTTTCGCGGGAACGACGCCCTACTCCGCGCGCTACGACGACATCTACCACTCGGCGCAAGGCGGGCTGGAGCAGGCACGCCACGTCTTCCTCGGCGGCAACGACCTGCTGGGCGAGAAGGCGGCCTGGGCAAACCGCGAACGCTTCGTCATCTGCGAAACCGGCTTCGGCCTCGGCCTCAACTTCCTCGCCACCTGGCAGGCCTGGCGCGAGGATCAACACCGTTGCCGCCGCCTGCATTTCGTCTCCATCGAGAAGCACCCGTTTCGCCGCGACGACCTCGCCAAGCTTCATGAGCAATGGCCTGAACTCGCCGAACTCTCGGCGCAACTCGTCGGCGCCTGGCCGACGCTGGTGCCCGGCCTGCACCGGCTGCATTTCGAGAACGACGCGGTCACGCTGACGCTGGTGTTCGGCGACGCAGCGGAGTGGCTGCCGCAGTTGACGCTGACCGCCGACACGTTCTACCTCGACGGCTTCGCGCCCGACCGCAATCCCGAACTCTGGTCCGAGGCCACGCTGGCGCAGTTGCGCCGCCTGGCCGCGCCGGGCGCCACGCTCGCCACCTGGTCGGTGGCCGAGGACCTGACGCGGCGTATCGCCACGACTGACTTTTCGTGGCAGAAGCGGCCCGGCTTCGGCAACAAGCGCTACATGCTGGCCGCCCGCGTGCCCGGCACGCGCGCTGAAAGCGCGCCGGCCGACAAGCGCATCGTCGTCATCGGCGCCGGCGCGGCGGGCAGTTCCGCCGCGAACCGGTTGGCTGCGCGCGGCTACCGGGTGACGGTCCTGGAGTGCGGCCGCGAACCGGCGGGCAGCGCCTCGGGCAACAAAGCCGGCGTGTTCCGGCCGCTGCCCTCGCTCGACGACACACGCCAGTCGCGCCTGCTGCGCGCCTGCTTTCTCTACGGCCAGCGCCATGTCGCCAAGCTGCCCGGCGTACGCTACGGCCTGGTCGGCGCGCTGCACATCGCCCGCGACGCCAAGCACGAGGACATCCAGCGCCGTGCCATCGAACGCCAGCAGACGCCGCCGGAACTGGCGCGCTACGTCGATCGCGACGAAGCCTCGCAACTGGCCGGCTGGCCGGTGAAAATGGGCGGCTGGTGGTTCCGGACCGCCGGCTGGATCAATCCGCCTTCGCTATGCGCCGCCAACCTGGCCGGCATCGAGACGCGCTTCGGCATCGAGGTCGCGCGCTTGGAGCGCAGCGGGTCCCTGTGGCGGTTGTTCGACACCGACGACACGCTCATCGCCGAAACACCGCAAGTCGTGCTGGCCAACGGCATCGCCACGCCGAAGCTGCTGCCGCAGGCGCCGATCCGCGTCGGCCGCGGCCTCGTCTCGCACCTGCCCGAAGCCGCGGTGCCGCCGTTCCACATCGTCGCCACCCGCAACGGCTACGTCACCCCGGCCGTCGACGGCATCCACTGCGCCGGCGCCACGCTCGACGCCGACGACCTCGACCCGAACCCGCGCCTTGCCGACCACCAGGAAAACCTGTTGCGCCTGGACGCGATCCTGCCGGGTTATGCCGCCGGACTGGCACCCGAAACGCTTGCCGGACGCGTCGGTTTCCGCCCCATGTCGCCCGACCGCCTGCCCATCGTCGGGCCGGTGTCGGCGTCCGACGGCCTGTGGATCCTCAACGGCTTCGGCGCGCGCGGCCTCGTCTGGGCCTCGCTATGCGCGGAAGTGCTCGCTTCGCAGCTCGCCGGAGACCCGCTTCCCGTCGAGCAGGAGCTGATCGGTGCCCTGCTTATGTCGCGGTTTGGCGACAGGAAACCCCGCCCGGCGCCTATGCAAGAATGATTTCCACTGGCCGGCTTATCGGCCGTTTCGGCTTTTCGCCAATAGCGAGGCGCCCGTGGAAAACACCCCCGACAGACTGCATCCGCTCATGACCGTGACGGCGCTCGCCGTCACCGCCGCTGCGCTTGCGACCGTCGGCGTCATCACCGGCGTGATTCCCGAACGCGCCGCGCCGGCCGCCCCTGCCGGCGCCGCCGCCGCCACGTTCGCGACCCGGCTCGCCGCCGATCCGCTGGGCATTGGCCCGACGCTGTACGCGCCGCAGCCGCTGGTGCGTGCCTGCGAAGATTGCGCGACGGTCGAATCGGTACGGCGGCTGGCGAAGCCGGGCTACGCAGAGCAGGGCGCGGACCAGTGGGAAATCCGGGTCCGCATGGAAGACGGCACCATGCTCACGCTGGCCGCCGAAAGTCAGCCGTCGTGGCACGCCGGTCAACACGTGCGCCTCGTCGATGGCGTCCTCATGTCGATGTAAGCGGCCGTCCTCCCCGGCCGCGGGCCGCCCCGGAGCGATCCGGCGGCGGCTTTTTTTTCCACGGCATGCCATGGATTGCCAGCCGATAGCGAGGCAACTATGATGCCTACATCAGCGCGCAAGCAAGCGAGAAAGGCCATGCTGTCCTCCGACT
Organism: Rhodocyclales bacterium; assembly: GCA_016235765.1. Lineage (GTDB taxonomy): Bacteria > Pseudomonadota > Gammaproteobacteria > Burkholderiales > Rhodocyclaceae > Fen-999. The sequence continues at coordinate 8,108 of JACRIZ010000126.1, read as the reverse complement.
CCGATCACGCAACGGCCGGCGCTCCGGCGGCGGGAACCGATCCCGGCGCGGAAAACGCGATGGCGCGCGTCATCCTGGCTTCGATCAGCGAGGCGGTGATCGCCACGGACCAGGATGGCCGCATCAACACCCTCAACAGCGAGGCGGAGCGGCTGACGGGCTGGACGCAGCAGCAGGCGCTCGGCGCGCCGATCGGCGAGGTGTTCCGACTGGTCGACATCGACAAGCGCACACCGATCGCCTGCCCCGCCGCCGCCGCCATGCGCGAGAACCGGTCGATTCGCATCGAGGACGACACGCTGCTCGTTGCCCGCGACGGCCGCGAGTTCATTGTCGAGGTTTCGGCCGCGCCGGTGCGCGCCGACGGCCATAAGCCGCTGGGCGCCGTGCTGATCTGCCGCGACGTCTCCGACACCCGCCACCTGCAGCGCTGCATTGCCTGGCAGGCGGGCCATGACGCCCTGACCCACCTGCCCAACCGCAACCTGCTCACCGACCGCCTGCGCCAGGCTGTCGCGCAGGCGCTGCGCCAGCAGACCCTGCTTGCGGTCTGCTATCTCGACCTCGACGGCTTCAAGCCGATCAACGACCGTTACGGCCACGACATCGGCGACCGCGTGCTGGTCGCCGTCGCCGAACGCCTGGGTGCGATCGTCCGCGATTCGGACACGGTGGCGCGCATCGGCGGCGACGAGTTCGTCCTGTTGTTGACCGGTGCCGCGAAGCCAACCGACTTCCGTCCGGTCCTCGATCGCCTGGTTGCCGAAATCGCCGCGCCCTACCAGGTCGACAACCGGCAGTTGTCGGTCACGGCCAGCATCGGCGTCGCGCTCTGTCCGCTCGACGACTCAGATCCGGACACCATCCTGCGCCACGCCGACCAGGCGATGTATATCGCCAAGGAAACCGGCCGCAACCGCTACCAGTTGTTCGATCCGGAACACGCCCGCGCCGCGCGGGAACCTCTCCCGTAACGGTCCGTCAAACTGTCCCGACCAGATACGAACTTGTAAGCGTTTGTGTCCCCGGTCCACGTACGGCGCCGCCAGCGCGTTATGGCCCTGTGCAGTCACCCCAAAACAGCAGAGAGAGGACATCATGGAAGGTAAATCCGGCCGCATTCATCCTTTGGTCGCGATCGCCGCGGTCTCGGTCACCATCGCATCACTGGCCGCCGTCGCAGCGCTGACCGGCTTCCTGCCGGGTAGTGCCGCCGAGCCAACGCCTCCCGCGCCAGTCGCTGCCGTCGAACCGGCGGCCGCAGGCAAGGGCGCGGCGGCAAGCGTCGCGCCCCAAGCGACGCCGCCCAAACCGGCGCCGCGCGCCACTGCCCCGCGCGCGCCCGCTGCGGCACCCGCCAAGACCACCACAGCCGCGCTGCCGCCCCCACCCCCGCCGCCGGTTTGCCGCAACTGCGGCACCGTCGAGTCGGTACGCGAGGTCGTCCAGCAGGGCCAGGGCACCGGCCTGGGCGCGGTCGCCGGTGGCGTACTGGGCGGCGTCCTGGGTCACCAGGTCGGCAGCGGGCGCGGCAACGACGCCGCGACCGTCATCGGCGCGGTCGGCGGTGCGGTCGCCGGCCACCAGGTCGAGAAGGCGCAGCGGAAATCGGTGCACTACGAGATCTCCGTACGCATGGATGACGGCAACCGCCAGACCATCAACGTCAAGGAAGCCCCCGTCTGGCACGAAGGCGACCGCGTGAAGCTGGTCGACGGCGCGCTGGCCCCGGCGGGTCAGGCGTACTGATCGAGCCGCGCCAGCACCTCGGTCCGGCCCAGCACTTCGACCACGGCGTCGATGGCCGGCGACTGCGGCTGGCCGAGCAGCACCACGCGCAGCGGAATGGCCACCTGCGGCATCTTCATGCCGCAGGCCGCCAGCGTCTCCTTCATGACGGCGCCGATCGCGGCCTTCTCCCACGCGCAATCGGCCAGTTTGTCGCGCAGGACTTTCAGCGCGCCGCGCGCCGCTTCGGTCAGGTGCGTCGCAATCATTTCCGCCGAGGGATGGACGACCACGCAGAACGGCTCGAGTGCGTCGGCCAGTTCGTTCAGGTTGGTCGCGCGGTCCTTGTAGAGCGCCGCCACCTTCTCCAGCGGCGCGCCCGCCTCCGGATCGATGCCGCGCCGGGCCAGGCGGCGCGCCGCTTCGCCGGCGAGGCGTGTGTCCGCGGCTGACTTCAGGTACTGCGCGTTCAGCCAGTCCAGCTTCTCGGTGTTGAATTGGGCTGCCGAAGCCGTGATGTGGTCGAGGTCGAACCACTGGACGAACTGCTCCATCGAGAAGACCTCGTCGTCGCCATGCGACCAGCCGAGCCGGGCGAGGTAGTTGAGCAGCGCCTCGGGCAGGTAACCGCGCTCGTCGTAGTCGGTCACGGCGACCGAATTGCGGCGCTTGGAAAGCTTCTGGCCATCGTCGCCGAGGATCATCGACAGGTGCGCGTATTGCGGCACCTGCGCGCCCAGCGCCTCGAGCACGTTGATCTGGCGCGGCGTGTTGTTCACGTGGTCGTCGCCGCGGATCACGTGGGTGATGCCCATGTCCCAATCATCCACCACCACGCAGAAGTTGTAGGTCGGCGTGCCGTCGGCGCGGGCAATGATGAAGTCGTCGAGCTCGGCATTGGCGATCTCGATGCGGCCCTTGACGCCGTCGTCCCAGGCGACCACGCCCTCAGTCGGATTGCGGAAGCGCACCACCGGCGCAACGCCGGCCGGCGGCGCCGGCAGCAGCTTGCCCGGCTCGGGCCGCCAGCGGCCGTCGTAGCGCGGCTTTTCCTTCTTCGCCATCTGCTCCTCGCGCAGCCGGTCGAGTTCCTCGGGCGACGTATAGCAGTGGTAGGCGGTGCCGGCGGCCAGCATCTGGCCGATCACTTCCTTGTAGCGCGGCATGCGCTGCATCTGGTAGTACGGCCCTTCGTCGTGCGCCAGGCCGAGCCACTGCATCCCGTCGAGAATCGCCTGCACCGCCTCGGGCGTCGAACGCGCCACGTCGGTATCCTCGATGCGCAGGATGAACTGGCCGCCGTGGCGGCGCGCGTAGGCCCAGGCAAACAGCGCGGTGCGGGCTCCGCCGATGTGGAGGTAGCCGGTGGGGCTGGGAGCAAAACGGGTGCGGACGGTCATGGCAGGACAGCAGAGGGAAAGCGCGCATTCTACCGGCTCCCGGTTTGACCAGCCGGGGCCTCCTGTGGTTAAATGCGCGCCTCCGCAGTATGGGCGGTTAGCTCAGCGGTAGAGCACTGCCTTCACACGGCAGGGGTCACTGGTTCGAAACCAGTACCGCCCACCAGAATCAGTTCAAGGCCATCGCGACGCGGTGGCCTTTTCCATTTGGAGGCTTCCAACATGTGGTTCCGCAATCTGCAAATCTACCGCCTCGGCGACGACTGGAATCCGGATGCAACGCGCTTCGCCGACAAGCTGGAGCGGGCGGCCTTCCAGCCCTGCGGCGGCTTCGACATGCAGTCGCGCGGCTGGGTGCCGCCGCGCGGCAACGAAGGCGAGCTGCTGGTTGCCGTGAATCGCCAATGGCTGATCGCCCTCGGCCTGGAGCACAAGCTGCTGCCGGGCAGCGTGATCCGCCAGTACACGCAATCGCGCCTGGCCGAACTCGAAGCCAAGCAGGGCTTCAAGCCGGGCCGCGCCCAGGCACGCGACATGCGCGAGCAGGTGACGGCCGAATTGCTGCCGCGCGCGCTGGTCACGCGCAAGCTGGTCTATGCCTGGATCGATCCGGTGAACCGCTGGCTGGTCATCGACGCCGCGAGCCCGACCAAGGCCGAGGAAGTGCTCGAGCAGTTGAAGCTGACACTCGACGAACTGCCGCTGAAACTGTTCCGCACCCGCAGCGCACCGGGCACGGCGATGACCAGTTGGCTGGCCGGCCAGGAAGCGCCCGCCGGCTTCACCATCGACCGCGACTGCGAACTGCGCGCGGCCGGCGAAGAGAAGGCCGTGGTGCGCTATGTGCGCCATCCGCTCGACGGCGACGAGATCACCGGCCACATCACCGGCGGCAAGGCCGTGACGCGACTGGCGTTGACCTGGCGCGACCGGATTTCCTTCGTCCTCACCGAGCAGTTGCAGGTGAAGCGCCTCGCATTCCTGGATGTATTGAAGGAGGATGCGGAGCGTCAGGCCGACAACGGCGACGACCTCTTCGAAGCCAACTTCGCGCTGATGAGCGGCGAGCTGCCGCAACTGCTGGCCGACCTTGCGGCCGCGCTCGACGGGGAAGCCGAGTAGGGTTCGCGCGCAACGCGCGTCAACGCGCTGTTATGCATCTGACGCACAAAACCAGGTCAATCAAGCGGTTGTAATCTGATGCCTCACGCGCTAGAAGTGCCCGAGCAGGGCAGTCAGCGCTTGTTGAATCCTATTTCTGTCGGGGAGCTACCAGATGGACAGGATCAGTCCCGATCAACGTAGCTTTGTGATGAGCACCATAAGAGGAGCAAACACAAAGCCAGAAATGGTTGTTCGACGTTGTGTTCACGCACTAGGTCTAAGGTTCCGACTTCACGGTGCGAAACTTCCAGGACGACCAGATATTGTCTTTCCGCGCTATAAGCTTGTCATTTTCGTTCATGGGTGCTTTTGGCATCAGCACAGTTGCCCAAAGGGAGGGGTGCCAAAGTCAAACGTGGCCTTTTGGACGAAAAAACTTGCTGAAAACGTCAAGCGTGACCAACAAAAAAGAGCGGCCTTGGAGGCGCTTGGGTGGCGTGTCGTCGAAATCTGGGAATGCCAAACGCACAATGTGGCTGAACTAACATCTCTTCTTATTCCACATTTCCAGACGCGCGCGAATGCACGCTAGCTTTTCCCCTCGGTTTTGAGTCGAAGCCATTCGGCCTCTAGAACACCAACACGAGAAAACGAATGCCCTATATCGTGCGCTACTCTTTGTGCATGAGACGGCTTGAGTTGCGCAACCCATTCCAGACGCGGTATTGCGTCGCCTATGAAATAGAACGTTTTGGAATTGCCATCCTGTTTGGCCAAAACCATTCCAGAGGTGGCGGGAGCAAATCTGTCGATCCAAAGCATATCCCTCGGCTTGCCCGATGCAAATAGTTCGAGATAACCGTTCTCGATTGGGACAACTATTCCACGGGTGGTCCCCCCGTCATTCGAAGTCTTCAACTCCCAAAACGGGAAAGAAGTTCGTGAGTTGTCTCCAGACTTCAATCGCACGCTGTCACATACGGGCATGAGACACAGGCCGTACTTGAACGCCAAGTTGTCCCCGGTGCGCCAGCGAACGACAGTTCCAAATCCCAGCGCCGGAGAGTCGCTCTCGAAATAGTTGGTTCTTAGGCTAAATAGCGCGGCAAGTTTCTTGTCGGCAAACGTTTGGTCGCACCCCATTGAAGCATGAAGCCTGGCGGGATACTGCATGTCCTTCACAGCCACCTTATGCTGGCTCTTAGCTGCCTCCAAACCGCCGCCCAGGTACGTCCTGGCAATTTTTTCTCTCTCGTCTTGCTTCTTTCCGTCAATTGCTGGCCAGGTTACGTTACTTAGATTGAGTTTTGCACAAGCGTCTCTTGCCACCTTGCTCGCTTCCGCGGAATCGAGTTGGTTGTCCAACATTACTGCAAGCACTTCCTCAGCGATTAGCTCCGGTAGCTGCTCGAAGGCATCCTCCTTCTCAAGAAGCAGTGCCCTATGCAGTAAAAAGGGGCCGTCCTGGTCACTGTGGAATTTGTCGAGAATCTTCTTTGAGTTGTGACGAACCGATGCCATCCCGTACAAAGCGTACGAGGGAAGAATCCCACTATGCATCCTAGCGAACTCATCGATTACACGCTCCGCCAAGTTTTCTTCAAGAACTTCCAAAGACTTCTGCTCTTCTGGGCGACCTGGGACGTTCGGTTTTCCGAGCACGATAATACGCGTCGCGCCGGCAACTAACGTCGTGCGGTCGTGCACATCTTGTACGGTGAGAGCTTTCTGTTGCAGGTGGTCGTATATCGCAGACGCCACACGTGCAAGATCAGGTCTCGTCGTGTAGATCACACAAAGACTCGAGCGATGCGGAACACTATTCTGACTCTGGTCGACTAGGTTCTGGATTAGAGGCAATATGTTGCGGCCATCTTCTTGGAAGAGGTCCCAGTCCAGAATCACTACGTCGGCTCGTTCGCAGAGCTTGAAAAGGTCAGAATTGCAGTCTGTAGCGAAGTTTGCTACGGGTTCGTAAAGCGCGCAAACCATGCCTTCTTTCGCAAAGCTCTCAACCAGCCGCTTCGGATGATAAGGGACTGGTTCGTCGCGAGCTGCTTCGCTTCCAGCCGTTGCCATGGCGCTGTCCTGCCCTCGCTGACCGACGGCATTAAAAACATCGCCGGACCCGTTTGTCGCTCCTTCATCTTCCGGCGCCTCAATATCGCCCGATACAGCAACGGCAGGTATAGCTGCAGGAACACTTAGGAAAGGCGACTTAAGCGATGGGAGGTCCTCCGTATCCACCACCGGCTTGCCCGACAGGTGCGCATAGATTTCGTCATCAACAAATACGATGTTCTGCAAATATTTCTTTGCGGCACGTCTTGAAAAGGACTCGAGAGTAGTCATTGTTAGAAATCTAGAGCTTGATCTGGAATGTGACGTTAAACCCCTCTGCCGGCTCGATCAATGACAGAGACATCTCTTCTGCCTGCAATGCCTTCGCCGAGATGAAAAGACCAAGACCTCTTCCATTCGGCTTTCGACTGAATCCACGTTCAAAGATCCGCTCCCAGTCGCGCTTTTCAACAGTGGGGCCGCTATTTGAGATCAGCAACGCGCCGTTGGCAGCGTCAAATTGCAAAGCGTGGCGGCCGCTGGTACTTGCCATCCAGAATATCGCATTGTCCACGATGTTGATGATTGCTGGATATAGTGTGGATAGATAGCATTCTGTCGTGGATGCGAGAAATGCATCGGTGCACTCAAGTTCAACATGATGCCGCTCAAGTCGATTGAGGAAGACATCAGTGACGTAATTGCGAATTCTCTTGCCATCAACCTTTTGCGCAATTCGATTTAGTCGACGCTGAAGTGGCGTAAAGAGGTTCAGATGTCCATCCAGGTGCTCAAAGTTACTTCTTATAGACTCGTACAGGGGGCGCAAGCCGCTGGCCTTCCGCGACACTTGCCCTAACTCCTGGATACTTTGACGGACCTTGCGAATAGATGCGGCGAACTCGTGATTGATAATTGCAACCGCCAACCCAAGTTGGACCATCTCGAAGTCCTCATCAGCCTGTTCTTCAAGAGCTAGCATTCTGTGCTCAAGCGCTTCCATGATCTGAGCAGGCTCTTCGCCATCTGACGTTCGTAGATTCTCGGCAAGGGAAGCAAGCATGTCCTTGGCCGCCATCAGAGCATCGCGATGCCGTACCTCAAGTTCGGACAATTCCTCCTCCCAACGCTTCCGCATGGCGTCAATTTGTTCGGGAGGAAGTAGGCTTAAGTCAGTCCGATTTAGGTCAGCTTGGATGTTCCTAATGGCCTGATCAAGTGCGAGGCGGGCTTTCTCAGTGATGTTGAAAACTGTCTGCCGAGTATCGGATGCCGTGGCATTAGCCTGCTTGGACGCTTCCGCTAACTGCCGCTTACGGTCATCGGCAAGGGTCTTAATTCGCTCCTCCAGGCGCTTACGCTGATCCACATAGATCCGTGCCTGCTTGGCAACCTCCCCAAGCGTCTGACTGATCTCGTGTTCAAATGGGTTGAATAGCTCATCGTCGAGCCTAGTCCGCTCAGTAAGATAACCTTCCCACTCGCGAGCCAGTTCCTTGGTGAGAGCCACACCAGTTGGGCGTCTGCACACATACTTTGCACGGAGTTCATCAAGTCTCGCAATTGCCTCTTGTTCGGCGCGAATTAGCGCGGCTGCGGCTTTGTCTTGATCAACGATCATGGACGCGGCTTCTAGACGAGACCTAGTAAGTTTTCTTAGATTCGCAATTGTCGCGTCGGCTAGGAGTCTGGGCGGCAGAAGGATGGAAAAATGCGGATCGATAAGTCGACCTCTCAGAATTGCTCAGGATCGATTATCTTGAGCCCGCTAATGGGTAGAAGACCCTTGGAATTGACCAATTCCGCGGCGATAGC
>JACRIZ010000123.1 GCA_016235765.1 Rhodocyclales bacterium | reverse complement strand
CGGCGCCGGAGGCTATGTGATGAAATTCGAGAACCACCAACGCGGCAACACGCTGCTGGGCGTCGGCATCGGCATCGTCGTCGGGGTGCTGATTTCCTTCCTGGTCGTCTGGATGATGAACAAGACGCCGCTGCCGTTCCGTGACCAGGGCGCACGCACCGACCGCCCCGGCAACGGCGAGGGCGGCGAGTCGGGTGCCGTGGCGCCGCTGCCCGGCAAGCCCGGCGACAAGGTTGGCGACAAGGCCGCCGACAAGCCGCGCTTCGAGTTCTACAAGATCCTGCCCGGCAGCCAGGAGGCTGCGCCGACGCCGGAGGCCAAGCCGGCCGACGCCAGGGGGGCGAAGCCGAGCGAGCCGCTCTGGCTGCAGGTCGGCGCCTTCCAGAAGCCGGCCGATGCCGACAACCTGAAGGCCAAGCTGGCGCTGATCGGCCTCGATGCCGGCGTCCAGGAAGTCGACCTGCCGGAGAAGGGCAAGATGTTCCGTGTCCGCACGGGGCCGTTCCCGAACGTTGAGGAGATGAACCGGGCGCGCGGATTGCTGTCTCAGAACGGCATCCAGGCCACCCAGGTCAAGGGTAAATAGCTGAAAGGACTGATTTCATGCGCAAGACGATGTGTTTTATCGCGGCACTGCTACTGGCGGTCGCGGGTTTCGCCGGGGCCGCCGAACTCAAGGAAGGCCAGGACTACGCCGCCTACAATCCGCCGCGGGCTACGGAGTCACGCGACAAGATTGAGATCGCCGAGTTCTTCTGGTACGGCTGCGGCCATTGCTTCCAAATGGAGCCGGAACTCCAGAAGTGGCTGAAGAAGCTGCCCAAGGACGCGACCTTCCGTCGCGTCCCGGCCGTCTTCCCCGGCCGCGACGGCAATCCGGGCCAGTGGGCCTCGGGGGCGGCGCTTTATTACACCCTGGAGGCGATGGGTGTGGGCGAGAAGCTGCATGGCGACATCTTCAGCGCTGTCCACGTCGATCGCGCCGATGTGCTCGGCGACAAGGGCATGATCGACTGGCTGGGCAAGAAGGGTGTCGATACCAAGACTTTCTCGGCGACCTACCAGTCTTTCGCGGTGCGCAGCAAGGTGCTGCGCGCCATGCAGATAACGCAGGCGCATGGCCTCGACGGCGTGCCGGCCCTGATCGTCGATGGCCGCTACCGGGCCATCAACGGCGCGGGCGACGTGTTCGCCGTGACCGATGGCCTGATCGACAAGGCGCGCAAGGATCGCGGCGGCAAGAAGTAGTTCCGTGCGGATCGTCATCACCGGCGCGTCGTCGGGCATCGGCGAAGCGCTGGCGAAGCACTACGCTGCCCGCGGCGCGACTTTGGCGCTGATTGCCCGGCGCAAACAGGAACTCGAGCGGCTGGCAGGCGTGCTGCCCTGCCAGACCCTTCTCTATGGGCTCGACGTCACCGATGCCGAGGGCCTCAGGGTCGCCGCGGCCGACTTCATCGCCCGTGCCGGTGTGCCCGACGTGGTAATCGGCAATGCCGGCATCTCGGTCGGTACCCTGACCCAGGAGGCCGGCGACCAGCCGGCCTTCCAGCGCGTGCTGGCCGTGAATGTCGTCGGCCTCTTCAACACCTTCCAGCCCTTCATCGTTCCGATGCAGAAGGCCGGGCGTGGCACTCTAGTCGGCATTGCCTCGGTGGCCGGCATTCGCGGCCTGCCCGGTTCGGGTGCCTACTCGGCGTCGAAGGCGGCGGCGATCACCTACCTCGAAGCCTTGCGCGGCGAACTGCGCGGCAGCGGCCTCAAGGTCGTCACGGTCCTGCCGGGCTACATCGAAACACCGATGACCGCGCACAACCCCTATCCCATGCCCTTCATCCTGCCGGCCGACGACGCCGCGCGGCGCATCGCCCGCGTCATCGATGCCGGCACCAGCTACGCCGTCGTGCCCTGGCAGATGGCCATCGTCGCCAAGCTGTTGCGCCTGCTGCCCAACCGGTTGTTCGACGCCATCCTCTCAGGCCGAGGCCGCAAGCCGCGCATCGCCGATCTCTAGCGCCCGCTTGGGCGTGACGATGCCGAACAGGTGGGCGAGCTTGCGCCGTTGCGCCAGCTTGAGCAACGCCTTGTCGGAGGTGACCAGCCATTGCGCGCCGCCGTCACGCGCGACTTCGAGGAACTTCTGGTCGTCGGGGTCCTTGCATTCGGGCAGGATGACCGGATCGACCACTGCCGCAATCGTTTCCGCCTGCCTGGAATAGGCATCGAAGGCCGCGGCCTGCGCGGCGGCATCGAGGGAGAACATCGGGTAGGCGAGCACGCGCTGGAACTCGTGCAGGCAGCGCTCGTCGGTGAGCGCACGCCACGCGCCGGCGTCCAGCCGCCCGCGCAGGGGCGCGTAGCGGCTGTCGGCGAAGACGAACAGGGAAAGCAGTACGTTGGTGTCGAGCACCACGCGTACTGCCACTCCCATCAGGCCGGCTTCTTCTGGGTGTCGAGACGGAACTTGGCGAACGAGCCCGGCGCGTCCTCGATCACCTTCAGCTTGCCCTTGGCCGGATTGCGTGCCGGCACCCTGGCGTCGTCGAGCTTGGTGACCCACTGTTGCCAGTCGGTCCACCACGAGCCGGGCTGCTGCTTGGCGTGCTCCAGCCAGTGGTCGGCGGTTTCGCCCAGCTTGTCGTTCAGCCAGTAGCCGTACTTGTTGGCGGCGGGCGGATTGACGACGCCGGCGATGTGGCCGGAGCCGCCGAGCACGAAGCGCACCGGGCCGGCGAAGCGCTGCGCGCCGAGGTAGGTGCTCTTCCACGGTGCGATGTGGTCCTCGATGGTCGAGATGAAGTAGCTCGGCGTCTTGATCTTGCCCAGGTCGATCGGCACGCCGGCGAGCGTGATGCCGCCCGGTTCCTTGAGCAGGTTCTTCATGTACATGTTGCGCAGGTAGAAGCTGTGCATCGCGTAGGGCATGCGCGTCGAGTCGCTGTTCCAGAACAAGAGGTCGAACGGGAACGGATCCTTGCCCATCAGGTAGTTGTTCACCACGAAGGACCAGATCAGGTCGTTCGAGCGCAGCATGTTGAATGTGCCGGCCATCTCGGTGCCTTCCAGGAAGCCGCGCTCCTGCATCTTCTTCTCGAGGCTGGCGACCTGCTGTTCGTCGATGAAGACGCCTAGTTCGCCGGGGATGGAGAAGTCCAGCATGGTGGTGAAGAAGGTCGCCGAGGCGACGCGCTTGTCCTTCCTGGCCGTCATGTAGGCGAGCGTCGAGCCGAGCAGCGTGCCGCCCAGGCAGTAGCCGGCGCAATTGATTTCCTTCTCGCCGGTCTGTTCGCAGACCTTGTCGATGGCGGTCAGCGCGGCCTCGGTCAGGTAGTCCTCGAAGGTCTTCTGGGCCAGCTTCGCATCGGGATTGACCCACGACATGACGAAGACCGTATGGCCCTGGTCGGTCGCCCACTTGATGAAGGAGTTCTTCTCGCGCAGGTCGAGGATGTAGTACTTGTTGATCCAGGGCGGGAAGATCAGCAGCGGCCGCTTGAAGACTTCCTTGGTGGTCGGCTCGAATTGCAGCAACTGGATCAGGTCGTTCTGGAACACCACCTTGCCCGGCGTCGTGGCGACGTTCCTGCCGAGCTCGAAGGCCGAGGTGTCGGTCATCTTGATGCGCAGTTGGCCGTCGCCTTCCTCGATGTCGCGCAGCAGGTTGTTGAAGCCCTTGATCAGGTTCTGGCCGTGCGACTTGACGGTTTCGCGGAAGACTTCCGGATTGGTCATGGCGAAGTTCGACGGCGACAGGGCGTCGATGAACTGGCGGGTGAAGAAGTTGACTTTCTTCTCGGTATTCTCGTCCATGCCCTCGACGTTGCGCACGGTGTCGTGGATATGGCGGGCGGTGATCAGGTAGGACTGCTTGATGAAGTCGAACAGGAAGTGGCCTTCCCACTCCTCGTCCTTGAAGCGCTTGTCGTCCTTGGCCGGCTGCGCGATCGGCGTGGTGTCCATGCCCATCAGGCGCAGCGATGAATGCTGCCAGAGCGAGAAGTAGTCCCAGACCAGGTTCATCTGCGCCTGGGCCAGCTTGTAGGGATTGGCCAGCATTTTCGCCATCATGTCCATGAAGGCCTGGGCGATGCCGAGCTCGTCGGCCGGTGCCGTGACGCCATTCTTGACCTGGCGCTGGATATGGTCGGACAGCAGCTTGGAGGCGCGCTGGGCGACCTCGGCGTAGGTCTGGGCGATTTCCTTGGGGTCAGGCAGGGGGGCCTGGTCGGCTTGCGGGGCGGTGGACATTGCTCACTCCTTGTTGGTCTTGGTGTAGCGGATGATGCCGTTCTCTTCGATGCGCTCCAGGCGGCGCGCTTGCTGCAGGTAATTCAGGTGGGCAATGGCTTCGCCCATGGCGAACATGGTCTGGTGCGGATCGGTGATCTCGCGCGGAAACAATACCGGAATCAGCTCGGCGGCGCTCTTCGGCTCGCCGCAGGCGCCCACCAGGGCCGCGCAGCGCTCTGTGTGGTGGGCATGCAACTGGTCGACGCGAAAATGCAGGCCGCGGAAAGGCAGGCCGTGAGAAGGCAGGACCAGCGTATCCGCGGGCAGTTCGCGCAGGCGGTCGAGCGAAGCGAGGAACCAGGCGAGCGGATTGGCGTCCGGCACGCCGGCGAAGACGCTGATGTTGGTCGAGATGCGCGGCAGCAGCATGTCGCCCGAGATCAGGACATGCAGTTCCTCGCAATAAAGGCTGGCGTGCTCCGGCGCGTGGCCGTGGCCAATGATGACGCGCCAGGCGCGGCCGCCTATCGTCACGTCCTCGCCTTCCCAGAGCGGCTGGAAACTGTCTGGAATGGCCGGTACGCCCCGCCCGTAGGCGTTGCCGCGGTCGGCCAGCGCCTGCACGCGGGCATCGTCGAGGCCGTGGCGGCGGAAGAAAGCGCACATGGCCGGCACGCCGTAGGCGCCAACCTGATGCTTCACCATCTGCCCCGTCAGGTACTCGCCCTGGGTGATCCAGAGCGGCGCCCCGGTCTGTTCCTGCAGCCAGGCGGCCAGGCCGAGGTGGTCGGGATGGAAATGGGTGACCAGCAGGCGGCCGATCCGGCGTTCCGCCAAGACTGACTGCCAGGCGGCCTTGACCGGGTCGAGGCCGATGCCGGTGTCGACGGCGGTGTATGACGTGCCGTCGGCCAGCAGCCAGAGATTGATGTGGTCGAGCGCAAACGGCAGCGGCATGCGCAGCCATTCGATGCCCGGCGCCACCGCCATGGGCGAACCGGCCGCGGGGGGCTTGGCTTGCGGGTAGTCGATGGCGGAAAGGGTCATGGCCGCTGAATTGATTTGCCGGGTGAAATCTGCTTAACTGGCCGAGAAAAGTTCAGGAAAGACAATATTCTACCCGAACGCGGACAGAATGGTGCAGTGCAGCAATCTTGCATTTTCATGATGTTTCCTCCATGAGCGAACCGACTTACACCATCACCGATCTGGCGCGCGAATTCAGCATGACCGCGCGGGCGATCCGTTACTACGAAGACCACGGCCTGCTCGCGCCGGAGCGCAAGGGCATGCAGCGTGTCTACTCCAAGCGCGACCGCACCCGGTTGAAACTGACCCTGCGTGGCAAGCGCCTCGGCTTGTCGCTGGCCGAGATCCGCGAGCTGATCGACATGTACGACACCGCGGCCGATGAAAGCCCGCAACTCCTCAAGTTCCTCACCGTGCTGTCGCGCCGCAAGGCGGCCCTGGAGCAGCAGCGCGAGGACATCGAGGAGGTGCTCGCCGAGATCACCCGCTTCGAGCAGCAATGCCAGCAGTTGCTGACCGGGCAGAAGGCGGCGTAGTCAGTCGGCTCGGCAAGCAACCACCCGGTAACGATATATTGACGTTGACGTAAACGTCAACCTAGAATCGGCATCAGGAGACGTCATGCACAAAATCCGACCATTCGAACCGAAAGATCCCGCCTGGGAAGCAAAGGTGCGCGCGAGTTTTGCGCGCCAGGGCGTGATGGGTTTCATCGGCGCCCGGCTGATCGAACTGCGTCCCGGCTATTGCGAGATTCACCTGCCCTGGCGGCAGGTGCTGACCCAGCAGAACGGCTTTTTTCACGCCGGCATCATTTCGACCGTCGTGGACAGCGCTGCCGGCTACGCGGGTTTCACTCTCATGCCGGCCGACAGCTCGGTGCTGTCGGTCGAGTTCAAATTGAATCTGCTGGCACCCGGTGACGGCGAAATGCTGATTGCCACCGGCGAAGTGATCAAGCCCGGCAAGACGCTGGTGATCACGCGCGGCGAGGCCTACATCGTCAAGGGCGACAAGACGACGCACTGCGCGACGATGCAGCAAACCCTGATGACGATGCACGGAAAGGCGGAGCAATGAACGGGCTGAACTTCCATCTCGGCGAGGACCTCGACGCGCTGCGCGACGCCGTCCAAGCCTTCGCGCGAGGCGAGATTGCGCCGCGCGCCGCCGAGATCGACCGCGACAACGAATTCCCCGCCGACCTCTGGAAGAAGTTCGGCGACATGGGGCTGATGGGCATGACGGTCAGCGAGGAGTACGGCGGCACGGGCATGGGCTACCTCGCCCACGTCATCGCCATGGAGGAAATATCGCGCGCCTCGGCTTCGGTCGGACTCTCGTATGGCGCGCACTCGAATCTCTGTGTGAACCAGATCAACCGCAACGGCAGCGCAGCGCAGAAGCAGAAGTATCTGCCGAAGCTGATCGCGGGCGAACACGTGGGCGCGCTCGCCATGTCGGAGCCCAATGCCGGCTCCGACGTCGTCTCGATGAAACTCAAGGCGGACAAGAAGGGCGACCGCTACATCCTCAACGGCGCCAAGATGTGGATCACCAACGGCGGCGACGCCGACACCCTGGTCGTCTATGCCAAGACCGACCCTGCGGCGGGGGCGAAGGGCATGACCGCCTTCATCGTCGAGAAGGGTTCCAAGGGCTTTTCGCACGGCACCCATCTCGACAAGCTCGGCATGCGCGGCTCGAACACCTACCCGCTGTTCTTCGAGGACTGCGAGGTGCCGGCAGAGAACGTGCTCGGCGGCGTCGGGCAAGGGGTGAAGGTGTTGATGTCCGGCCTCGACTACGAGCGTGCCGTGCTGTCGGGCGGGCCACTCGGCATCATGGCCGCCTGCATGGACGTGGTCGGGCCCTACCTGCACGACCGCAAGCAGTTCGGCCAGGCCATCGGCGAGTTCCAGCTCATGCAGGGAAAGGTGGCCGACATGTACACCACCTGGCAGGCCAGCCGCGCCTACGTTTATGCGGTCGGCCGCGCCTGCGACTCCAGCGACCATGCGCGCACGCTGCGTAAGGACGCCGCGGGGGCGATTCTCTACAGCGCCGAAAAGGCGACCTGGATGGCCGGCGAGGCGATCCAGGTACTCGGCGGCAACGGCTACATCAACGAATACCCAACCGGACGCCTGTGGCGCGACGCCAAGCTCTACGAAATCGGCGCCGGCACCAGCGAAATCCGCCGCATGCTGATCGGCCGCGAACTCTTTTCGGAGACTGCGTAATGAACGATCCCGTCGTCATCGTCGGCGCCGCCCGTACGCCCATGGGTGGCTTCCAGGGCGACCTAAATGCCCAGACCGCACCGCAACTCGGGGCCGTGGCTATCAGGGCGGCGGTCGAGCGTGCCGGCATCGAGCCCGGGCAGGTCGAGGAAGTCGTGTTCGGCAACGTCCTGCAGGCCGGCGTCGGCCAGGCGCCGGCCCGGCAAGCGGCGCTGGGCGCCGGGCTGCCGCTGTCAGCCGGCTGCACGACGGTGCACAAGGTCTGCGGCTCGGCGCTCAAGGCCGTGATGCTGATGCACGACGGCCTGCTCGCCGGCAGCTACAAGATCGGCGTGGCGGGCGGCCAGGAGTCGATGAGCAACGCGCCCTACCTGCTGCCCAAGGCGCGCGGCGGCTACCGGCTCGGCCACGGCCAGTTGCTCGACCACATGTTCTTCGACGGCCTCGAGGACGCCTACCAGAAGGGCCGCCTGATGGGCAGCTTCGCCGAGGAGTGCGCCGAGAGCTACGGCTTCACGCGTGCGGCGCAGGACGAGTTCGCGATCCGTTCCACCACCCGCGCGCAGCAGGCGATCAAGGACGGCTCCTTCGCCTGGGAAGTCGCCCCGGTGACGATCGCCGGCAAGAAGGGCGACGTGGTCGTGACGAACGACGAGCAGCCGCCCAAGGCCCAGATCGACAGGATTCCCAACCTCAAGCCCGCGTTCAAGAAGGACGGCACGGTCACCGCCGCCAACTCCTCGTCGATCTCCGACGGCGCGGCTGCCGTGGTCCTGATGCGCGAATCGACGGCGCGCGAACTCGGCCTCGCGCCGCTGGCGCGCATCGTCGGCCACACCACGCACGCGCAGGAACCGAACCTGTTCACCACCGCGCCGGTGTTCGCCATCCGGAAGCTGTTGGCGAAGAACGCTTGGACCGCCGCGAGCGTGGACCTGTATGAAATCAACGAAGCCTTCGCTGTCGTCACCATGGCGGCCATGCACGACCTCAAGCTGCCCGCCGAGACGGTGAACATCCATGGCGGCGCCTGTGCGCTCGGCCACCCGATCGGCGCCTCCGGCTGCCGCATCCTGGTGACGCTGCTCGGTGCCCTGCGCAAGTACGGCAAGAAGCGCGGCGTGGCCAGCCTGTGCATCGGTGGCGGAGAAGCGGTGGCTGTCGGGATCGAACTGCTGTGATCCTCAGCGACGAGCAGTGCCTGATCCGCGACACCCTGCGCGACTTCGCGCGCGAGCAACTGACACCGAATGCCGCGCAGTGGGACCGCAACTCGACCTTCCCCCACGCAGCGCTACAGGAGCTCGCGTCCCTCGGCGTTTGGGGCATGACGGTGCCGGAGCAGTGGGGCGGTGCCGGCCTCGACACCCTGACCCTGGCCGTGGCGCTGGAGGAGATTGCGGCCGGCGACGGCGCTACCTCGACCATCCTCTCGGTCCAGAACTCGCTGGTCTGCGGCATTCTCAACCGGTACGGCGACGACGCGCAGAAGGATCGCTGGCTGAAAGGCGCGGCGACCGGCAAGCTGCTCGGCTGCTTCTGCCTGACCGAGCCGCACACCGGCTCCGATGCGGCCACCATCAAGACGCGCGCGGTCAAGACCGCCGCCGGCTGGACCTTGAACGGCGTCAAGCAGTTCATTACCTCGGGCAAGCACGCGCAGATCGCCATCGTTTTCGCGGTGACGGATCCGGCCGCGGGCAAGCAGGGCATCTCCTGCTTTTGCGTGCCGACCGGCACGCCGGGCTATGTCGTCGCACGCCTGGAAGACAAACTCGGCCAGCATGCGTCCGACACCGCGCAGATCCTGTTCGAGGACTGCCGCATTGCCGCCGACTGCCTGCTCGGCCAGGAAGGCGACGGCTACCGCATCGCGCTCGCCAACCTCGAGGCGGGCCGCATCGGCATCGCCGCGCAATCGGTCGGCATGGCGCGCGCCGCACTGGAGGCGGCGCTGCGCTACGCGAAGGAGCGCGTCACCTTCGGCAAGCCCATCATCGAGCACCAGGCGGTCAACTTCCGCCTCGCCGACATGGCGACGCAGGTCGAGGTGGCGCGGCAGATGGTTTGGCATGCGGCCTCCCTGCGCGACGCCAACCGGCCCTGCCTGAAGGAAGCGTCGATGGCCAAGCTCTTTGCCTCCGAGATGGCGGAACGGGTATGCTCCGATGCCATCCAGATCCACGGCGGCTGCGGGGTCGTGGCCGACTTCCCGGTCGAGCGCATCTACCGGGATGTCCGGGTCTGCCAGATCTACGAGGGCGCCTCCGATATCCAGCGACTGGTGATCGGGCGGGCCGTTGCGGATCCATAAGAACAGCAGGAGGAGACAGCATGGCCGAACCGATAGCGTTCCGTTTTGATTTCGCCTCGCCCTATTCCTACTTCGCGGCCGAGCAGATAGACGCCTTGGCCGACCGCCACGATCGCCAGGTGGTCTGGAAGCCGGTGCTGCTCGGCGCCATATTCAAGCATCTAGGCACGGTGCCGCTGACGCGCCAGCCCGGCATGCACGACTACAGCGTGCACGACTTCGCCCGCTCGGCGCGCTTCGGCGGCATCCCCTTCCACATGCCGATGCGCTTCCCGATCGCGACCCAGGTGCCTGCCCGCGCCTATTACTGGCTGCATGGCCAGGACTGCGCCCTGGCACGGCGTTTCGCCCGCGCTGTGTTTCGCACCTACTTCGTCGACGGTCGCGACGTCTCGGAACCGGCGACGGTCCTCAACATTGCCGCGCACCTGGACGTCGATCCGACCGCGCTCTCCACCGCCATCGAGAACCAGGCGGTGAAGGACAAGCTGCGCGAGGAGACCGATGCCGCCATCGCGCTGGGCATGTTCGGCGCGCCATGGATCACGGTCGATGGCGAGCATTTCTGGGGCGCCGACCGGCTGCCTCAGGTCGAACGCTGGCTGGCAGGCGGAGGCTTCTGAGTGTCGGTCATCCGCTCCAAGCTCGATGCGCGCAGCGACGACTTTCGCGCCAACGCGGCAGCGATGCGCGCGCTGATTGACGACCTGCGCGAGAAGTCGGCAAAAGTCAGCCGTGGTGGTACGCCAGAGGCGCGCGACAAGCACCTCGCCCGCGGCAAGCTGCTGGCGCGCGACCGCATCGACGCCCTGCTCGATCCCGGTGCGCCCTTCCTCGAACTCTCGGCCCTGGCGGCTTGGGACATGTACGGCGGCGACATCTCGTCGGCCGGCGTCGTCACCGGCATCGGCCGCGTCGCGGGCGTCGAATGCGTGATCGTCGCCAACGATGCGACGGTCAAGGGCGGCACCTATTACCCGATGACGGTCAAGAAGCACCTGCGGGCGCAGGAAATCGCCCAGGAGAACCGGCTGCCCTGCGTCTACCTGGTCGATTCCGGGGGCGCCTTCCTGCCCATGCAGGACGAGGTATTTCCCGACCGCGACCATTTCGGCCGCATCTTCTTCAACCAGGCCAACATGAGCGCACTGGGCATTCCCCAGGTTGCGGTGGTGATGGGTTCCTGTACCGCCGGCGGCGCCTACGTGCCCGCGATGAGCGACGAAACGGTGATCGTCAGGAACCAGGGCACCATCTTCCTCGGCGGTCCGCCGCTGGTGAAGGCGGCGACCGGCGAAGTGGTGAGCGCGGAGGATCTCGGCGGCGGCGACGTGCATACGCGCATCTCCGGCGTCGCCGACCACCTGGCCGAGAACGACCACCACGCGCTGTCGATCGCGCGCCGCATCGTCGGCAACCTCAACCGGCCCAAGCCGGTGGCGCTGGACGTTGCGACGCCCGAGGAGCCGCTCTATGACGCCGAGGAGCTCTACGGCATCATTCCCGCCGATACCCGCAAGCCCTACGACGTGCGCGAGGTGATCGCACGCCTGGTCGACGGCTCCCGCTTCGACGAATTCAAGGCGCGCTACGGCAGCACGCTGGTGACGGGTTTCGCGCGGCTCTACGGCTACCCGGTCGGCATCGTCGCCAACAACGGCATCCTGTTCTCGGAATCGGCGCAGAAGGGCGCGCACTTCGTCGAGCTGTGCGCCCAGCGCGGCATTCCGCTGGTCTTCCTGCAGAACATCACCGGATTCATGGTCGGCCGCAAGTACGAGAACGGCGGCATCGCCCGCGACGGCGCCAAGATGGTCACCGCCGTGGCGACGGCGGCGGTGCCCAAGTTCACGGTGCTGATCGGCGGCTCCTTCGGTGCCGGCAACTACGGCATGTGCGGCCGTGCCTACTCGCCGCGCCTGTTGTGGACCTGGCCGAACGCGCGCATTTCCGTGATGGGCGGCGAGCAGGCGGCGTCGGTGCTGGCGACCGTCAAGCGCGACGGCATCGAGGCGGCCGGCAAGGCCTGGAGCGCCGAGGACGAAGAGGCGTTCAAGGCGCCGATCCGGGCACAATACGAAACCCAGGGCCACCCGTACTACGCGACGGCGCGCCTGTGGGACGACGGCGTGCTCGATCCGGCGCAGACGCGTCGCGCGCTCGGGTTGGGGATTTCCGCGGCGCTCAACGCGCCGATTGCGCCGACCCGCTTCGGCATTTTCAGGATGTAACCATGTATCGAAACATCGTCACCGAAGTCGACCAGGGCGTCGGCATCATCACCCTCAATCGCGCCGACCGGCACAACGCCTTCGACGGCCAGACCGTCGGCGAACTGATTCAGGCGCTGGCCGGCATGGCCGGCGACAGCGCGGCACGCGTGGTCGTCATCTCCTCCACCGGCAAGACCTTCTGCGCCGGCGCCGACCTCGAATGGATGCGCACCGCCGCCAAGTGGACCTCGGCGGAGAACGAGGCCGACGCGCGCGTGCTGGCCGAAATGCTGCATCGCCTCGCCACCCTGCCGAAACCGACCATCGCCCGCGTGCAGGGCCCCGCCTACGGCGGCGGTGTCGGCCTGATCGCCGCCTGCGACATCGCGGTCGCCACCTTCGAGGCGCAGTTCGCGCTCTCGGAAGTGAAGCTCGGCCTGATTCCCGCCACCATCTCGCCGCATGTCATCGCCGCCATCGGCGAGCGCCATGCGCGCCGCTACATGCTGACGGCCGAGCGCTTCTCGGCCGCCGAGGCCTACAGGCTCGGCCTCTTGCACGAGATGGTGGCCGACGAGGCCGCACTCGACCAGGCGCTCGGCGCCGTCATCGACGCCTTGCTGGCCAACGGACCGGGCGCGCTCGCCGAATGCAAGGACCTGATCCGCAACGTCACCCACCGCCCGCTCGATGCCGCCTTGATCGCCGAGACGGCGCGGCGCATCGCCCGCGTGCGCGCCGGCGAGGAAGGCCGCCAGGGCATCGCCGCTTTCCTCGAAGGCCGCAAGCCGAACTGGGTCAAGTAGCACATGTTCGACACCGTCCTGATCGCCAATCGCGGTGAAATCGCCTGCCGTGTGATTCGCACGGCGCGGCGGCTCGGCGTGCGGACGGTAGCGGTGTACTCGGAGGCCGACGCGACGGCGCGCCACGTGCGGCTTGCCGACGCGGCCGTCTGCATCGGCCCGGCCGCGGCGCGCGAGTCGTATCTCAACATCGAACGCATCATCGCCGCGGCGACGGCGACAGGCGCGCAGGCGATCCACCCCGGCTACGGCTTCCTGGCCGAGAACGCGGACTTTGCCGAGGCCTGCGCCGCGGCCGGCCCGGTGTTCGTCGGTCCGCCGGTCGCAGCGATCCGCGCCATGGGTTCCAAGTCTGCCGCCAAGAACCTGATGGCGCGGGCCGGCGTGCCGCTGGTGCCCGGCTACCACGGCGACAACCAGGATGCCGGATTCCTGGCCGATGAGGCTGCGCGCATCGGCTGGCCGGTGTTGATCAAGGCCAGCGCGGGCGGCGGCGGCAAGGGCATGCGCATCGTGCGCGGCGCAGGCGAGTTCGCCGATGCGCTCGCCTCCTGCAAGCGCGAGGCAGCCGCCGGCTTCGGCGACGATCGCGTGCTGGTCGAGAAGTATCTGGAGCGGCCGCGCCACATCGAGATGCAGGTTTTCGGCGACGCGCAGGGCCATGCCGTGCATCTCTTCGAGCGCGACTGCTCGGTGCAGCGCCGCCACCAGAAGGTGCTTGAGGAGGCGCCCGCGCCGGGCATGACGGCAGAGCGCCGTGCGGCGATGGGCAAGGCGGCGGTCGATGCGGCCAGGGCGGTCGGCTACGTCGGCGCCGGCACGGTCGAGTTCATCGTCGACGCCGGCGGTGACTTCCATTTCATGGAAATGAACACGCGCCTGCAGGTCGAGCACCCGGTCACCGAGATGATCACCGGCCTCGACCTCGTCGAGTGGCAATTGCGCGTCGCCGCCGGCGAGCCGCTGCCGCTGACGCAGGAGCAACTGGCGATTCGCGGCCACGCCGTCGAGGCGCGCATCTACGCCGAGGATCCCGACAAGGGCTTCCTGCCCTCGACCGGCCGGCTGCTGCATCTGGCGCCGCCGGCAGAATCGCTGCAGGTGCGCGTCGACACCGGCGCCGAGGAAGGCGATGCGATCACGCCGCACTACGACCCGATGATCGCCAAGCTGATCGTCCACGGCGAGACGCGCGAGCGTGCCTGCGCGCTCTTGCTGCAGGCGCTGGCCCAATACCGCGTGGTCGGCGTCGCCAACAACGTCGAGTTCCTCTCGCGCCTGGTCGCCTGCCCCGCTTTTGCCCAGGCCGACCTCGATACCGGGCTCATCGAACGCCAGCATGGCTTCCTGTTTCCGCAGCATGCCGCCGTGCCGCGCGAGGCCTGGCTGGCGGCGGCCCTGGCCGAACTGCTGCGCGAGCAGGCTGCTGCCGACAGCGCGGCGCAGGATACTGCTGATCCGCATTCTCCCTGGCATCGCCGCGACGGTTGGCGCGTCAATCTTGGCGTGTCGCGACGGCTGACTTTTCGCTGCGGCGAGACGACGAAAGCGCTAGGCGTCAGCTATGTGGGCAATGCGTACCGCCTCGATGTCGACCGCCAGGCGACGCTCGCCAGCGGCGAGATGCTGCCGGGCAGCCAGTTGCGTGCCGACTTCGGCGGCAGCCGCAGCGCCGCCACGGTGGTAGTCGCCGGCGAGAAGCGCCACGTTTTCCTGCACGGCCGCTGCTTCGTGCTGGCCGCCGTCGATCCTCTCTACCACGCGGGCGAGGGTGGCGGCGCCGAGGGCGGGCTGACCGCGCCGATGCCGGGCAAGGTGATTGCGCTGGTGGCGAGCGCGGGCGTGAAGGTCGACAAGGGCGCGCCGCTCCTGATCCTCGAGGCGATGAAGATGGAACACACCATCTGTGCGCCGTCCGCCGGCACGGTCAAGTCCTTCCGCTATGCGGTCGGCGAACAGGTGGCCGACGGTGCGGAACTGGTCGAATTCGAGGCGGCAAGGTGAATCGCCCGGAGCGCGTCAGGATCGTCGAGGTCGGGCCGCGCGACGGCCTGCAGAACGAGGCGCAGTTCGTGCCGACGGCGACCAAGCTCGAGTTGATCGACCGCCTCGGCGCCTGTGGCCTGCGTACCATCGAGGCGACCGCCTTCGTCTCGCCCAAGTGGGTGCCGCAGATGGCCGATGCCGCGGAGGTGATGCACGGCCTGAACCGCCGCGCCGGTGTCGGCTATCCGGTGCTGGTGCCGAACCTGAAGGGCTTCGAAGCGGCCCTGGTCGCCGGGGCGCAGGAGGTCGCGGTGTTCGGTGCGGCGTCCGAAGCCTTCTCGCAGAAGAACATCAACTGCTCGGTTGCCGAGTCGCTCGACCGCTTCCGGCCGGTTGTCGCGGCGGCGCAGGCAGCGAACGTCAAGGTGCGCGGCTACGTATCCTGCGCGCTTGGCTGCCCCTACCAGGGCGCGGTTCAGCCCACCGCGGTCGCCGAGGTGGCGGAAGCCATGCACGACATGGGCTGCTATGAGGTTTCGCTCGGCGACACCATCGGCGTCGGTACGCCCGGCGCGACACGCGACATGATCGAAGCCGTGGCGCGGCGCGTACCGCTCGATGCACTGGCCGGCCATTATCACGATACGTATGGAATGGCGATCGCCAACATCAGTGCCGCGCTGGAGATGGGCATCGCCGTGTTCGATGCTTCGGTCGCCGGGCTCGGCGGCTGTCCCTATGCCGCCGGTGCCTCGGGCAACGTCGCGACCGAGGACGTGGTGTACCTGCTGAACGGGCTGGGTATCGCCACCGGCGTCGACCTCGCCGCGCTTGCCGAAACCGGCGACTGGATCAGCCGGCAACTCGGGCGCGAGACCGGCTCGAAGGCGGCGCGGGCCCTGCTGGCGAAGCGGTGAACCTGCCGGCGCAGATCCGCGTCATCGAACGCGGCTGGCTGTCTTCGAACAACATCGTCTGCCTCGAGGGCGATGGCGCGACACTGGTGGATAGCGGTTATGTCGGCCACGCGGCGCAGACCGTCGAGCTCGTCAAGTCAGCCGTGGCGGAGCGCCACCTCAAGCGCCTGATCAACACCCATTCGCATTCCGACCACATCGGCGGCAACGCGGCGCTGCAGCGCGCCTTCGGCTGCGCAATCCTGATCCCCGTCGGCATCGAGGCGCACGTCGCCAACTGGGACGAGGAGGCGCTGCTGCTCGGCCCGGCCGCCCAGCGCGGCGACCGCTTCCGTCACGACGGCGTGATCGCGCCCGGGGAGGCATTCGAGATGGGCGGTCTCGCCTGGCGCGCCATCGCCGCGCCCGGCCACGACATGGAGGCGCTGGTCTTCCACTGTGCCAAGGAACGCCTGCTGATCTCCGGCGACGCGCTCTGGCAGGACGGTTTCGGCATCGTCTTCGGCGAACTGCTCGGCCACGGCGGGGCGCTCGCCGCGACGCGCAATACGCTGGAAATGCTCGCCCGGCTCGATGTCGACACCGTGATTCCCGGCCACGGCGCGCCCTTCGGCGATTACCGCGCCGCGCTGGCCCGCGCCTTCGGCCGGCTGGAGGCCTTCGAGCGCGACCCGAAGCGCGTCGCCCGCAATGCCGTCAAGGCCTGCTTCACCTTCGCGCTGCTCGACCTCGGGCGACTGCCCCAGGCCGGTCTCGCGGCCTATCTGGAAAGCGTGCCGCTGTTCCGCGACGTCGGCCGTGATCATCTGGGCATGAGCATGCCCGAACTCGCCGATTGGCTGCGCGCCGAACTGCTGCGCGCCCGCGCCATCGCCATCGACGGCGACGACATCGTGCCGACGATGGCGGCTTAGAGCCGCTTGCCCTCGATGTACCGATACTCCTGCGTCCGTCCCGCGTAGCCCCAGGCGTCGGCGGCGACTTCCTGGATGACCACGTAGCTGGCCGGTGCCAACGGGCCGAGCAGTTTCTCCATCGCGGCGAAGACCGCGGCGACGAAGGCGGCCTTCTGGTCCTTGGTGTTGGTGCCGGTAGTGATCTCGATCTTGAGGAAGAAGGAACGCCGCCCGGATCCGGCGAGCGATTCGCCGCCGATGAACCATTGCTCTGCCGGCAGCCAGTCGACGGCGACGGCGCTGACCTCGCGCCGCTTGCCGAGCAGTTCATGGGTGATGCGCGTCAGGTCGGCGGCGATATCGGCCGCGCTGTCCGGCGTACCGCCACGGCCGACTTTCACGTCGAGAAAAGGCATACGGTCTCCTAGACGATGCAGGTTGCCGGGAAACTGGCCAGCGCCGGAAAACGCCAGCGGTTGATCCTATCGAGCGTCGCCACGGCGGGCTGGAATGCTGAGAGGACCAGCGGACCGCTGCGATCCACGCGCCACGACTGGCCGGCCGGCAGGATCACGTCGCGGCTGTCGCCGTCCTGGGTGAGCCAGAGTTCGCCGCTTTCACAGGTGAGCACTTGGCCGCGGGCATCGTCGATGACCACGAGTTCCCGCAGGCCGATTTGTATGCGCCGGAGTTGCAGAATGTCGCTCATATTCGTATCCTTTCATGCAATGGACGCATGCATTGGCAGCGTCGGGATCCAATGTAGGTCTATAAAAAAGCATGGACAAACGGTATTTCGGTATCGCATGGATGAGAAAAACGCATGGATAATCCGCTGCGCCGCCTGCCCTCCCTGGACGCCCTGAAGGGCTTCGACGCCGCCGCCCGGCATCTGAGCTTTACGCGCGCCGCCGCCGAACTGTCGCTGACGCAGTCGGCGATCAGCCGCCAGGTGCAGACGCTGGAGGATCAGTTGGGCGTGCGCCTGTTCGTGCGCGGCGTGCGCAAGCTGTCGCTGACACCCGATGGGGAACTGCTGCATCGGGCGGCGGCGAAGGCGCTGGCCGATCTTGCCGAGGTCTGTGCCGGCCTGCGCGCCGGGCAGCGGCGGCCGCGGGTGACGGTGTCGGCGGCGATCAGCATCGCCGCGCTGTGGCTGATACCGCGCCTGGGCGGTTTCCAGGAGCGCCATCCGGACGTGGATGTGCGCCTCTCGGCGGACAACCGTACCGTCGACCTGGCGCGCGAAGAGGTCGATGTCGCCTTGCGCTACGGGCCGCCGGAACTGATGCCGCCGGACGCGCTGCTGCTGTTCGATGAAGTGGTGTTTCCCGTCGCGTCGCCGGCCATTGCCGCCGCATTTCCGCCCAACCCGCAGCCTGCCGACCTGGCCGCCGTGACGCTCCTCGCCTACACGGGCGAGCCGGTACCGGGCCTCGACTGGTCGCCCTGGCTCGTCTCGCTCGGCCTGGAGAAGGCGCGCCCGAAGGCGCTGATCCAGTTCAACCAGTACGACCAGATGATCCGCGCCGCCGCCGACGGCCAGGGCATCGCACTCGGCCGCGGCCCGCTGGTGCGGCGGCTGATCGACGAGGGCCGGCTGGCGCCGCTCATGGAGGCGCGCGAACGCATCGCCTCGCGCGGCTATTACCTGCTGCGCACGTCGGCGGAGACGCGGCCCGAGGTCGAGGCCTTCAGCGCCTGGCTGGTCGAGGAGGCCAAGACCGGCTGATCGACATCGGCTATCCTTCGCACCATGCAACTCATCCTGATCAGCGGCCTCTCCGGCTCCGGCAAGTCGATCGTCCTCAACACGCTCGAGGATTCCGGCTATTTCTGCGTCGACAACCTGCCGCTGCCGCTGCTGCCGCAACTGGTCGAGCAGCTCGGCCGCGACGGCTACGCGCGCGCCGCGGTGGCCATGGACATGCGCGGCGGCACCGACGTCGCCACCTTCCTGCCCCAGCAACTGCGTGACCTGCGCGAGGCCGGCAACATCGACCTGCGCTTCATCTTCCTCGATGCCCGCGACGACGTCCTGATCCAGCGCTTCTCCGAGACGCGCCGCCGCCACCCGCTGGCCGGTGGCGACACGACGCTGGCCGAGGCGATCGCCCACGAGCGCGATGCGCTGGAAGTGCTCGGCGGCCTCGGTCACCACATCGACACCAGCGACCTGCGGCCCAATGCCCTGCGCGCCTTCGTCAAGGATTTCGTGCAGCTTGGCGACGGCTCCGGGCTGACGCTGATGTTCGAGTCCTTCGGCTTCAAGCACGGCCTGCCCATGGACGCCGACCTGGTGTTCGACGTGCGCTGCCTGCCCAATCCTTACTACGACCCGGCTTTGCGGCCGCAGACCGGCCTCGATCCCGACGTGATCGCCTTCCTTGGCGCCGACGCCGACGTGCAGCGCATGATCGGCGACATCGGCAATTTCATCGAGCGGTGGCTGCCGGCCTATGTGCGCGACAACCGCTCCTACCTGACGGTGGCGATCGGCTGCACTGGCGGCCAGCATCGGTCGGTGTATATCGCCGAGCAGTTGGCGGCGCGTTGCCGCGCCACGGTGCGCGTGCTGGTCCGCCATCGCAGCCTGGTCTCGGCGTGACGCCATGGCTGACTTTCATCCGGGGCGGCGACTGGCTGGTTGCCGGCCTGGCGGCGGTCGCGGTGGCAGTGTCGTTTCCCCTGCTCTGGCGCGGCGGCCAGGCTGATCGCGCGGTGATCCGCGTCGACGGCCGGGTGTTCGCCGAGTACCCGCTCGATGCGCCGCGCCGCATCGACGTCCCCGGGCCGCTGGGCACCACGGTGGTCGAGATCCAGCCCGGGCGGGCGCGGGTGCAGAGCGATCCCGGGCCGCGCCAGTACTGCGTTCGCCAGGGCTGGCTGCACCGCGGCGGCGCCGTGGCGATCTGCGCGCCGAACCACGTCAGCCTGATGCTGACGGGCCGGCAGGCCGGCTACGACTCGCTCAACTATTGAGCGGCGGCAATGCCTGCCTTGCCGCCATCGAGGATCGCGATCAGGAGCAGGACTTCCTCGGCGACGGCCGCCGGAAAGCCGAGGCGGGTGCCTTCCCGGGTATCCAGCAGCAGCGCCCTAAGCAGGGTCACGCACTCCGGCTTGCGCCACAGCTTGACGACCTGTGCACGGATGTGCGGATAGGCCTCCAGCGAGTTGCGGCCCGCAGCCGGCGGTGCGTTCCATTCATCCGGCTGCACGTTGAAATGCTGCTTCAGTTCCGCGGCCGAGCGCTCGAACTCGCTGCGGTTGCCGCTCAGGCGATGAATCTCGAGCAGCTTCAGCCACTGCGGCAGCGACTCGCGCGGGTTCTCGCGGATGTGCTCGACGAGGGTCAGCGCCGCCGATTCGGTGAGGCCCATCGAGGTCATGATGTTGGCCAGCTCGATGGCCGAGCTGGCCGGGTCGTCGAGCGGAAACTCGAGGTCGACGTGCCGCGGCTGGGCCTGCGGTGCCGCCGCGGCTTGCGGGTGCGGAACATCGCCCCAGCCGAACTCGGTCAGCGGCGCGGCCCTGTTTGGCGCGGCCGGCGCAACGACCACGGGGGCGATGACCGCGGGCGCAGGTTCGGGTTCGGCCTCCGCTGCGACGGGGTGCAGGTCGATGACTTCGTCGCCGTCCGCCTGCCGGCGGCCGAAGAGCCGACCCAGAATGACCAGCATGCCGGCGCCGACCAGGCCGCCGGCCAGTGTCGCCGCCAGCAGATTCCACCAGGCACGCTCTGCTTCCTGTTCGCGCGCCACCTTCTCGGCCTGGCGCTCGGCCTGCCAGCGCGCCTCGCGCTTGGCGGCGTCCGCTTCGAGTGCCTTGAGTTGCTTGCCGAGGTCTGCGGCGACCGTTTCCAGTTGCTGGATCTTTTCGTCGTAGGTGGCCTGCGCAGCGACCTGCTTTTCCAGCATGCCGGTCAATTGGTCGATCAGCGCGACGGCTTGCTTCAGGTTGCGGGCACTGCTGCCGCCGCTACCGACCACCAGGCGGTCCTTGCCGGCAGCGGGCAGTGTGTCGTTCCGATGGTCGCCGGGGCGGCGCGGCGGTACCGTGGCCGGAATCGTCAGCGCGCTGCCGGCGGCAAGGCGCTGGGCCTGCGGCTTGCCGCTGAAGTACTGCGGATTGGCCTCGGCCACCCAGCGCATGAAGCGCTGCTGGCGCAGCGGCCCGGGGTAATGCTGCCGGGCCAGTTGTTCCAGCGTCATGTCGCGATCGAGCACGATGTTGCGGCCGGCAATGCCATCGGGAAGCCGGCGGCCGGCGCCGCCGGCTGGCACCGCGGTGGCCGGCACCGCAGCGGGAGTCACGGCGACCGGAGCCGAAGGTGTCCGAACGACCGTCTGCGCCGCTTCGCTGCGCGGCGCCGCCATCAGGACGTAGTCGTGCATCAGGTTGTAGCCGCAACTGACGAAGACGCGGAATTCGACCAGCGGCTGCCGCAGCGCGGTGCGGGAGCTCAGGACAACGCGCGGCATACCCGCCTGGCTGTCGATGCGGGCGAGAAGGTCGCGCGGGAAGTAGTCGGCATCGATGCCGTCTGGGCTGCGGCGCACGGCGACGCATTCGCTGGCCAGCGGCCGGTCGATCGTGCCCGTCAGCGGAATCTCGAGCTGCAATCCTTCGCCGATCACGGCGTCGCCGGCCAGCGGGCCCAGGCCCAATGCCGTGCAGGCCAGCGGCCAGGCCAGGATGGCGGCGAGTACGCAGCGGTGTACGTTCCGGCGCGCGACGCGGCTGTCTCTGGGGAAGCTGGGGGAAGTCGGGATCACGGTACCGGAAAAAGTCTCATAATTGTCACCGCGTCGGCGCTGCGCTGCCCAAGGCCCGACGCGGCATTCTTGTTCGATTGATTATATCGGTCACGTGACTACCCATACCATCGAGTTGCAGGTCACTCCCGCCGACCGCCGCGTGGCACGCTACGCGGCCGCGGCGATCGCACTGACCGTGGCCGAGGCGGCGATCCCGACGCCGCTGCCCGGCATCAAGCCCGGCTTGGCCAATATCGTCGTACTGGTCGTGCTGGCGCGTCACGGCTGGCGCGAGGCGGCCTGGGTGTCCTTGCTGCGCGTGGTGGCCGGCAGCCTGCTGGTCGGCCAGTTCCTCGCGCCGGGCTTCTTCCTGAGCCTGACGGGCGCGCTGCTCAGCCTCGGCGTACTGGCCGTCGCCATGCGCCTGCCGGCGCGCTGGTTCGGTCCGGTCAGTCAGAGCATCCTGGCGGCCTTCGCCCATATCGGTGGGCAGGTACTGTTGGCGCGCTTGTGGCTGGTGCCGCACGACGGCGTGTTCTATCTGGTGCCGGTATTCGCGCTGTTCGCGCTGGTTTTCGGCGTCATCAATGGCTTGATTGCGGCGCGCCTGCTGCGGGAGGAGAAAATGTGAAGACCGTCGCGCTCGCCTTTACCGGCGCCTCCGGCCTGCCCTACGGCCTGCGCCTGCTCGAATGCCTGCTGGCCGCCGACGTGCGTGTCTGGCTGGTCTATTCGCAGGCGGCGCAACTGGTGGCGAAGCAGGAACTCGACATGGTGCTGCCGGTGCAGCCGCGCGAAGCGCAGCGCCTGTTCGCCGAACGCTATCGGGCGAAGGAGGAACAGCTTGCCGTCTTTGGCGTGCAGGACTGGAATGCGCCGCTGGCCTCGGGGTCGAATCCGCCCGACGCCTACGTGATCTGCCCGTGCAGCATGGGCACCTTGGCCAAGGTGGCCGCGGGCATGGCCGACGACCTGATCGCGCGGGCCGCCGACGTGGTGCTCAAGGAGTGCCGCAAGCTGGTGCTGGTGCCGCGCGAGACTCCGCTTTCGGCCATCCACCTGGAAAACATGCTGCGCCTGTCGCGCGCCGGCGCAGTCATCCTGCCGCCCGCGCCGGGCTTCTATCGCCACCCGGAAAGCGTCGCCGACCTGGTTGATTTCGTGGTCGGACGCATCCTGGACCAGATCGGCGTGCCGCACACCCTCGTGCGGCCCTGGGGAGCCGCCGACTAGTGACCTGACCCAAAAAGAACTTGACGCCCTGCCCGGACGTCAAGTAACTTACCGACCAGTCAGTAAGTAAGTCGGTCGATGCCATGATCTTTCCCCTTTGCCCCCGGGCCCGACAGCGCCGCAAGGACGCCCGCCCGGGCGAATTGATGACTGCTGCGCTCCAGGTGTTCGCCGAGCGCGGCTTCGCCGCGACCCGGCTGGAGGAGGTTGCCAAGCGTGCCGGCGTCTCGAAAGGCACGGTATACCTGTACTTCGACAGCAAGGAGGCCTTGTTCAAGGCGGCTGTCGAGGCGGCCGTCGTTCCGGCGCTGGAAGCCGGCGAGTCCATCGCAGCCGATCGATCGAAGTTGCCGTCCGAGGCCCTGCGCACCTTCATCTTCTGGTGGTGGGAAAAGGTCGGCGCTACCGACATCGGTGCCCTGCCGAAGCTGCTCGTCGCCGAAATCGGCAACTTTCCGGAGCTCGGTGTCTGGTTCCACGACAACCTGATCATGCGCGGCAAGCGCGCCGTCGCCGGCATCATCGAGCGCGGCGTCGCTTCCGGCGAGTTCCGCCGTGTCGAACCCATGGGCGTTGCCCGCGTCGTCTTTGCCCAGATGTTTTCCTACATTCTTTGGCGCCGCGCCTTCGGCCCCGCCATGCCGGACCTGCCCGAACCGGAGGTCTATTTCGCACAGGTCGTCGACCTGCTGATCAACGGGCTCAAAGGAAACCCTAAATGCGCCTGAGTCAAATCGCAAGCCTGGTCGTCGCCGTGTTTGCCGTCGCGGCGTGCGGTGACAAGTCACCCCCGCCGGACGCGATCGCCGGCGGACCGAAACTGGTCAAGGCGCTGAAAGTCAGCCGCGGCGATACGCCGGACGAGCAGCGCTACAGCGGCGAAGTCCGCGCCCGCTACGAATCGGTGCTCGGCTTTCGCATCGGCGGCAAGATGACGGAGCGGCTGGTCGATGCCGGCGCTCGCGTGAAGCCGGGCCAGCCGCTGGCGCGGCTCGACCCCGCCGATGCGCGCCTTTCCGCGGCCCAGGCCGATGCCAACGCCGCGCTGGCCGCGGCAGATTACAAGCGCGCCCAGGAATTGCGGGAGAAGAACTTCGTCAGCCAGGCGGCGCTCGACGCGCGTGAAAGCGCAGCCCGCGCGGCCGAAGCGCAGGCGCAGTTGACCCGCAACCAGGCCAACTACACGACGCTGGTCGCCGATGCGGCCGGCGTGATCGCAGCGGCATTGGCCGAGCCGGGCCAGGTGGTGGCGGCCGGCCAGGGCGTGGTGCGCATTGCCCGCGATGGCGAACGCGAAGTCGCCATTGCGCTGCCCGAAACGGCGCTGGGTATCGTCAAGGCCGGCGGCGCCGCGACCGTGGCGCTCTGGGCGGACGGCAAGACCTATCCGGGACGGGTACGCGAAATCGCCCCGGCGGCAGACTCGGCGACCCGAACCTTTGCCACCCGCATCAGCATCATCGGCGCCGACGCCAACCTGCCGCTCGGCATGTCGGCGACGGTCAGCTTCGCGCGCCCCGGCGCCGCGTCCTTCGTCGTGCCGCTGAGCGCGATCTTCCAGCAGAACGGCCAGCCGGCCGTCTGGGTCATCGGCAAGGAAAATGCCGTCGAACTGCGCCCCGTCGACGTCGCCCGGTTCGCCGACCAGGGCGCGGTGGTGCGTGCCGGGCTGAACGACGGCGAAACGATCGTCGCCGCCGGCGCCTTCAAGCTGACCGCCGGCGAAAAAGTCAGGATCGTCGCACCATGAAGCGGGGCAATCTCTCCGCATGGGCGCTCGAGCATCCCTCGATGGTGCTCTACCTCATCATCATCATCACCGTCGGGGGCGTCCTGTCGTTCCTGAACCTGGGGCGCGCCGAGGATCCGGACTTCACGCTCAAGATCATGATCGTCCGCACGCTCTGGCCCGGCGCGACGGCGCGCGAGGTGGAGCAGGAACTCACCGAGCGGATCGAAAAGAAGCTCCAGGAGACGACCAACCTCGACATCCTGAAGTCGGCATCGCGCGCCGGCGAGTCGTTGATCTTCGTCCAATTGAAGGACTACACCCGGAGTCCGGACGTGCCCGAGTCATGGCGCCAGGTGCGGCGCAAGCTCGACGACATCCGGGCGGCGCTACCTGCCGGCGTGCAGGGACCCTTCCCCAACGACGAGTTCGGCGACGTGTATGTCAACATCTACGCGCTGACCGGCCAGGGCTACGACATGGGCGCCCTGCGCCGCGAGGCCGATCGCATGGCGCGCGAACTGCGCGCGCTGCCCGACGTGAAGAAGGTCGACCTGATCGGCGTGCAGGACGAAAAGGTCTACGTCGAGGTTGCGCCGGCGCGGCTTGCCTCGCTGGGCCTGACGCCGGCCCATGTGGCGGAGGCGCTGGCGAAGCAGAATGCGGTTGCGCCTGCCGGCTTCGTCGAGACCGCCACCGACCGCGTGCGCCTGCGGGTGACCGGTGCCTTCGACACCGTCGAACGCATCCGCAACACCGATCTTGCGATCGGCAGCCGCCACTTCCGCCTGGCCGACATCGCGGAAGTGAAGCGTGGCCCGGCCGATCCCCCCAGCCCGCGCATGCGCGTCGGCGGCGAGGATGCGATCGGCATCGCCGTCGCCATGAACCGCGGCGGCAACGTCATCAAGCTGGGCGAAAACCTGGCCAAGGAAGTCGGCAAGCGGGCGAGCGACCTGCCGCTGGGCATGGAAATGAAGAAGGTGGCCGACCAGCCAACCATCGTCCAGGTGTCGCTCAAGCTGTTCCTGCAGTCGCTCGCCGAAGCGCTGATCATCGTCCTCACGGTCAGCTTCCTCAGCCTCGGCCTGCGCACCGGCATGGTGGTCGCCCTGTCGATTCCGCTGGTCCTGGCGCTGACCTTCCTGCTGATGCGCGTGTTCGGCATCGACCTGCACCGGATTTCCCTCGGCGCCCTGATCATCTCGCTCGGCCTGCTGGTCGACGACGCCATCATTTCCGTCGAAATGATGGTGGTGAAGATCGAACAGGGCCTCGACAAGTTCAACGCCGCCACCTTCGCCTACACCTCGACCGCCTTCCCGATGCTGACCGGCACGCTCATCACGGCTGCCGCATTCACGCCGGTCGGCTTCGCGCATTCGGCCGCGGGCGAATACGCCGGCGCCATCTTCTCCGTCACCACCATTGCGCTGCTGACCTCCTGGCTGGTGGCTGTGGTGTTCACGCCCTACATCGGCTACAAGCTGCTCGATGTCGACAAGCTCAGGAAGTTCGGCGAGGCGCACCACGGCGACATCTACGACACACCTTTCTATCGGCGCGTGCGGGACACCGTGACCTGGTGCGTGCGCCATCGCTGGAAAACCATTGCCATTACGGTTGCGGCCTTCGTGCTCGGCATCGTGGCCTTCAACACCGCGGTGCAGAAGCAGTTCTTCCCGCCCTCGAACCGTCCCGAATTGCTGGTCGACCTATGGCTGCCGCAGGGCGCCTCGCTGAAGGCAACCGAGCGCGAGGTGAAGCGGGTAGAGGCGCTGATCAAGGACGATGAAAGGATCGCCTCGTACTCGTCCTATATCGGCAACGGGGCGCCGCGCTTCTTCCTGCCGCTCGACCAGCAGCTCTTCAACGACAACTTCGGCCAGTTGGTGATCGTCACCAAGGGCTTCGACGAGCGCGAAGCGGTGCGCGCGCACCTGCTTGCGAGCTTCGATGCCGCCGACGGCGGCTGGAGCCACTTGCGTGCGCGTGTGGCGCGACTCGAAAACGGTCCGCCGATCGGCTTCCCGGTCGTGTTCCGCGTCACCGGCGAGGACCTGGCCACGCTGCGCGGCATTGCCGAGAAAGTGGCTGCCGTCATGCGCAGCAATCCCAACGTGCGCGACGTGCATCTGGACTGGAACGAATTGGCGAAGACCGTGCGCGTCGCGATCGACCAGGACCGGGCCCGCGCGCTGGGCGTCACCAGCCAGGACATCGCCCAGGCGCTGCAGGCATACGAAGTCGGTGCCACGCTGACCCAGTTCCGCGAGGGCGACCAACTGATCGAAGTCGTCTGGCGCGCCGGCGGCGGCGACCGCGGTCGCCTCGACCGCCTGGCGGACCTGCCGGTACCGGCGGGCGGCAAGTGGGTACCGCTGGCGCAGGTGGCGAAGCTGGAGCCGGCGCTCGAGGAAGGGGTGATCTGGCGCCGCAACCGCGTGCCGACCATCCAGGTGCGCGCCGACCTCGCCAACAACGATGTCACCGGCCCCACCGCCTCGCTGCAAATCGATCCGGCCCTGAACGACATCCGCGGCCGGCTGCCGCCGGGCTATCGCGTCGAACTCGGCGGCACGATCGAGGAGTCGGCGAAGAACGAGAGCGCCATCAAGGCCGTTGCGCCGCTGATGATCGTCGGTGTGATCACCTTGCTCATGATGCAGTTGCAGAGCATCCGGCGCACGGTGATGGTCATGCTGACCGCCCCGCTCGGCATGATCGGCGTTGCGCTGGCGCTGCTGGTCTTCGCCAAGCCCTACGGCTTCGTCGCCAACCTGGGCGTCATTGCGCTGCTGGGCATGATCCTGCGCAACTCGGTGATCCTGGTCGACCAGATCGAGCAGGACGAGCGCGCCGGCAAGAGCACCTGGGAGGCGATCATCGGCTCGGCGGTGCGCCGCTTCCGGCCGATCATGCTGACGGCCGCCGCCGCGGTGCTGGCGATGATTCCGCTCTCGCGGCAGATATTCTGGGG
>JACRIZ010000125.1 GCA_016235765.1 Rhodocyclales bacterium | reverse complement strand
GAATTTCTTGATCTTGGCGATGATGGTCTGGTAGTCCGAATGACCGAAGGGGGTGTACTCCTCCATGATGTCGGCCTCGGCCACGCCCTTGGCCTTCAGGAAGGCGCGCAGGATCTTGTTGGTGGTGCGCGGATAGACGTAGTCGGTGCCGAGCAGCACCCAGCGCTTGGCCGAGCCGCCGTCCTTCGACATCAGGTACTCGACGGCCGGAATCGCCTGCTGGTTGGGCGCCGCGCCGGTGTAGAAGACGTTCTTCTCCAGCTCTTCGCCCTCGTACTGCACGGGGTAGAAGAGCAGGCCGTTCAGTTCCTTGAACACCGGGTTCACCGACTTGCGCGATACGGAGGTCCAGCAGCCGAAGGTGACGGCGACCTTGTCCTGCGAAATCAATTGGCGGGCCTTCTCGGCGAACAGCGGCCAGTTCGAGGCCGGGTCGACCACAACGGGCTCCAGCTTCTTGCCCATCACGCCGCCCTTGGCGTTGATCTCGGCAATGGTCATCAGCGCGGTTTCCTTCAGCGCCGTTTCGGAAATGGCCATCGTGCCGGAAAGCGAATGGAGGATGCCGACCTTGATCGTGTCCGCGGCCAGGGCCGAGAACGAAGTCAGACCAGCGACGGCCATCGCGGCGGTCAGCGCCGTGGCCTTGATGAAGTTACGACGATTCTGCATAGCGGGCTCCTATCGAATTGGGAAAATGCCGTGACGGCTTGGCACGGCCCCAATGTACGGAGGCTGCTGCAATGCAGAAATACGTCAGATTGCGTAGGGGGTGGGGAGGGGCGCGGGGAGCGGGGGAGGCCGGGGGGGCAGGTGGCGTGTTGCCAGGGCTGACTTTTCGCGATTCGTCGCTATGAGTACCTTACCGTGATGAACACAAGGCCGACGAGTGCGGCGAGGAATAGCAGCGCGACGAATCCCCGAACGATTCGCACCCAACGGTGTTTCTTTGCAGCCTTTTCAGCGGCGACATCAATTGATGCTGCGATGGCGAGTTCGGCGAGGTCGTCAATCATGTGGGACTAAATGGGGACAGACCACGTTTTCTCTTCCCGCAGCCGCTCGTACATCCATGCGGGATCGAGGTCTGCGCCGTTGGGCCAGGTGATGACGCCGAGAGAGAGGGTGGCCTGCTCGAAGACAGCCGGGTCGGCCAGGGCGGAATAGATGCCGGCGTCTTTGGTCTTCATGACCGAAGAGAGATCGGCGATGCCGCTGGTGTCGTCGTTGAATGTGACGGCAAGCCGGTAGTCCGGCAAGACGGAGATTGCCTTGACGCGCCACGGCGCGGCGGGAGTTACTCCAGCGGCGCTATCTTTTTCGGCAGTTGCTTGGCTTGGCATAGATTCCAGTCCTCCATCAATTCGGCCCGGTGCTCGATGGCCCACTCGATCACCAGTTGCATCGCGCGCCTGGGCAGGTTGCCGGCAATCACTTCCAGCGTGCGAATGTCTATCAGCGCTTCGAACTCGCCGTACAGGGCATGGAAGTGCGGCGGCGCATGCTCCCGCCAGAACATCTGAATTACGATTCCGAAGAACTGGCTGACGGTTGGCATGGGCGTATTCGCGAATTACCGCATGTATGACGCGGGAAATTGTAGAGCACTGCTCCGATAAACGCCATTTGGCGTACCACCACGCCTGACTCTCGTAGTGCTTACGCCGCGGGCGCGATCAGTTTGACGCTCGGGAAGTAGCTCGTGTACCGCCGCGTGTCGCGCGTCAGCAGGGGATGCTTGCCGACGGCGGCATGGGCGCCGATGAAGAAGTCGGCAAGCACGTTGCCTTTGTTGCCGCCCTGGCGGCGATAAC
Organism: Rhodocyclales bacterium; assembly: GCA_016235765.1. Lineage (GTDB taxonomy): Bacteria > Pseudomonadota > Gammaproteobacteria > Burkholderiales > Rhodocyclaceae > Fen-999. Next base: position 11,323 of record JACRIZ010000125.1, on the reverse strand, counting down.
GCACGAAGGCTTTGCCGGCGAGGAAGAGCGCCGGGCGGGGCAGTTCGAGCATCGCCAGCCCGAGGTCGGCGACAGTTTTGTCCAGTGCCTCGACGGTCGAGGAGGTGAGCGAGAGTTCTGAGTAAATGATCGGGTTGATGGCGAGGCGATGAACCTTCGCCTGCGCGCGCAACTGCCCGATGGACCAGTCCGCCCATTCCGGGTCGTCGGTCAGGACATCGACCAATACGTTGGTGTCGACGAGGAGCATCAATCCTCGCCGCGCAACAGGCCCATCAGCTCGTCGGTGCGCCACTTGACGTCGGCCTTGCCACGCGCGGCCTCGAAGCGGTCGCGCTTGCGGCTCGGCCGTGCGCCGGCCTTGCGGATGACGACGTCGCCTTCAGGATTGACGGCGAAATCGACGCTGCTGCCCGGGGCCAGATTCATGGCGTCGCGAATTCGTTTGGGAATGGTGACCTGGCCTTTGCTGGTCAGTGTGGTCGTCATGTCGATCTCCTGTGTATTACATGCCCATCAATTGTAATACCTGCTGGGGTGGCGTGTCACCATGACTGATTTTGTCGCCCCTCGGCATCGCACTTGTAGATTTATGGGGCCAGGTTCAGTATCCGCGCAAAGACTACTTGCGCTTTGTCCAGTAGCCAGGCCGTCGCCTGTGGTGGGCGACAGCGACAATCTGTATCTCGTTGGCGGTAGCGCGATAGATGATGCTGTAAGGAAAGCGGCGCAGAACGTATCGGCGTGACGTGCCGCGAAACGGAGTACCGATCAGCGGATTGGCGAGCAGGAGGTTGGCACCGCGCTCAAACTCGGCCACCAAGGCCAGGCCGAGTTCGGCACTGGCCTTCTCGGAGTAGAACGCGGCTGCCGCTTGCAGTTCGGCCAGCGCTGCCTGCTCGATAACCAGTTTCACTTCAGTGCTGCGCGAACCTGTGCGAGCGCGTCGGCAATCGGAATCAACTTCGCCGTACCGGCCTCGATGTCGGCGATTCGGCGCTCGACCTCCGCAGCCCAGGCTTCCTCGATCTCGGCCTCTTCATCGAGACTGGCGATCAGTACCTGGGCCAGGGCGGCACGCTCTCCTGCTGGCAGCTTCAGGACTTCGGCTTCAAGGAGTTCGAGTTGGTTTCCCATAGCGTAAACCTCCGTTGGTTCGGAGAAATTGTACGGCGTATCGATCCACCCATGGTATCGCTCTTGCATCCACCATCCGGACGCGCCGCTTTGGCGCGAATGCGACAAGCGATGGGGTGGAGGACATGCAATTTCCGGTGAAGGTGGCGGTGGCGACGAAGGAGGGGAAGGCGGTCAGCGAGCACTTCGGGCATGCGCAGCGCTTCGCGATCTACGAGGTGACGCCGGAGTCGGTTTGCCTGCTGGAGGAGCGCGAGGTCAGCCATTACTGCCTCGGCGGCGAGGGCGACGCGTCGGCGATGCCGGGCATCCTGGCGGCGATCCGGGATTGCCAGGCGGTGCTGGTGGCGAAGATCGGCGACGGGCCGACGGAGAAGTTGCGCGCCATCGGCGTGGCGGCGGTGTCGGACTACGCGTGGGAGCCGATCGACGAGGCGCTGCTGGCCTATGCGCGGCGGCTGGCCGGAGGCGCGGCATGAACGCGGAGGCGGTAGCCCGCTGGGCGGCGGCGCATCCGCTCACGCAGGCGCACGTGGATTGCGCAACGGCGGTGATGCTGAAGATCCTCGACGGCAAGTGCAAGATGGCCGGGGACGAGAAGGCGGTGATGGCGCAGCTCTACGACACGGTGAAGGGCCGCGAGGGGCTGCTGCTGGGTACGACGGCGCACGCGCTGATCGCGCAGGCGCGCCGAATTGAGGAATGCGGCGGCGACCCGGAACTGCGCGAACTGGTCTACGAAAAGCGCGTGCTGGCCGAGACGATGATCTCGCGGCCGGTGATGAAGGGCTTCAAGGCGCTGATCCGGGAACAGGGGTTGTTCGACGGGTTGGTGACGAGCAGCGAGGAAGAGTAGCCGCGGGGTGGCGTGCCCCAATTGCGCCGGACTACTCGCTCGGGATGAAGATCCACATCAGCACATAGATCAGCAGCCCGGTGCCGCCGACGAAGAACAGCAGGGTCATCAGCAGGCGAATGATCCATGATTCCAGCCCGACCATCGCGGCCAGGCCGCCGCATACACCGCCGATCCAGCGGTCGGAGCGCGAGCGGCGCAGGGAGTTGATCGCCGCGGTCCTCGGTTCGTCGGCGCGGCCATCGAGTATCCGCGCCTTGGCGCGGGCGAATTCCTCTTCGTTCAGTGCACCGCGATCGCGCAGTTGTTCGAGTCGGGTCAATTCATCGGCAAGTGTCATGGCAGCTTCCTTTCCCTGCAAGATGGATCGGTGCCGAAATCATACGCCACCCGCATGCGCCCTCGCCAAGGGGGCGTACCACCTGCGGGGCATTTCATGTCGCCACGGCCGGCTACCTGACGCTCGACGGCAGCACCTGGAAGTCGCTGGTCTGCGGCAGCGACTTCATGGCCTTGTGCAAGGCTTCCGGGGGCGCGATGAGCTTGCGGGCGGCGAGGTCCAGCCAGCCGCCGGTGCTGGTGACGCGGGCGCAGAGCGTGCCGTCGCGCTGGAGGATTTCGTTGCGCAGGACGAAGCGGCTGCCGTCGTCGGCGTGGCCGGCGACGGCGAGGGTGACGGTGATTTCCTGCAACAGGCCGACCTCGCGGCGGTATTCGACCTCGTCCTTCATGACGACCGGGCCGAGCCGCAGCCGCAGGAACTCGCTCATCGGAAAGCCGTTCTCGGCGAAGAACATCATGCGCACGTCGGCGGACTTGTCGAGGAAGGCCGTGTTCCTCATGTGCGAGTTGAAATCCATGTCGGCCCAACTGGCGAATAGGGTCTTGGAGTACATGTGCGGTCTCCTCGATGTTTCGGTCGGCGCATTCGTGGCGGCCGCCAATGGCTGAATGCTACGCTTCCCGGCGTGCCGCCGCGGCTGACTATTCCCGGGGCTCGATTCGCTGTCGGTTCATGACAAATTGGTGGAGAATCGGACCGTGACCATCAAGGACGCTTCCAAATCCGATATGCGAGGTGACGAAATGGCATCCCCCACTCCACCGTGCAGGTCCGAGCGCCGCTTCGCCAGTTTCCCCGGGCTGCCTGCCTTGGTTCTGGTCGCGTTCCTGGCCGGCCTGTCGATGTCGGCAGCGCTGGCCGGCGAGAGCTTCAGCTTCGGCGTGCTGTCGCAGCGCAGCCCCGTTCTCACCGCCCAGTACTGGAATCCGATCTTCGACTACGTGCAGCGCCGCACCGGCATCGCCCTGGTGCTGAAGGTGGCCCGCACGGGGCAGGAATCCAGCGATGCGACGGAACAGGGCCTGTACGACTTCGTCTATTCGAACCACATCTTCCGGCCCAGGATGGCCGCTGCCAACTATCAGGTGATCCTGCGGCCGCGCGACGAGGCGATCACCGGGCAGGTCGTCACCCTGGCCGAATCGCCGATCAGGCAACTGAAGGATCTCGAGGGCAAGGAGGTCGGCTTCCCGTCGGCGGCCGCCTTCGTCGGCTACGCGGTGCCGATGGACCAACTGCTGCGCCGGAACATCACCGTAACGCCAGTCTTCGGCGGCAACCAGGAAGGCATCATGGCCCAGCTCAAGGCCGGACGCGTACTGGCCGCCGGAGTCAATGGCCAGGTGATGAAGTCCTTCGCTCAGCGCGAGGATCTGCGCTACCGCGTGCTGTGGGAATCGGCGCCCTTCCTCAACCTGCCCGTCGCGGTCCATCCGCGCGTGCCGAAGTCGGTCGCCGACGCCGTCAGAAAGGCCATCGACGGCATGGATGGCGATCCGGAGGGCCAGAAAATCCTCCAGGCGGCCGCGAACCTGATCGCCCAGCCCCCGCCTTACGGCTTCCGCGCCTCAAGCCCGGAGGAGTATCGAAGCTATACCGACTTCTACAAGAATACGCGGCTCAAGGATCTCCAGTAATTCATGGCTTCGCTCCGCACCCTCTGGAGTCGCTTGCCCCTCATCGGCCGGTTGCTGACCACGGCGACCGTCGCCCTGCTCGCGGCCGGCGCGGTCATGCTGCTCGTCTCGGCGCGGCTGGAAGTCCGGGAATTCCGGGGCGACCTGGCCGCCGAGCTGGACCGGGATCTCGATACCCTGTCCGGGTTGCTGGCCGGGGTGGTGGTCGTCGGCGACTACGCGACCCTGCAGCAGGCCCTGGACAATAGCGTAGCGCGGCTGCCGGTCGTCAAGGCGGATTTTCGCGCCACCGAAGGCACCCGACTCCACGCCGAAGGCATGGTTCCGGAATCCCGTGCGCCTGGCTGGTTCAATGCGCTGTTCGACGTCTCGGACATCTCAGGCAGCGTGGAGGTCAGCGTCGGCGGGCGGGCCTACGGCGACCTGAGCCTGAGCCTGACCGCGCAGGCCCTCGCCGATCGAACCTGGGCCCACCTGCAGGGGCACCTGGCCATCCTGCTGCTGGCGATCGTCCTCGACTTCATTGGCATCTGGCTGGTGCTGCGTTCGGGCCTGGCGCCGCTGGAGCAGCTCGAGTCCGGCGCGAACGCGATCGCGGCCGGAAACTTCGATGTCCACCTCACGCCCGGCGGCAGCCCGGAGCTGGGGCACGTCATCGAGTCCTTCGACCACATGGCGAAGAGCGTGCTGGCGGCGCAGGAGCGGATCCACCAAATGGCCTTCTACGACCAGTTGACCAAGCTTCCCAACCGCCGTCTGCTGGAGGACCGGCTCGGCCAGCTCATCATGCAGGCGAAGCGGGATGGCTTGCGCATGTCCCTGCTTTTCATCGACCTGGACAAGTTCAAGCCCATCAACGACGAGCTGGGACACGAGGTCGGCGACTGGTTGCTGTGCGCCGTCGCGCAACGCATGCAGACATGCCTGCGGAAATCCGACACGGTCGCGCGCATCGGCGGCGACGAGTTCGTGGTGGTGCTTCCCGAGGCCGGCAATGCCGACGATGCCTGCAAGATCGCCGAGAACATCCGCGTGGCCCTGAACGCGCCCTTCGTCGCTCCGGACGGAATCCGCCTGGAAATCACGCCCAGCATCGGGGTCGTGCTCTATCCGGAGCACGCGGACAACATGCACGACCTGCTTCGGCTCAGCGACAAGGCGATGTACCGGGCCAAGAACGCAGGGCGAAACACCATCGCGGTGTATTCGCCCGCGGAGCCGTGCCACCACGACTGACTTTCCGACTGCGACGGGCTAACGATCGCCCTGCCCGCCCCGGCAACCGCAGGCCGGTTGCAGCCCGGCGGTCTGGACGGCTTTGTGGAGGACTTCGCCGTCCGCGGCCTGGGACGACAGGTAGAGCCGGTAGGCGACCTGGCAGCGCGCTTCCGCGCTGTCGTCCATACCGTAGGGTATTTCGACCAGCAGGTCGAGCTTGCCGTCCTTGTCCAGGTCCCCCGCCCAATGGACGAAGGGTGTGACGGCGCCGCCCTTTGGCCCGTCCTTGGCGCCGAAGGACGAGAAGATGAACTGCTTGGTTGCGCCGTCGCCGAGATGGTAGCGGTACATGGTTTCGTCCGGCGACCTCGGCCGCGGCAGGCGCACCCAGGAGATGCCCAACTGTTTGCCCTTGAGTTGCGCCTGCCACAGCCCGAGCTTCCTGAGCTTCACGAAGTGGGCGGACGCGGGCGGCTCCTTTTTCGCCAGGAGGGCGGTCGTCACCTTGCCGGGGGTCAGGCTGACGCCATTGAACAGCGCCACCGGATTGCCGGAGGCATAGACCGTCTCGGCATAGGCCTCCTCGTCGTCGCAATCGGCGATCGTGCCGCTCATGACCGTCACGGCGGCTTCCCTCAACTCGCAGCCGGCCTTGTTGCAGTAGAGACCGAGCCAGGTTCCGGTTTGCGGCATCGTGCCCTTGGGGAAGCTCTGGAAATGGGGGCCTTTCAGGGTGGCCAGTTGGCGACTGTGGTTGTGATTGACCACCACGGCGGCTGCCGGCGACTCGGCGGCGGCGCAGCCCGCGTACAAGGCGATGATGACTGATGACAGGCAACGTAGCGGCATTGCGGCTCCGCAGACATGAATAGTGCCGCATTCTGGGATAGCTGCGGGGGAATGACAAGGCTCCGCCGCGGGCTACAATGAAAGCAGGCATCCGACATTCCGACCGCAACCCAGTCATGGCGACCCGAATTCGATCCGGTATTTCGTTGTGCGCGCTCGCCATCGGGCTGTCGGCCCTGTTGGGTGCTTGCGCGACCCAATTCTCGCAGCAGACAGCGAGCACGGTGCAGGTGTCGGTGTTGACGCTTTCCGCCCGGGCGCTCGACGAGGGCGGCTTGGCGTTCCTGACCCCTTCCACGGTCACCGGCCAGGAGGAGGACAAGCAGGCGCTGGCGCTGTCGTTCTTCGAAACGCTGCGGACCGCGCGTCCGGACTTGCAGGCGGTCGCGCTCCCGGCGGCACTGACGGCGATCAATCGCGCCGGGCTGGCCGGCACCTACAAGCACATGATCGAGGACTACAGGATGACCGGGCTGCTCGACCGGGATGTGATTCGCCAGGTCGGCGCGGCGGCCGGCGTCCGCTACCTGGCGCAGCTCAAGCTGGCCGGTTTCCGCCAGGAATCGAAGAGCCGCTGGGGTGCGCTCGGCTTCCGCGTCTTCGACACCAAGATATCCACCACGCGCCTATTCCTGCAAGTATGGGACAGCCACGACGGCGCCATCGTCTGGGAAGGCGCCGTCGAACTGACCTCGGCCTACGATTCGGTGAGCGAGGAAACGGTAGCCTTCAACCGGGTGATCCAGGCATCGGCGCGCGAACTGGTCGCGCGCCTGCCGTAGGCGGCCGGCTTACGGGCGCACGTAGGCCCAGCCCTGTTTTTGCCGCTCCATGATCTCGATCACGCCGGCCGGCACGTAGTCGACGCCGGTCAGCATGTCGGCCCGCTCGAGCTTCTGTCCCTTCATGGTGTTTTCACAGGCGACCACCTTGACGCCCGCGGCCATGGCGTCCGCGACCCGGTTGCCTGCCAGCGATTCCGCCTTGAGCATGCCGATGCCCGGGCCGTAGGCGACGATTTCGACATCGACCCGGTCCCGGCCCAGGGCCGCCTGCACGTTCTTGACGTTGTTGAGCGTCAGGTTCCAGCTCGCTTCGCTGCCTTCGCTGACCTGGAACAGGACTTTCTGGTCGGCCGCCAGCGCCGCGTCCAGCGGCAGCAAGGCGGCCAGTAGGGGAATGATGAATTTCTTCATGGCGTCGGTCTCCTCGGTTGTTTTGCTTGGGGTTTGCTGCACAGGGTAGACGTATGCAAACGGCGCCCTATTCCAGAAAATTCACCAGGGAGATCGGCTGGAAACACTGATGGGAAGATGGTTTTCGGCCGCTGCGGCCGGCTGCCGCGCCGGCGTTCAGTCGCCGGACTGGTCCTGCAGGCTCACGCCGGTCAGGTCGAAGTGCACGGCCAGCAGCCCGAGCACGTCGTTGAGCTTGACGTCGTCGCAGGTGGTCGGCGCGTTGGCGAGCCGGTTGTCGTCGAGCTCGGGGAATTCGAGCTCGACGTCGTACCAGCCGGGCGGCTGGCCGTGGGTGGAAACATAGGCGGCCAGTTCGGGCGCGCCGGGCTTGTAGAAGCCAATCGCCTCCTCGTCGTCCTGCCAGTTGTCGGCGACGGCGACATGGCCCGCGGCGATGGCGCGCTGCAGGCGCTGCAACAGGAGGTCGAGGCTGCGGTACTTGTTCATTATGTTAACAAGCATAGCCCAGGCCGGGGGTGGCGTGCCACCACGGCTGACTTTGCGCCGGCGGGCGGGCTTCGATTACGGCGGACTTCGCAAAAGCGCAACGTTTCCGCAACACAGCCTCACTAGCATCCGCAGGCATCGCACCCCACGGGAGGACGCCATGCATGCGATCCATGTCTCCGGCTTGACGAAGACGTTCGGCAGCCGTCGCGCGCTCGACGATGTCTCGCTGACGATTGCACCGGGAGAAATGGTGGCCCTGATCGGCGCCTCCGGTTCCGGCAAATCCACCCTGCTGCGCCATCTGTCCGGCTTCGTCGCCGGCGATTGCGGCGAAATCTGCATCTGCGGCGAAGCCGTGCAGAACGGCGGCCGCATCGCCCGCAACGTGCGCGACCTGCGCTCCCACATCGGCTTCATCTTCCAGCAGTTCAACCTGGTCGGGCGCCTGACGCTGTTGACCAACGTGCTGACCGGGCAGCTCCATCGCATCCCGACGCACCGTTCGCTGCTGCGCATCTTCACGCGCAAGGAACGCGACCTCGGCCTGCAGGCGCTGGCCGAGGTCGGCATGGAGCGCTATGCCTTCCAGCGGGCCTCGACCCTGTCCGGCGGACAACAGCAGCGGGCCGCCATCGCCCGCGCCCTGGTGCAGGGCGCCAAGGTGGTGCTGGCCGACGAGCCGATCGCCTCGCTCGATCCCGAATCGTCGCGCAAGGTCATGGAAATCCTGGCGCGCGTCAATCGCGAGCACGGCTGTGCGGTGCTGGTGTCGCTGCACCAGGTGGACGTGGCCCTGCGCTACTGCCCGCGCGTCGTCGCCATGCGCGACGGTCGCGTGGTCTACGACGGGCCGGCCGCCGGCCTGTCCCCCGAGTTCCTCAAGGACCTGTACTGCTGCGACCCGGAAGCCGCCTCTGCCGGCGCGCCGCCGGCCGGCGCCCCCGAACCCGTCGCGCTGCCGCTGGCGGCGTGATCCCACGATCCAACCAAGGAGACCTGCCAAAATGTTCCGCAAACTCTTCGTTTCCATCCTCGCCGCCGCTGCCTGCGGCGGCGCCCTGGCCGAGCCGGTCGAGATCAACTTCGGCATCATCTCGACCGAGTCCAGCGCCAACCTGAAGGCCGACTGGCAGCCCGTGCTCGACGACATGCAGAAGAAGACCGGCTACAAGGTCAAGGGCTATTTCGCCAACGACTACGCCGGCATCATCGAAGGCATGCGGTTCGGGAAGGTGCATCTGGCCTGGTTCGGCAACAAGTCGGGCATGGAGGCGGTCGACCGCGCCAGCGGCGAGGTGTTCGCCCAGATCACCTATGCCGACGGCGCGCCCGGCTACTGGTCGCTGCTGGTCACCCACAAGGACAGCGCCTACAAGACCCTGGACGACGTGCTCAAGCACGGCAAGGACATCAGCTACGGCGCCGGCGATCCGAACTCGACCTCCGGCACGCTGGTGCCCGGCTACTATCTGTACGCGCAGAACGGCATCGATCCCAAGACCCACTACAAGTCGCTGCGCGTCGGCAACCATGAGTCGAACCTGATGGCCACGGCCGCGAAGCAGGTCGACGTCGCCATCACCAACACCGAGACCTTCGAGAAGTTCTCGCGCCGCGAACCCGAGAAGGCGAAGAACATCCACGTCCTCTGGAAGTCGCCGCTGATCGCCGCCGACCCCATCGTCTGGCGCGCCGACCTGCCGGCCGACGTCAAGGCCAAGCTCAAGGAGTTCTTCCTGTCCTACGGCCGCGGCGACTCTGCCGAGGCCAAGCGCGAACTGGCCAACATGAACAAGCTGACCTTCGGCGTGTTCAACGAGTCCAGCAACAAGCAACTGGTGCCGTTCCGGCAATTGGAACTGGTCAAGGCGAAGGCCAAGATCGAAGCCGACCAGAATATGGATGCGGCAACCAAGCAGGCCAAGCTGGCCGAAATCGCCAAGAAGCTCGCCGCCCTGAACGACCAGCTCGCCGCCGCCAAGTAATTCCTGCCTCCTTCCGGCCGGCCGCAAGGCCGGCCTTTTCATCATGCAAACCGCAACGCCTGCCAAGACCGTCGATCCGAGCGGCGGCTTTTCCCGCTCCAGTCTCGGCTCGCTGCTGATCTGGGGCCTGGTCCTCGGCGTGCTCGCCTGGTCATGGCAAGGGGCCGAGATCCGGCCGATGGCCCTGATCGGCGATTCGGCCAACATGGCGGAGTTCGCGGCCGGGTTCTTTCCGCCGAATTTCGCGGACTGGCGCATCCATGTCAGCGAGATGATCGTCACCGTGCAGATCGCGATCTGGGGCACGGTGCTGGCGGTGGTCTGCGCCGTCCCGTTCGGTTTGCTGAGCTCCTCCAACATCGCCCCGGCGTGGATATACCAGCCGGTACGGCGCCTGATGGACGCGGCGCGCGCCATCAACGAGATGGTGTTCGCCATGCTGTTCATCGTCGCCGTCGGCCTGGGGCCGTTCGCCGGCGTGCTGGCGCTCTGGGTGCACACCACCGGCATCCTGGCCAAGCTGTTCTCGGAAGCGGTGGAGGCCATCGACCCGCAGCCGGTCGAGGGCATCCGGGCCACCGGCGCCAACGTGCTCGAAGAGATCGTCTACGGCGTCATCCCGCAGGTGATGCCGCTCTGGGTGTCCTATACGCTCTACCGCTTCGAGTCGAACGTGCGCTCCGCCTCGGTGGTCGGCATGGTCGGCGCCGGCGGCATCGGCGTCACCCTCTACGACGTGATCCGCAGCTTCGACTATGCGCAAACCTGCGCCGTGATGCTGATCATCATCGCCTTCGTCACCGTCATCGACCTGATTTCGGCGCGGATCAGAAAGACCCTGATGTGAGCCAGATCATCCTGCGTCCCGTCACCGAAGCCGAACTGCCGCTGCTGGCGACCATCCTCGCCGAGATGGATGGCAACGATCCCTTCCCTGTGGAAAGCATCCGGGCCAAGTGGCAGGAAATGCAGCGCTTCCCCGACTACGTCTGCTACTTCGCCGAAGCCGGCGGCGAAATCGTCGGCACGCTGTCCTTGAATGTCTTCCCGGTGCTCTCCGGCACCATGCGCTCGGAGGCCATCGCCGAGGCCGTGGTGATCCGGCCGCAGTATCGCGGCCGCGGCCTGGGCCGCGCGATGCTGCGCACCGCGATGAAAATGGCGGCCGACAAGGGCGCCTACAAGCTGGCGCTGTCGAGCAACCTGCGCCGCCTCGACGCGCACCGCTTCTACGACGGCATGGGCTTCACCCGTCACGGTTTCAGCTTCAGCATCGACACGGCCGAGCTCCGTGGCTGAAGGCACCTGGATCGAGTCGATGAACCTGCCGCCGCCGGTTCGCCTCGGCGCGGCGCCGGTCATCGCACCCGATGCGATCATCCAGGCGAGCCGTTTCGGCGCCTACACGGAGATCGGCGCCTCGACGCGCATCGAGCACAGCGTGTTCGGCGACTACAGCTACATCGGCCACCACGGCGACGTGATGGCCGCCGACATCGGCAAGTTCGCCAACATCGCCTCGCTGGTGCGCATCAATCCCGGCTTCCACCCGACCGAGCGGCCCTGCCAGCACCACATCCTCTACCGCGGCAGCATGTACGGCGCCGGCG